>JBEGOB010000567.1:0-9038 GCA_041182265.1 Verrucomicrobiota bacterium | reverse complement strand
GGATCAGCGTGTCAAAATCGAGTATTTCATCGCCGAAATATAGCAAATCGAGGTCGATCATCCGGGGTGCGTTGCGCTCCGGTGCGCTTTGACGCCCGAGTTTTTTTTCGATTGCCTGGGTCAGTGATAGGAGGTCGAGCGGGTTTCCTGCGTAGCTGATTTCAGTGACGGAATTGTAGAAAAGGGGAGAACCTGGAGGGCACAAGAGGGGTTCGGTTTGGTAGGTCGAGGCGTGGAGAACCTCGGTGCCAGGGGTGGCAATTTGCTGCAAGTGGATGCGAGCAGCCTGCAAATTTGCGAGGCGGTCACCGAGATTCGATCCGAGGGCGATGCCGACGCGTGGCATATTTCAGTCTTCTAGGTTGAGCATGCGACTGATGCCGTAGCTTTGCTGCACGCGTTTGTTTGCATCCTCGACGCTTGCTGACGGAATGATTACAGGGCGTTTGGCGCCGAATAGCTCAATGACATGAAATTCCGGAGCTTCGCTCGGGTGGAGCAGTTGGTGGGCGTGCTTCAGATCCGTGACCTCGACGCCATTGATTTTATGCACCACAAAGCCCGCAAAGTCACCGAGTTGGCTGGTGACAGGATCGCTTTCAATGCGGGTGAGGACGACGATGTCCTTGTGTTTCTCAAACAAGCCTTTGGGGACGTAGTCGGTGTAAAGACGGCGCACGGTGACATCATCAAATTTGGAGCTTGCGAAGAGGTTGGTGTCGAGAGGCTGGAAAACCAAACCGGCGAATACCATGTAGCGAGGGGATTTCTCATATTCGATAGCATACATTCGCGACCAATGAAGGGGCTTGAGTGTTACGTCCACGTCGTTCCAAGATCCGTCGCGGAGGTAGCGGACGGCGACTTGATCTCCGGCAAATTTCCGTTCGATGATTTCGTTCAGATTCACTTTCTCGCCGTCGATGTCCACCATGCCGGCGCTGTCCACGGATTTGCCGTCGAGAGAGAGGAGAATGTCCCCGGCTTGGAGGACTCCATCGGTGGAACTCGTGGGGATCACATTGGTGATGAGAACTCCCTTGTTGTCGTTAGGGAGGCCAATTGCCTTGCGCATGGCGGGATTGTGCAGAGGAAACTCAGTGACTCCGAGGTCGGCGTAATGGTCGTATTTCCCGTCTTCGATGTCCTTGAGAAATCGGCGGATGACGGGTGTTGGAATCACGTATCCCGTATTGTCGGCTTGGCGGAGGCCTTGGAAAGCCACGCCGACGACCTTGTTGTCTTGGACGACTGGGCCTCCAGAGTTTCCGGGATTGATGGCAGCGTCGATCTGAACAACCAAGTGTGAGTCCGCGCGAGAGTGAGAATACGGTTGGAAGTCGATGCGTGAAACCACGCCACGCGTCACAGAGAGGCGTTCGCCACCGATGGGGTAGCCGATGACGCGGACTTGAGATTCCAGTTGTGGGACGTCGCCAAAGGTGAAGGTTGGGAACGATTTAAAATCCTCAAAATTCTCCACGGAGAGCAATGCGAGATCGCAGTCGTGAGCGATGAAATCGACCTTAGCGGGGTATTTCTGAGGGCTGCCGTGGACGGTGATAAGAACGCGGCGGGCGTTAGACACGACGTGCGCGTTGGTGAGGATTTGATTTTTCCCGATGAGGAATCCGGTGCCGATGCCGCCACCAAAGCGGCCCGAGTTCCAGGGCGTTTGGTAGTCCGGGACCTGAGTCGCAGCCTCGATTCTGAGGACGGATTGATAGACAGCAGAGGGTGCCTGAGAGAGAAGGGGTGTGGTGGCGCAGGCCAGCAGGAAGAGTGGGAAAATCAGGCGACTCATGGACTTGCGCGAATCTTACGAGTGTGAGGACGGGCCGCAAATGAAATCTGGAGTGGAACTCGAGATTTGGGCTTGCCGGTTGGGAGTGCACGGGGTTAATCCCAAATGAATGGAACATCATGTGTATTTCTGGCTCAAAGATGAGCGTAAAAATGAAGCAGACCGTGCAGCCTTTGAGAAAGGTTTAGACGGACTTTTTGAGCTTGGTCTCGTTGCGAGTGGGCGCTGGGCCTTGCCTGCGGCTGTCATGCCGCGTCCAGTGATCGACCAATCTTGGGACTACGCGCTGACCATGCAGTTCGACAGCATTGAAAAGCACGACGCTTACCAGATTGACCCTGATCACAACGTTTTCATCGCTTCCTTTAAGGATTGGTGGGCGCAGGTTCAGGTGAGGGACCTTGCTTGATTGCGGCTAGTGCATGAATTGCCGGAGAGTCCACTTGAGCTCTTCCGGCCATTCGAGCGTGTCGAGGGTTTTTGCGTTGGCCCATGCGGGGTCAATGGCGAGGAGGTCTCTGAAATAGACAGTTGCATCGTCATTCGCGCCGACTTGCTCGGCGGCGATGGTGAGGAGCGCGGTCGCGTTTTCGCGTTTTTCCTGCGGGTATCCGATGCGTTGGCCAGTGAGGAGGAATTGATAGGCGCGTTCTGGATTTCCTGTAAGGAGGGCAACCCAACCGGCGCGGAGGGCGAAATTCGCGTCATCGGGGAAGCGGTGGAGGCCGGTGGTTAGGATTTCCATGGCTTGGCGTGGGTCCGCATTTTCAAAAGCCGTGTAAGCCGCCTCCGCGTAGTCGGCTGGTAAGTGAGTTTCCACGGGGTGCTCGGTGATGAGGGTGATCCAGCGTGGGTGAGCCTTTTCGTAAGCGCCTAGGGCGGTCAGTGCGAGGGCTTCTGCGCGTAGGCAAGGTTCGGGAGGAGCTCCAAGATTTCTGGCGATTTCAGCGAGTTGGAGCGTGGTTTGGGTTTCGGAACTGTGGCTGGAAAATGCTAGGGCTGCCTTGAGGCAGGCGTCTGCGAAGCGCGAGCGTCCCACAGCGGCCAAGGTTTGCGGGTCAAGCAGGCGGCTGGCGATGGCGGCGCGCTGCTCAGGACTTGAGTTTTCAGGCACCTCGATGGCGGCCAACTCGTCATTCACCGCTTGGCGAATCGTTTGCAAGGCGGGGGCGAAGTCGCCCTGTTCCCAGCCGAGCCAGTCCTCGTGTTTGCGAGTTTCTGAGAGATCGGGGATGAGCTCGGGCCAAACCGAAAGCGCATCTGCTTTGCGGTTTTGGAGCCATGCGATCCGGGAGAGTGAAATTTTGCGGAGGAGCGGAGGCAGGTTTTTTGCGATTTCGAGGCAGGCTTGGATGCTCTCAGGTTGATCCGACGTGAGGGCGAGGGCGAGAGCGGTGGCGATGGCGGGGCCCGTGCCGTCGGTGGATTTGAGGGCGGCGGTCAGCGAGCTTAGGTCGTTTTTCGCGAAGATTGCTTTGATTTTCGATGCTTCTTCTAAGGCCGCCGGGTTTTTGGGATCGGCGGCGGCGAGACGGGAGGTGAGAACTTGGTTCGCGGTGGGGCTAAGTTCGCGAGGGATTTCGAAAAGCGCTGGGATTTTTGAAAAGTCGAGATTTGGAAAAATTTCATGGATGGCAGCGAGATCGCATGCGGCGAGGGCTGAGGCGCGTTCGGAGTGGTCGATGCGTGTGAAATTGCGCAATTTTTCGTCATAGCGGACTCCGCTGAGGGCGCATGCGAGGTGGTCGAGCGACACAAGATCCTTGTTCCCGGGGCGCTTGGCGGGGCGTGTGGGTGACTTTTTTTCGGGCAGGGGCAGAAGGCGATGGAGGGTGACAAGGCCGGTGATTTCGCCCGTGATCATCCGGTTCTGGCCGGTCGCGACGGCGCTGATCTCGGCGGAAAGCTCGATGGGCGCGAGGGTGGAATTTGGAAACGAAAGCGTGGCTTGATCCACGACGAAGGGGGCTAGCTCGGGATCACTGAGCAGTCCGGACCAGAGGCAGGGATGGCGGCTCCAGGGAAACCGCCGGGCAAGCGCGTTAAGCTCCAGCGAGTTGTCCTCGGAGTCGCCGTAGGAGATGATCGATCGTTGCGGCGCTTGGTGCGGACCGGAGTCGATGAGCGCGAGAACCGCGTCGCCCGCCGAGGAAAACTGCGCTTGAAGAAGGGTGGTGGCTTGGGGGAGTTGCGTGGTTTCGATCGGTTCGATTGGGGAAATCGGCATTTCGGTCAGGCTGCCGTCGGTATGGATGATGCGCAATTTCTGGCGTGTGAGAGCGGCGGCGAGGGCGGGCGGGGTGTCTGCGCCAATCGCGGATTCCGAGGCGCGGATGAGCTCACCGGTTGCGGTGTCGCGGACTTGCCAGAGGATTTTCCCATCGTTCTCTGGAGCCGATGTGGGGTGGGCAAATAGCAGGCCATCGTCCGAAAAAACGACCACGGATGCAGGGGTGAATGATGCCGGGAGGTTGGGCAGGACGGCGCGTGGTTTGAGCGTCTGCGCATCGCAGAGCAGCATCACGCCATGGCGTTGGACGATCACTGCGCGATGTGTTGGATCGAAAATCAGACTTCGAGTGACACATTTATTTTCCGGGAAAAGGACACTCTCGATGCTTGCCGTCTCAAGATTCCAGCGCACACATGCATTGGTTTCACCGCCAAATGAGACCCATAGCGAGGCGGGTTCGGCGAAGGTGATGTGGTCGATCTGCGAGGGGTGTGGCAGGGAAATTTCCGGAAGATTCCAGCGGGTTTCCGTGAGGATTTTCTCCGCGAGTGCGAGTGCTTCGGTGGACGATGCGTCTGCGAGCAGGGCGGAGATGCTGAGGGAGAGCGCCTCACCCGGTTGGTGCTGTTCGAGCTTGGATTTTGCCGAGTCGATCCGGGCACCGGCCAGTTGGACATGGAGGGTGGATTCCGCAGTTAAGGGAGATTTCTCGGCATTGGGCTCGGGCGAATCGCAGCACGTCAGCGCGGCTGCCAGCAGGGAAGCTAGGGCAGAGGAAAGGTGGCTTGAGCGCGCGATGCGGGGTTGGCTGGGCATATTCTGTAGTTTCAACACCACGGCGTGAGCATCCTGTCTGTGGCGTGCGGGGTCAACTCCAAGTCGGGTGTGGCGTTTTATGCGGCTGCTTGGGCAAATGCGTGTTTTTCGACTTCCGAAATTTTGGGATCGGGGCATTCTGCGCGCATGAACTTCTCCGAGCGATTGCAGCAGCGAATTGAAAAAACAGGCTCCCGTCTTTGTGTTGGGCTGGACCCGAGGCCAGGGGATGGCGGCGCGGCGTTTGCGCGGAATTTCCTGACTCAAGTCATTGAGGAAACAGCACCTTGGGCTGCTGCATTCAAGCCGAATATGGCGTATTTCGAGGCCATGGGGATCGAGGGGATTCGCCTCTTGGAAGAATTATTGGCGGCAATGCCAAGCGATGTTCCGGTGATTTTGGATGCGAAACGCAGCGACATTGGCGAGACGCAAAAATACTATGCCCAAGGATATTTTGGCGGATGGAACGTCGATGCCGTCACGCTCAATCCCTTTTTGGGGTATGATTCCATCGAGCCGTTTTTGGATTGGAGCGGGAAGGGGATTTACCTGTTGGCAGTGACTTCCAATGCGGGGTCTGCGGATTTTCAGCGTCAAAAGCTGGCGGACGGTCGTTCGGTTTTTGAGCTTGTGACTGCCTTGGGCGAGCGCGCGAAGGCGGAATTGCGTGCCACGGATGTGGGTTACGTTGTGGGGCTTACGAATGCAGCGGACGTTTTGGAAAAGATGCCGGATGCGCCATTGTTGGTGCCGGGCCTGGGTGCGCAGGGTGGCGACTTGGCATCGCTTGCGGCGGCAGGAAGGTCGGCGCCGGATGTGATCAATGTTTCACGAGGGATTCTGTATGCCGCGAACGAACTTGGATTTGCGGCGCGTGCGGAAGAATGGGCTGAGAAAATTTCAGCTGCCTACGCATCATGACTTCGCGGTTTTTCGTTCAAAGTCGGGATTTTTCGGCTAGCGTGTGGGCATGGGAGAACCTGAGCAGCCACTGCCGATGAAGCCCTTGCCCGTTCGGTATTCTGGTCTGCTGCCGCATAAAGGTTGGCCGGGGAGGAATTTGCGTTTTTTGCGTCATCGCATTGTGCCGGGGATGTTTCGGCGGACGCGTGGGGATGTGTTGGAGCCGGTCTTGGCCCCTCCGGAAGTGGATAAAGTGCGCATCACATGGATTGGCCACGCCTCATTTTTTCTTCAATTTGCCGGGCATTCGGTGATCGTCGATCCCAACTGGGCGACTTGGCATGGTCCGGTGAAGCGACAGCGCAGGCCGGGACTGAACTTGCATGGGGTGCCGGAGGTGGATCTTGTTTTGGTGACTCACGCTCATTTTGACCACTTGCATAAGCCGAGTTTGAAAATTCTCCAAGCGCGCGAGGGCATTGTGGTGCCGCTGGGCAGTGGTTCGCTCGTCAAGCGGCTTGGTTTTCCAGCCACTCACGAGATGAAAGTTTGGGATGCGCTGAGTTTTGACCTTTTGGAAATCATTCACACGCCGTCGCATCACTGGGGGGCGAGGTTTATTCATGACACGCACCGCGACTACGGCGGCTACATCGTCCGGGCGGGAGGCAAGACCGTTTTCCACTGTGGGGACAGCGCTTACTTCGATGGGTTTCAAGAAATCGGCAAACGGTATGACATCGACATCGCGCTCATGCCGATCGGGGCCTATGAGTCGCCCAGTGGGCGTGACGTCCACATGAACCCGGAAGAAGCGGTCCGCGCCTTTGTGGATCTTGGGGCAAAGCTCTTGATTCCCATGCATTACGGAACTTTTCCACTGGGCAACGAGCCACACGACGAGCCAGTCGAGCGCTTGCTGATGGAGGCAGACCGGCTTGGAATCAGCGAGCAAGTTCTCATTCCCGAGGAAGGTGTTGGAATCGAGTGGTGAGTGAAACTTTTCCGGGGACAATTTCAAATCCTGTGTATCCTAGCACCATGACTCGCCGCTTCATCCTCTCCCTCTTGCTTTTGATACCGACGCTGGCCTCCTGCGAACCCCAAAAACCAATGACAGACACTGATAAAGCTCCTGCAAAAATGCCCGAAGTTCCCTCTGGAGCGCAAATGATCACCTTAGGAGCGGGATGTTTCTGGTGCATCGAAGCTGCTTACAGCCAGCTTGAAGGCGTTTATTCCGCGACTTCCGGCTACATGGGCGGGCAAATTGAGAACCCGACTTACGAAGATATTTGTGAGGGCGATTCTGGCCATGCGGAGGTGGTGCATGTTGTTTTCAATCCTGAGAAAATCTCGCTGGAGAAAGTTTTGGCGTGGTTTTGGGATTTGCATGACCCGACTACGCTGAATCGTCAGGGAAATGATGTGGGCACTCAATATCGCTCGGCGATTTATTACCACAGCGAGGCGCAAAAGAAAGTGGCCGAGGCCTCAAAAGTGGCGGCCCAGGCTGACTTCAAGAGCCCGATCGTGACGGAAATCACACAAGCGGCGAAATTCTATCCGGCTGAGAACTATCACCAGAATTATTACAAAGAGAACAAATCGAAGAACTCGTATTGCCGCTTCGTGATTGAGCCAAAGTTGAGAAAGCTCAAGCTCGACCACTGATAGCCACCGGTGGTGGTGAAGTGCTTGTCCGTTTGAGTTTGCTTGACAGGCGAGAATTTTGAAGGATTGGTCGTTTTTACAAAATGGCTAGGGGAAGTGTAGCAAGCATGAAGTTGGTGCGACTGGAGGCCCGGACTCGGGCGATCCGGAGTGCTGGCCGCGTCATGCTTGTGATGTTCTTCATGGCCATTGGGTTTGTTGTTGCTGCGACGGCCTTTCCGCAGAAGCGTGCGATGGAGAAGATGGAGGCCAAGTTGGAGGCCGCGAAACTCCGTGAGATCGAGGCCTTGGCAGAGCGTGAGTATCATCAGATCGAGTATCGGGCGCTGCGTGAAGATCCCGAGTTTTTGGAGATTCATGCGCGTGACCGGCTCGATTATTATCGTGATGGCGAGCGCGTTTTGAAGTTTTCGCGCGAGCGATGATCTCCAGGCATTGACTTTGGCGCTTGGCGCAGGGCTGTGCAGTGTCTATCCCGTCGGCATGCGTAACGACATTGAGCGGATATTGATCGACGAAGCAGTGATTGAAAAGCGCCTGGATTCGATGGCCCTCGAAATTGAGAGAGACTTTCCGGGTGGCACCTTGGTGGTGATTATTTTGCTCAAAGGAGCGCTGGTTTTCGCTGCGGACCTGCTCCGTCGTGTGCCGCGTGCTTTGGAGATCGAGTGCTTGAATGTTGCGAGCTATCACGGCGGGCTGGAAAGCTCGGGAAAAGTGGATTTTCTGGATCGGCATTTTCCTGAGGTGAAGGGGCGGCATGTTTTGCTGTTGGATGATATTTTGGACACTGGCAGGACGCTGCACGCGGTGGGGCAGCGCTTGTTGGAGGAGGGCGCGGTGGCTGTGCATACCGCCGTCTTATTGGCCAAGGACAAGGAGCGCGCGGAGGAGGTCAATGCGGATTACGTGGGCTTCGAGATTGGAGATGAGTTCGTTGTTGGCTACGGACTGGACTACAATGGCAAATATCGGAATCTCCCTTACGTCGGAGTTTTGAAACTCTCGGCGACTCACTGAGTGGGAGTTGTGATTTCTGCTGATTTTTTTGAGTGGGAATTAATTTCTGGCACGCTGCTTGCTGTTTAAGAATCCGTCGCAAGACAAAGGCGGTTCGACTGAGATGCCATCGGGTTAATGGGTTTTCCCTGATGGATGATCAGTCGGACCGCTTCTTTTTTGGCTTTTGCGGGTAGGTATGATGATTCCGGCAAATCGCGGGGCCAGAAATCAATCTCTTGTAGTAAGATGAATGTTGCAGGTTCACCCGGATATTGAGGACCGCACGCTCCCTCCTTCAGTCTGTATTCTCGGATCGAAGTCATTTCAGTGTTCGCCGCATCCATTGTGTGCATCAGTTTCGGGAGGATCTCTTGCCCGACCCTCCAGACAAGCGATCCGGTGCGGCGGATAAGTGACCTGACGGAACGGATAAGCTATCCGAGGCAACGGATAAGCTATCCAACAGAGCGGACAAGTTATCCGACGGAACGGATAAGCTATCCAACGGGGCGGACAAGCTATCCGAGGGAACGGATAAGCTATCCAACAGAGCGGACAAGCTATCCGACAGAGCGGACAAGCTATCCAACGGAACGGACAAGC
>JBEGOB010000566.1:0-4502 GCA_041182265.1 Verrucomicrobiota bacterium | reverse complement strand
CGAGCCGGCGCAAAACACGCCCTGAACGACCATCAGACCAAAACCGCCACCGGGGCCCAGCCGAACGGTGACGAGGTCCACGCGGAATCGGAGGGGGGGATTTCCGACGGCGCACGCAGCCTTGATATCTTCAGGAAGGCGGATAGCTACCGGGATCACGTTCTCGGAGTCTATCGAAACAGGCCGTTTGAGATTCTCGATGCCTGGGGAAGGGAATCTGGCAACTCCTTCGTCTGGCATACGGTCGTCGTGATCCCCACCTCCGGACTGAATCTCCCGAATTTCGATCTCGTGCCTCGGCGTGAGACCGCCGGTGGATTGAATTTCCTGGGAATCAAGGGTCTGGATTTGAAACTCGCACCGACCGCTCCGATTGATGAACGACGGCTGGTTGAGGCATTCAACAAGAACTACCACATCTTCGGCGGCGGAGCCTATGAGGCCATGGTGGCATCGATCAAATCCGCCGATCACATGGTTCCCAGCCTTTCTGACATGGCTTCGATCTGCAAACCCAGCGTCCTGCGCTTCCTCTCCACCGCCTTCACCGGCTTCATCGAGGTGCAGGATGGATACCTCGCGATACGCGCACCGAAAAAAGCCCGAATGATTGGTCCCGGCGTAAGTCACACGATTCTCGAAGGGAGGAAACGCGAGAGCTTGCTGACCGTCGCAAACGACTTCCTCGATGCACTTGCGATTTCAGCGAGGGAAGCACCGCTTCAGGCGCTGACACTCGAGAACACATTCCGCCCCGCGCAGTTTTTTGGCAGCCTCATCGGAATCGCCATCGGCTTCATAGCTGGCAGCATAGTCAGCGGAATCTTGTTGATCGTGTTCGAAGGGAAGTATCTGTATTTTTACCCTCTGCTGGTAGTGGGCGGAGTTGTGCTAGGCAGATTCATCGGCAAGATACTGACGCGATCCAAGTGAGACCCGATCTATTTCCCCAACCACCAACCAAAATCGGACTCGCCTATGCAGCCAAAATTGATTCCGCTCCCCGTCCCTGTTCTTGGATTTTCCCGGCGTGGATCTTTGCGGTTCCAGCACCGATTTGAGGGCGAGGATCGATTTTTTCCTGGATTTGCGACCCGTGGGCCGTCTGGGGTACCTAGTTAAAAGCGTCATTTCAGCAGCACTAAATCCAGCCTCTAATCCCAGCCATGAATCTGCGTATCCTTTTCACCACCTTCGTCCTTTCGTTTTCAATCAGTTCGCCCAGTCATGCTCGGTCCCGTGCCGACATCATTGTTTACGGATCCACCCCCGGCGGCTACTGCGCTGCCATAGCCGCCGCACGTGAGGGGGCCTCGGTGATCCTTCTTGAACCGACCACCCACGTCGGCGGAATGAACACCGGTGGCCTGAGTTTCAGCGACTCCGATCAGATGTATCGCGACAGACTGATGGGCCTTTTCCATGAATGGCACCTGCGCATCCAACAGGACTATCAAAGCCGTGGAGTTCCCCTGCCCTACGATGTAAACCTTAAGAATCAGGCCCCCTGGGCCTACGAAGCCAAAGTGGCATCCAAAGTGACCAACGACATGCTAACCGAGGCCGGAGTGAGAGTCCTGACCGGGCGCTACCTTCAATCGGTCAACAAAACCGGTCCTCGAATCACCAGCATCGTCACCAGCGACGAAACCTTTACCGGCCGAGTGTTCATCGATGCCAGCTACGAGGGCGACCTGATGGCCGCCGCTGGCGTTAGCTGGCGCATCGACCGGGAAAGCCGCGCTGAATACGGCGAATCCCATGCCGGACGACAGTATCCAAAGACGATCATGAACATTAACGGCTTCGATGCAAAAGGCAATCCATTGCCACTGATCACCGCCGTCGGACGCGGTGCGAATGAAATCGGCGACGACGAACTGATGACTTACAGCTTTCGGATCCCTATGACAAAAAATGCGGCCAACAAAGTGCCTGTGCCGAAACCCGCAAATTACGATCCGGCGCGCTTCGAACTGATCCGCCGCTACGTCGCGGGCCACGGCCAGAACAAGGTGAACTTCAGTAGACTCTTAGTTCCAAACAACAAGATCGACGCGAACAACGAAATTGGTGCGCAGTTTTCCATCGGCCTCATTGGCGGTGCCAAGGCGTGGGCCGAGGCGGACCAAGCCGGCCGCGCGGCGATCCTTGACGCACACAAGCAGTATACGCTCGAGATCATTCATTTCATGAAAACGGATCCGGTCTTCACCCGCGCCCGTCGCGATGATGTCGCGGGGTTCGGGCTTTGTGCCGATGAATTCACAGCGTCCGGTCACTTCCCGCCGCAACTCTATGTCCGCGCAAGTCGCCGCATGCGGGGCATATATGTCATCAAGCAGAGCGACATCCTCAAGAATATCACCAAGCCAGACCCGATCATGGTTTCATCATTCCCGATCGACTCGCACGATTGCCGCCGCGTGATCCAGCCCGATGGCAAGGTGATCAACGAAGGCACCATTTTCCCCGTGCGGCAGATGCCTCAGCGCATTGGATACCCATATCACGTCCCTTATCGCTCGATCCTGCCGCAGCAGACGGAATGCGACAACTTGCTGGTGCCGGTAGCGTTGTCATGCACTCATGTGGCAATGTCATCGCTGCGCATCGAGGCAACTTGGATGCTCATCGGCCAGAGCGCGGGCATCGCGGCGGCACTGGCAAAATCTCAGGACGTCGCGGTGCAGGATCTGTCCTATGCATCCCTCAAACCAAGGCTAGAGGCCCAGGCGCAGGTGCTCACTCTTCCTGTAGGATTCGGACCAAGTGCAGGAATCGTGCACGACGATGCAGATACCGTATTGACTGGAATGTGGTGCCCCTTGAACAGTTTTACCGCCTTAGTCGGCACAGGCGCCGCTTCGCAAGCGAGGCGAACGATGGATCGGCCTACGCAACGTTCCGCCCCCAGCTTCGACGACCTTTCTTGCGAGCGGAAGTGAGGCTGAACCAGATTTCACGCGTGAGCACCCCGGAAAAGGAATTCACCTACCAACTCACTGCATAGCAGCAGCGTCTGTTGAGCTACCTTGTGAGCTTGCTGGGCGACTTGAACGATGCACGTGACGTGCTGAAAGAGACCAAGCTCGTGCTTTGCAGGAAGACGGATCAATATGGCGAGATGCGCGACATCGGTGCATGGACCCGCTCACCGACCGCCAGCGACGCTCCATTGAACGGCCTTGTCCACGGCTTCGCCACCTATCGCCAGCTCTATCAACATTTTTCGGACCAATTCAAATTCCCACCACCAATGAGTTTTTTCGAAAAAATGACACCACGACAGCCCGGTTAAAAATCGAGCAATTTACCAAAATTCGTTAACCCATGGCGCTACTCCGGAATTGGTGCTGCATAGCCTAGCTCTCCACGATATATATTTCTTTACCATCCGCTCCGTTCACTGACTTCATTCAATCCCTAGCGTCCACACAAGCTCAAACCCATGCGACCCAGATCAAGACATTCCTTTTCACGAGGCTTCACACTTACAGAGTTGTTAGTGGTCATCATAATCATCGTCACCGTTGCAGCCTTGTCGCTGGTTGGAATCGGGCGGATGAGAGACATGGCAGACAAGACCGGTGCCATTCGGAGCCTGTCCCAGCTCCAGCTCGCCAACGCAAGTTATGCCACTGATAACGGTGGAAGATACGTACCAAAACAGTTTAACGGTCAGACCGGGGAACGCCTTGGCTGGTGGTTTCAAGTGCCGGAATACCTCAACTACCTGCGCGGGGAATTCACAGTTCCAGCTAACGCTCCATCCGAAACAGTCCCAATCTCAATACTGGATCCAAAGGCGTTTCGCAACAAAGGCCCTTTTCACAGGTCACTAGCGGCCTCATTCGGGATCAACGAAACCGGGGTAGCTTCTTCCGGCGGAGTGCCCAGTGCCCGTAATGCCCATACCGTGACAACTGTTACCGCCCCATCACAGTCAATGTCCTTCGCCTCGGCTACGGACTTGGGGGTCCAATACCGCTCACGTCTGAACTGGTTTTCAAAGGAACCAAATAAGCGTGAAAGCAAGACAACCGCCGGCGATCTCGCCTACCGACATGGAGATAAGATCGTTGTGGTTTATTTCGACGGGCATGTCGGCGAGTTGTCAAAATCCGAAATCGAAGAAATTGACAAAACCAAAGGTGGAGCGAACAGCGCCTTCTGGAAACCGAATCGGTGATGACCCGCTCGCCGGAGCTTGCCCCCTCTTTTCCCTCCTTCGGTCCGGCCACCGACAACTTTAACGTCACTCATCCCCAACGATGACAAGAGAGAAACCGCGATACTCAGAACGGCAGCGTGCTGCCCCTCAGCAAACGGTTGCTTCAAGCGAGCGGCATCCACATCCCGCTCATCGCCTCCTTCCTTTTCTGCCAAGTGACGTCATTCGATACCAATAAGCCCGTAAATTCTGAATCAACTATACTTTTTCTAACATGTTCGAGAGCACCATCAGAAATTCAGTTTCGTGCCGTCTCGGATCCCAAGCT
>JBEGOB010000565.1:0-8291 GCA_041182265.1 Verrucomicrobiota bacterium | reverse complement strand
GCCGCTGACGGAGGAGGCGAAGGCGCGGGTGGCGGGCATGGGGGTGCTCAAGTCGAGGGGGTGAGTCGCGGGGGGCAATTGACGGCGTGCCGATCAATGACCTGTGCAAGCTGTCGAGCTGGAGGATATCTGGCGAGGTTTAATGCTGTTTCTGTTAAGAAAGCTGCGGGGCCGGAAGATCAAGATCGCGGGAGCCGCCGGCTTTGTGAACCACCGTGGCGATAGGTGTGACGGCTGCACGCAGTCCAAGGGGCTGCCGCTTTCGTTGAGACGGCCTGCTGTCAGGCGTGATGTGTTAGTGAGATGAGGAAGAAAATTCCGGTGGCTCTGCGGGGCTGGGGTTGACGGGGCGGCAGCAGGCTGCGTGGCCCCAAAGCGGCAGCAGGCTGCACGCAGTCCAAGGGGCTGCCAAATCTTTTGTATGTCACTTTGTTGAGACCGAGATCCGCAACGAGGCCGAGACTAAACGCAAAGCACAAACCCTTGCTGACCGGGACGAGGACTCAAAGAACAAGGGATATAGCGGACTGACGGTTCTCCAAAAGGCCATCCAGCGACTCACTCAGCGCACCGTGAAGTTCATTCGCTGGTTGAAAAATCATCTGGATACCAAACGCTCTTGGACCCAGACCCTAGCCCGTCTCGCCAAGATCTATGCCACCTCATGAGGCCAATGTTGGACACCGTTGCATATCTTATCATTGGTTCGCCGCCCTCCTCCGAGCGCAGCATAGGCGGATTCCTATGCTGCCCGGCGTTGACTCAGTTGAAGTAGAACTTCAGCCCGAGGTTGACTTGCTTTTCGAAGTCCGCGTCGCCGTTGGTATTCCAGCCACCACCGACTGATGCAGAGATCGCGAGATTGGAACGGATGAAGTACTTGAGACCTGCATCCAAGTCCAGCAGGCAGCCGTCGTCACCGGTGCTAGGATGCACATACCCGGCAGTCGCGCGGATAAATGGAACCCACTTGGTATTTGTGAGAAAGTTATATTCTGCAAAGGCACCGACTCGATAGTCCTTTTCACTATCAATCCCGCTCAAGCCGCCTTCGATACCAAGAAGCCAGTTCGGTGTAAAAAACCGGCCGTAGCTCACATCCAAGCTATAGACCGTATCGGCATCCCAGTTGAGTTTTCCACTCAGGCCGAGCTCTTGAACGCCAGTGTTCAAGATGGGCAATCCATCATTCGAAAGCTCATTCGAGTTGCTCGAATTCGTGGTAGTTTGCATGATGCCATCCTTCGAGGAGGTCGTGGCAGCAAGCGCGGAACTTATCCCAAGGACGGATACCGCCACCAAGGAGCTAAGCACATTCAAGGACTTCATGTTTGTTTTCATTTCGTTTTTCGTTAGGTTAATCTTGCGAGCTTCCGTCATTCGACAGGGCAAGCCGGACACGAATGAAGATGCCGTAAAATAGCCGCCCCACCCATGGGGTCTTACCCTACGCTGACGCAGCCCATCCAAGAGCGCCGGTTCTTCATGGCGATTTCCTCAACAAATCTTTTGTCTGTCACTTTGTTGAAACCTGAAATCTGAAATTTTTCACTGCTGTGAGCCTTCCGTGGCTTGTCGGGTGAAGAAACTTGGGTGAAGGATTCCGAATGATTGCCCGCGCTGTGGTTTCGCTCGTTATATTCAATTCCGTGGCTCTGGCCGGAGTCCGCTCGGGCAAGGCCGAGGTGGAATGGCGTGGCGTGGCGGCGCAATATCAAGCAGGAAAGCCTTTGCAAACCGCTCTGCGACTGGTCTTAGACGAGGGTTGGCACACTTATTGGGAAAACCCTGGCGAGGGCGGAATGAAAATTTCCGTAACATGGAAATTGCCGCCGGGATGGGCGGCAGGCGAGTTGGAGCACCCGATTCCACAGCGTTTTGCAGCGGGTGGCTTGGCTGGCTTCGGCTACAAGGGCAGCGTGGTTTTCCCCGTCGCTTTCACAGCGCCGCCAGACGCAACAGGACCTGTGAAATTGACGGGAAAGGTCTCTTGGCTGGCTTGCAACGACGAAAGTTGCATCCCGGGAGATGCCGAACTCGCGCTTGCGCTGGATTCCGGCGCGGCGGTGCCGACCGAGGACACGCCATGGATTCACGCCGCACTTGCGCACATTCCGCGCTCGCGCACCTCTGACTTGCATCTCGTGGTGCGCGAAAATTCGGATTCGCTGCTTCTAAAAATCCAGCCGGAGCCTGGGATTTCCTTGGATCTCACCGATCGCGCGGTTTTTCCGGCGACTCCCGATTGCGTGGCTCCGTCGGCGCTCATTGAGTTCAAGCGGGTGGGCGCGCACTGGCTGGCCGAAGTGCCAAAAGGCGAATACGCACCCACGCCGCTCCGGGAATTGCGCTTGGTTTTCGCCGAAAAAGCGGGATGCGCACCCTTCTCGCTCACTTGGAAAAATCCGTAAAAAATGATTGGACAATTCACGATGCCTTCCGAGTTTTGACGAGAATCCACCCTCCCCTCATGAAACTCATTACCTTAGTCGCCATCGTTGGAACCCTCGCACTCGTGAACTCGAAAGGCCAAGACATTGGCAAACCCGCGGCCGCATTCACGGCCGAAAATCTGCGGGGCGAGAAAATTTCGCTCAAACAACTCGGCGGCAAAGTCGTGGTCCTCGAGTGGGTGAACTTCAGTTGCCCCTTTGTGAAGAAGCATTACTCCAGCGGAAATTTACCGAAACTGCAAACCGACTATCAGGCAAAAGACGTCGTTTGGGTGAGCATCAATTCCGGCGCGAAGGGCAAGCAGGGCTACCACGAGCCGGACGCCATGGCGAAAATCGCGGAGGCGGAAGGGAGCAAAGCCGCTCATTTTGTGATGGATCCCACGGGAGAAATCGGCAAGGCCTACGCCGCGAAGGTCACTCCCCACTTGTTCATTATCAACAAGGAAGGCATGCTCGTCTATGATGGCGCGATCGACTCAAAGGCAAGCACTGACGTGGCGGACGTGGAGAGCGCGGAGAAATTCTTCGTCGCGGCCCTAGAAGCCACACTCGCTGGCGGAGAGGTAAAAAACGCGAAAAACAAGCCTTACGGCTGCGGCGTGAAATACTGAGTTCCTCAGGTTTCTTCCCGTCCCCCCACACACGGATGCGCTGTCACAGCGACGGTCGCCGCTCTGGTTTGCAGATTTCACTCATGAAATTGCATCCCGTGGATTGCTTAAATGCTTGGCACGCTGCATGGTTTCCCCCTAGCGAGTTCTCCGGACATCCTTGTGACGGCTAGAAATTCACGACATCCGCTTGATGAAACACCTTAGATTGTTGCCGACTGGATTGGGTCGCGGTTTGAAATTTTCAGCATTTGCATGCTTGGCGAGCTGCGGTGTGGTTTCGCCAGGATCGCGGCTGGGAGATGCGGAATTGGCGGCTCCCGGGACGTGGGCCGGAACGCTTGAGGCGCAAGCGGGGATCGATCAACGCTGGATTCGCAAGACGGGCGGCGCGGAATTGGCGGGCTTGGTGGCAGAGGCCTTGAAGGCAAATCCAGACTTGCAGGCGGCAGCGGCGCGCGTCGAGCGGGCGGCGGCGGAGGCACAAATCGCAGGCGCGGCGAGGCAAGCAAGTCTTAGCGCGGACGGCATGGGAACCCGCTTGCAGCAACGGTTTGTCGGCTTGCCACTGCCGGGAGTCTCCGGCGCGCCGACCAGTTTAAGCAATCATTTTGGCGTGGCGCTGAATGCCGCGTGGGAGGTGGATGTGTGGGGGCGCGCGCGTGCCGGGCAGGCGGCGGCGGTGGCAGATGCCCAGGGTAGCGCGCGTGACTACGAGGCGGCGCGAGTTTCCTTGGCCGGGCAGGTGGCGAAGGCGTGGCTGGCATTGGCCGAGGGAAATGAGCAAATTTTGCTGGCAATCGAAGGGCTGGAGGCGCGCCGTCAACTTGCGGCCGCCGTGCGTGAGCGGTTTGAACGCGCGATCATCGAGGACGGCGGGTCCGCCGCGCAAGTCCGTTTGACCGAGTCTGAGGTGGCCACCGGTGAGGCAACGCTTGCCTTGCGCCGCCAAGAAAAAGACCGCGCCGTGCGCCAACTCGAACTGCTTCTCGGCCGATACCCTGCCGGAAAATTGGTCGCAGGTGCGAAACTCCCTGCTCTGCCGCCAGTGCCGCCCGCCGGTCTCCCGAGCGAACTTCTCCTGCGCCGTCCTGATGTTCTAGCCGCTGAGCGGCGGCTTGCCGCAGATGGCGCGCGCACCAAGGAAGCTCGGCTCGCCCGCTTTCCCAGCCTGCGCCTCACCGGCTCCACGGGCACGACGACTTCCTCCCTGCGCGATGTTTTAAGCAGCGACTTCGGCGTTTGGTCGCTCGGCGGCAGTCTCACGCAGCCGCTTTTCGAGGGCGGGCGGATCACCGGTCGCATCCTTCGCGCCACTGCGGAGGAACGCGAGGCAACGGCGGCTTTGCAGCGGACGGTGCTGGTCGCTTTTGGCGAAGTTGAACAATCACTCGCGGCAGAAATCCACCTGCGCGAACGGGAAGACGCCGCTCGCCGCGCCAAGAAACTTGCCAGCGATGCCGCCCAGAGCGCCGCCGAGGAATTTGCCGGCGGCACCGGAGACGTTCTCACTCTCATCGACACGCGTGAGCAGGAAATCAATACCGCCAGCCAGCTCGCCGCCCTCCGCCGTCTCCGCTTGGACAATCGGGTGGACCTGCATCTCGCGCTGGGTGGCGACTTCACGCTCTAACAAAATAATTTCATGGAAGAAGAAGAAAAACGCAAAACCGCCGTGCAAGCGGTATTTATATTTATCGCGGTCCTCGTGATCCTTGGCGGAAGCTTGGTTATCGCGATATTACTGGTGATCAATCAACGAGTTGCGAAAGAAACTGAGATGGAGCGGCTGCTCTCTTCGGTGGAGGTCTTGGCGGTGGAACTGAGGGATTACCCGGTGCGTATTCGGACGCAAGGCGTGGTGGAAAGCCAGCGCGAGACGAGTCTGGCGGCGGAGGTGGCCGGGCGCGTTGTGGAAATTTCCCAAAATTTGAAGCGGGGTGCGAGTGTGGGTGAGGACGAGCGCTTGGTGCAAATCGACCCGTCCGACTACCGCACGGCACTGGCGCGTGCGGAGACGGCGGCGGCGGAAGCGCGTCTTGTTTCCGCCCAGGAGGAGGCGCGTTTCGAGCAGGCGCGCTTGGACTGGGAGAAACTCGGCAAGGGCGCGGGCAGTCCGCTCGTTTTGCGCGAGCCCCAGCGTGAGACCGCTCTCGCAGCCGTGGCATCCACTCAAGCAGAAGTCGCCCGCGCCCGCCGTGACGTCGAGCGCACCGAGATCCGCGCGCCCTTCGCCGCAAGCATTCGCGAGGCCGCGGTCGAAGTCGGCGCGGTGGTGGCTCCCGGCCAGAAAATCGCGACCTTGTATTCCAGCACCGATTTAGAAATCCGCCTTGCTCTGCCACTCGAAGATTTCGGGTTCATCCAGCGCGACTCGCAAGGCCAAGCGCTTGGGGAGATCAAACTCCACGGCAACATCGGCGGAGAAGAATTCGAGTGGGTGGGCCAGCCCTTGCGCATGGATCAGGAAATTGATCGGCGCACTCTATCCGGGCATTTAATCGCCAAAATTCTACCGCAACACGCGTCGAAGTATCCACTCCCGCCTGTCGGGCTCTTTCTGCGTGCGGAAATCGCGGGGACCACGCTCAAAAATGTGGCGGAGGTGCCGCGGCGCGCGCTGCTCGAAGGAGACCGCATCATCGTCGCCGGACCGAATGACCGCATTCAATTCCGCGACGTGCAAATCATCCGCAAAACGCGGGATACGGCGATCATCCGCGAGGGCTTGGCCGCGGGCGAGCGGCTGGTTTTGACACGTCTGAGCGCGCCGATCCAAGACATGCAGGTGCGTATCGAGCCGGCCACCCCCGCCACCGAGGAAGGAGACCGCTGATATGCACGGAGTCGTCAAATGGTTTAGCCGCAATCATGTGGCAGGAAATTTCCTGATGCTCGCGCTCGTCGCCGCCGGGGTGACCACGTGGTTTCAACTGAAAAAAGAGATTTTTCCAGAGACCGCGCTTGATGCGGTCGCGATCCGAATTCCCTATCCGAACGCGACGCCGGAGGAGACCGAGCGCGGCGTATGCATTCCCGTCGAGGAGGCGATTGCAGATTTACAGGGCATCAAAAAAGTCAGTTCGACCGCCTCTCAGAACATCGGCACCGTCGTCGTCGAGGTGGAAACCGGCTTCGAGTTGCGCAACGTGATGAACGACTTGAAGTCACGTGTGGACGCGATTGATAATTTCCCGGAAGAAGCGGAAACTCCGGTGCTTGAGGAAATTCTCATCAAAGCCCCGGTGATGAGCGTCACGCTGAGCGCGGACACGGATGAGACGACGCTGCGCCAACTGGCAGAACGCGTTAGAGATGATCTATTGAATCTCGATCAAGCACCCGCGACCACCGTGACGGGATTCATCTCGCAGTTGGTGCGGGGAAAACAACGGATCTCCCAAGTGGAAATCGCAGGCACGCGGCCCTATGAAATTTCCATCGAGGTGTCTGAGGAGCGCCTACGTCAGTTAGGGCTTCGCTTGTCGGATGTGGCCGCGGCTGTGCGCCGCAGCACGGTGGATCTCCCCGGCGGGTCCGTGCGCACTGAGCGAGGCGAGGTGATCTTGCGCGCGCTTGGCCGCCGCTATGAGGCGGCGGAGATGGCGAACATCGTGCTCACGACGGATGCCACAGGCAGCGTGGTCCGGCTTGGTGATGTCGCGGATTTGTTGGACGCGTTTGAAGACATCGATCTCAGCAGCCGCTTCGATGGCAAAAACGCGCTGGTCATCAATATTTTCCGAGTTGGCAATGAGGACACGCTCAACCTTGCGGACATGGTGAAACAATATGTTGCAAGCGCCGAAACGCGCTTGCCTGAAGGTGTCTCGCTGGCGGTTTGGAACGACCAAAGCCTGTATCTCGTTGGGCGTCTCGATCTGCTCATGCGCAATGCGACGATGGGCTTGCTCCTTGTGTTAGGTGTTCTAACTTTATTTTTGCGACCCTCGCTTGCATTTCTGGTAGCGCTTGGGATTCCTGTGTCATTCGCCGGTGGCATTTGGCTCATGCCGATGCTTGGCATCTCGGTGAACATGATTTCCCTGTTCGCGTTCATCTTGGTGTTAGGCATCGTGGTGGATGACGCCATCGTCACTGCGGAGAACGTTTACACGCGCATCCAGCGTGGCGAGCACCCGCGGATTGCAGCATGGAAAGGCACGAATGAAGTCGGGGTGGTGGTGATTTTTGGCGTGCTGACCACGGTGGTTGCCTTCACACCGATGCTCGGCCTCTCAGGAGTGAGTGGAAAAATCTGGCCGAACATCCCACTTGTGGTGATCCCGACGCTGATTTTCTCGCTGCTCCAGTCCAAACTCGTTCTCCCCGCACATCTCGCGCTACTTGCGCCGACGGACCGTGAGAAAAAGGTCAACGCCCTATTCCGACTGCAACGGAAAATCGCGGACAGTTTGGAAACTTTCGTGCGTGTCGTCTATCAGCCTATGCTGAGACTTTCACTCAAGTGGAGATACATCACAGCGGCCATTTTCATGTCCATGCTGATCATCACCTTGGGCGTCGTCGCGGGAGGTTGGATTCAGTTCAAGTTCATGCCGGATGTGGAGGGTGATATTCTATCTGCCAAGGTCGAGCTTGCACAAGGAGTGCCGTTTTCCGAGACCGAGAAAGTTGTGAAGCGGCTTGAAGAGGCAGCTATGAAACTCGGGCAGCGCTACAAGAATGATCAAGGTGGCTCGATCATCGTGCATACCTTGAGCAGTTCGGGGAGTCAGCCTTTTCTCACTGGATTTTCGCCAGGAGGTCCGGCACGTGCGACGCACTTGGGTGAGGTGACCTTGGAGCTTTCTCCTGCGGCGGGTCGCAGTGTCTCATCGGAGCAATTGGTCGATGATTGGCGTGCGCTTGCTGGGAATATTCCTGGAGTCGTCGAGTTGCGGATTCAGGCTGAAACGGCGACGGCGGGTAACCCCATCGACGTGAATTTGTCAGGAAATGATTTGCAACAATTGGAGGCAGCGACGGCCTACGCCAAGGAAAAGTTAGCGAATTTCCAAGGAGTCATCGACGTGAGTGACTCGAACCGGGCGGGCAAGGATGAGTTGCGCTTCACCGAGCTGACAGAAGCTGGGCGTGCTTTGGGTTTCCGTTTGGAAGATGTGGCGGCGCAGGTTCGCGATTCCTTTTATGGGAATGAAGTGCAGCGTTTGCAACGCGGCCGCGACGAAGTGAAGGTGATGGTGCGCTTCCCGCGAGAGGC
>JBEGOB010000564.1:0-2908 GCA_041182265.1 Verrucomicrobiota bacterium | reverse complement strand
CGCGCTCGCCGTAGTTCGACGGGGTTTTCTTGAGTGGAGTCACGTCCACGCAAACGGCCTGGCCGTCATATTCAGGGTGTGCTTCGAATGGGGTGGTAGATCCAGATGCGGATAGTTTCATGGTAGATATGATTTGGTTTGTGAGATGGCCGCTTCAATGGACCCACCGCCGGCACAGCCCGACCGACGGCGGAAATCGGTCAGGGGGCTGGAGGGAATTCGCGGAAACTGTCCGCGGCAGCGCATTCGGCGTTGTCGTCGTCACCGGTGGCCGCGATGTCAGCAAGTTGGCGGGCTCGTTCGTCCCTAGAATCCAACCACGCCATCACACGGGCGGGGATGAAGCGGACCAGACCGCCCACATGCACTGCGGGCAGCCCCTCGTCGCGGAGACGCGGAATTTGGCGCTCGGAACATCCGAGGAATTTTGCCAAGTCTTTCGTCGTCCAAAGTGGAACGGCGGTGGTATTGTCGGGAGGTGCGGTAGTTGTCATTGCCCTTCGGTTGGGGTCGACCCAGGGGCGGGACTCGGGGCTTCCCGCGCGGGAAGGGGTGGCTTCCCGTCAAAAAATTCCAACTCCAGCGAACAATCCGCGTTGACGAGCGTATCAAAATAGATACGTTTTGTCCGTGGCCTCTCCCGCTCCCCGTCCCCTCCGAACCCTGTTCTTCAGAACGGAAGCTGGAAACGAACCGGTCCGTGAATGGCTGCTTGGACTTCCGTTGCCCGATAAAAAATTGATCGGCGCGGACATCCTCGCCGTTCAGTGGAAGTGGCCGGTGGGAAAACCGTTGGTGGACTCGCTGGGCGGAGGCTTATGGGAGGTGCGTTCCTCGCTTGGGGAGCGCATCGCGAGAACTTTCTTCATCGTGGTCGATGAGGAAATCATCCTTCTCCATGGGATCATCAAAAAGTCACGGACAGCCCCAAAACAGGAACTGGACCTCGCCCGCAAACGGCAGGCCCGCTACATGACAGAACACCGAAAATGAAAACCAAAACACACCAGAACATCCATCGCGGAAGTGATTTCTGCGACTTCCTCGCAGATGAGGGAATTCGTCCCGAAGTTGAAGTCCTCGCCCTCAAGCGTGTGGTGGCACTCCAGCTTCAACAAATTCTGGAACAGGAAAACATCACGAAGACTCAACTCGCCACCCGCATGAAAACCAGTCGGGCTTCCTTGGATCGGATTCTCGATCCCGCGAATCCTTCCCTGACCGTCGCCAGTCTCGGCAAGGCGGCTGCCGCACTCGGAAGAAAAGTTGAGCTGCGATTTGTTCCTGTATGACCGGCCAGACCACGCGGTGATCAAAGTCTCCAGTCTGGCGGCGGGCGGAACGTGACTTGATCGCCCTCGCCAAGCGACTCGCCCAGAGCTGCACCAGTGGCGGAGTCCTGACTTTTGACCTTATCGATCACGAGTTTCAGCGCCTTGCGCACCCGCTGCCTTGCCTTGCCTCTGTCACCTTCGACAATCTGGCGGCTTCGACCGGCCTTGCCGAAAAGTTTAGCTCTTTGCTCTTGAAGCTCATGGACTTTATCGCGTGCTTGTTCCAGCTCATCGGCTGGCATGGATGGGTCCAACTCGGCTTCACTGAGTTCAGCCTGCGCCACTTGCAATTGTTTTTTGAAATCCAATTTACCCTGCTCGTCGATGATTTCATCGGACCAACCAGGCCCACCGATCTTTTCCTTCTCTTCCGGTCGAAGCGCAAAATAGAGATCCCAGCAGGTGATGGGCTTGTCACCATGATCGAACAGATAAGCGAGGTATCTGCACCCGTCGGTCGGAATACCTTCGGGGGAAATGGGCAGCTTGAATTCCTCGCCGCAGATCCAGAGCTTCGGAGGAAGCTCCTCCAGCTCGATGCGAGTGGCAGACGATGATTCACGCTGTGATGCCGACAAATCCTCGAACACGTCGCTCGCATAGCGACCATCCCGAACCTCGATCACGCCACGGAATAGCGTCTTGTCCGAGTGCCAGTCGTGCATCGGAGGTTTGCCGTGATGCAGCAGGCATAGCGTCATGAATGGGTCACGCATCAAAGTCAGTTCCAGAACTGCGGTAGGCACTCCGGCCTCGATGAAAATCACTTTGGAGCTGTCTCGTCCCGGCAATCGTTTCCGGCCGACTTCCCAGAGGCCGTGTCCAAGATCAATGACTTGGCCGGTGACGCCAAGATCCTTCGCGACACATTCGTAGAACCTCGCCCTCGAAAGCGTGTGCATTGTGAGTTCCTCCTCCGAATACCGCAACTTTCGCGGTCTAACCACCCCAACCTCTTCGCAATGGAACTCACCACGGACGCGATAGACGCAAAACTCGCGCATCTCGCCGTCAACTTCCAATCCGATATGATCGCCACTATCCGGGGAGAATCCAGGCACAAAAAGCCCGCCCCTGACCATCTCGGCCAGGAGGGAGACTTCGAACGCGCAAGCCGGATAAACACACGGCATACCAGCACTCAGCTCATGCAGCATCTTGCTTTTCCAAGACCCGGTTGCCCATGAGGGTCCAGTGGCGGAGGTAGCGATAGACTTCGTCGGCATGGCTGGCGCGGTTGAATTTAATGCGGTTGTCACCGCTCAGTTCGATAGATTTGCGGTCTAGGCGTCCGGCCCCGAGAATCAACTCGATGCGGACGCTCTTGATTGATGTGCGGTTGAGCAATCCTTCGGCCTTCTTCGCCTGCAGAATCTCAATCACATTCTGGCGGTTCGCAGCAAGACTCGCTGTGAACGGCCTTCCTGAAATCAGTTCACTGAGCGGTATGGCTGTGATTTGTGCATGATGACCGGTTCGCACGGGTAGCTTGAAATCCAGCTCGATCAGCTTCTGAAGGTTCAACACGCGTGTCTGTTGCTCCATCGGAAAGAACGAGTCGTCGCCCATCACTC
>JBEGOB010000563.1:0-13933 GCA_041182265.1 Verrucomicrobiota bacterium | reverse complement strand
GAGGTTGGGAGGACGATGAGCGCGGGGAAATTGATGGATGAAGAGCCTGGCGAAGAAAGTGAGCGGTTGGCGTGTCACTCACTGCAACATCTTCCGGTGGGCCTTGGGCGACGATTTTGCCCCCGTAGGTTCCTGCTTCGGGACCGAGATCGAGAATCCAGTCTGCAGATTTAATGACATCGAGGTTATGCTCGATGACGAGCAGTGAGTGTCCGGCATCGACAAGTTTTTGGAACACACCGAGGAGATTTTCGATGTCTGAAAAGTGAAGGCCAGTGGTGGGTTCGTCGAGAATGAGAAGCTTTGATTCAGTCCGATTTGACCCCGAGTGAGAAGATGTCGCAGCAAGAAGTTGGCAAAGCTTGCGTCGTTGAGCCTCGCCTCCGGAGAGTGTGTTGAGAGCTTGTCCAAGTTTTAGATAGCCAAGGCCTACCTGGAGTAGCGGTGCAAGTGCCGTGTGAATTTGTCGGATTAGGCGGGCATCTTTCTTCGAGGTGCTTGAGTTGATTTGAAAGACACTCTCGATGTCTGCTGCACAAAGGTTGAGTATATCGGCAATGGAGTGGCCTTGATAAGTATGTTCCAATGTAGATGGTTTGTAGCGGAGTCCATTGCAATCCGGACAAGTTACATAGATGTCGGATAGAAATTGCATTTCAACCTTCTCGAACCCGTTGCCGGCACAGCGGTCGCACCGGCCTTCTCCAGAGTTGAAGGAAAAGAATCCAGGTTTGAGAGCGGCCGCCTTACCCGATTCTGTTTCACAGAAAAGTTGCCGAATGGGATCGAATGCGCCGAGAAAAACTGCGGGGGTCGAGCGTGGGGTGCGAGCGACAGCGGATTGGTCAATGAGCTCAACTCCGGTGAGATATTGATGACCTTTTAGCTCCTTGATTGGTGCTGGATCAGTCTCGATTTCAAGGCCTAACTTGCGTGCTAAGTTGAGATGGATGACTTCATGGGCCAGTGTTGATTTTCCGGAGCCTGAGACGCCGGTGAGTGCTACGAAAAGTCCGAGAGGAAGATCTAGATCCAGTTTTTTCAGGTTGTGACGGGTGGCACTTCGAATTGATAGAATTTTGTTGGTGGGTTTTCGGCGTTTGCTTGGGGCTGGAATGAATTTCTCGCCGGAAAGCCATGGTAGTGTTCCTTGATGTTGGCCTACTTTACGTTTTGAAGCGGCGGATCTGAGCGGATTAGGTGGACCTTGATAGATCAGGCTTCCGCCGGAGGTTCCCGCTCCGGGGCCCATATCAATGAGGTGATCTGCGGCTTGCATGACGGTTTGTTCGTGCTCGACAACGACAAGTGTGTTTCCCTTATCGCGGAGTCCGTGCATGACGCCGACAAGGCGGTCAATATCGCGTGGGTGAAGGCCGACGGTGGGCTCGTCTAGTACGAAGAGTGTGCCTGTCAGCGATGCGCCGAGACATGTTGTTAAGTTGACACGTTCCACCTCGCCGCCAGAGAGAGTTCGGGTCGCGCGATCAAGAGTGAGGTATCCAAGACCAACTTGGTCGAGATAGTTAAGACGGGATGTAATTTCAGTTAGGACGAGGTGAAGTGTCGGATCCGCTTGGCGGTTTGCGTTTTCCGCATTCAATTTTGAAAACCAGGGGAGAAGATCGGAAATGGGAAGAGACCAAAGTTCTGGTAGATTTTTCCCACTGACTTTGAAACAGAGAGACTCGGGTTGGAGACGTTTCCCGCGGCATCCGTCGCAAGTGGTGTAAGAGCGGTAGCGTGATAGAAAGATGCGGACGTGCATCTTGTAAGCCTTCGTTTCCATCCAGTCGAAGAAACCTTTGATGCCATACCAAGCACCGGATTGCCAGAGTTCTTCAAGTTGATCCGGGGTAAGATCGGTGGTTTTGCTGTCACCATAGTAGATCCATTGTTGTTCATCTTCAGACAGATCTTCGAAAGGGCATTTGATGTCGATATGTCTCTCTTTGCAATTTCTGAGAAGGTCACGTTGGCACTCTTCGCCCCGTTCGCCTTGGAAAGGTTTGATGGCTCCTTGAGAGATGGATAGAGAAGCGTCGGGAATGGATTTTTCGAGGTCGATGCCGATCACGCGGCCGAATCCTCGGCACTTTGGACATGCTCCGAGTGGAGAGTTGAACGAGAAGAGTGCAGGAGTGGGGGCGCGAAGCGTGAATCCGGTTTTTGGGTTGGTCCAAGTGGTTGAAAAGGTACGCTGAGAGTTCGACTTGGGCGAGGTGATCGAGGCGTGCCCTTTTCCTAAGTTGAATGCAGCTTCGAGGGCTTCGAGAAGGCGCGAGTGGTTATCCGGAGTTAGGGTCAGCCTGTCTTGGACGATCGGGATGTGTGAGATCAAATTCCCAAGCCCAGTGGACGGGGGCTCGTCGGTGCGGAGGATTTTTCCATCGATCAGGACGCGGAGGTAGCCTTGCGCGTTGAGAAAAGGGAAAAGTTCGGCTGGCGATGTGCCCGGTGGTAAGGGAATGGGGAATGTGATAAGAAGTGGCTGTCCTGAAAGGTTTTCGACGGCCCAAGCCGCAGCGGATTCCGGCGAGTCGGGTTGGATCACATCACCGGTTTTGGGGTCGTATCCGATGGCGAGGCGGGCGAAAAGGAGCTTTAAGTAGTCGTTGATTTCCGTGAGGGTGCCGACGGTCGAGCGCGTGGTGCGGACGTGATTTTTCTGTTCGATCGCGATTGCGGGAGGGATGCCGTCGATTTGGTCGACGGCTGGTTTATCCATGCGATCGAAGAATTGTCGGACGTAGGGAGAGAAGGTTTCGACGTATCGGCGTTGGCCCTCTGCGTAGAGTGTGTGGAACGCGAGTGAGGATTTTCCTGATCCGGATGGTCCGGTGACTACGGTGAGTTTACCGAGAGGAATATCCAGATCGAAACCTTGGAGATTGTGCTGGCGGCAGCCGCGAAGCTTGATGACAGCGGGTGGAAGACTGGATTTTGGATTCAGATCGGCTTTAGGCACGCCGAAGCCTAAACATGAAAAATCGCTCCGCCAGAGGAAGAATTCACCTCAAGTGGGAAATTTTGATCATTCAGTGGGGACCTGCACACCTAGAATGGTTTCGGAGAAGTAATTTGATTCACCCTCAACCCGCTCGATTTCGCGTTCAATGATGGCGACGCCAGCGGAGTCATTTTCTGACTGGAGGCGTTCGATTTGCTTGTTGAGGCCTAAAATGTAAGTGGCCGAGAGGGAATCGAGGTTTTGTTGTAGAGTCTGATCGTAGGCAGTTTGCTGCTCTAAGTATTGGGTCGAGATCTCATCAATATCTTCGATGGTGTCGAGGGAGTCGTCGGCATCTTCAGGAATGCGTCCGCCGTCAGCCCGCCATGCGGCGAAGGTCGAATCGAAGCCACTTTGGCCTCTGTATTTGAGTTTGCGCATCTCGGTGCCGACAGCGCGTTCAAACTGAGCGAGATTGATGAGGATGTTGGATTGATACGTCGTGATCAGAGGCTTCCCACGGTCCTGCATGATTTTTCTGGCCCTGAGGAAAAATTCATCGGCATTGAAATCGGAGAGATTTTCGGTGGAAGGTGTCGTGGATTTTTCGTCTTGTTTGGAATCGAGAGTGTTGGCAGAAGGTTGCTGTAAAGTTGAGTCAGTTTTCGGCGAGCTTGGTAGAAGAAGCTTGGCTGCTGCATCATCAAGTGAATCGGACCGTGTCGAGGTCGTCGGTGTTGGAGCGGTTTGCGGCGGGGGTGTTGCTTGAGTGCTTAATTCTTGAGTGGGTTTGGGAGAATAAAGGGCGAAGGCCGCGATCGCCGCGATGGTGACGAAAACGACAAACGCGACGATCGGCCCCGAGTTTGATTTTTTAGGGCGGGCTTTCGGGTAAGTGCGGCGAGCCTTGGGGCGCGAAGGCCCGCTGGGTGAGTTGGCGCGAGAAGGTGCGGAATTTGGCTTGGAGATTGCAAGCAGGTCCTTTTCAATCTCAGAAGCGCTTGAATATCTACCACTTGCGACTGGATGGGTGGCGCGGCGGATGATCGCGTCGAAGCGTGGGTCACAACGCGCGATGAGAGAGGCGGGTCTGGCGTCATCCGCTGGGAGTTTTCCGGTTAGGAGTTCGTGAAGGAGAACGCCAACCGAAAAAATGTCGGCGCGGTGATCGACCGAGTGGGGGGCGTTGACGACCTCTGGGGCGGTGTAGTGTGGGGTTCCAAAAATTTCCTCACCTTCTTCGATTTTGCGTTCGATGGGACGTGCGAGGCCGAAGTCACCGATTTTTGGGAGTGCGTTGACGTCGAGCAGGATATTGGAAGGCTTAATATCGCGATGGATGATTCCATTTTCGTGGGCGTGGGCGAGTCCCTCGCAGACGCCGCAGACCAGCCTGACGACTTCGGGTGGAGCGATGGCCTTGCCGTAGGCCGAGTGATAAATCGATTTTCCCGGGACATACTCCATGATGATGAAGAGCATGTCGTTGACCGCGCCGAAGTCGTAAACTCCGATTAAATTCGGGTGATTGAGGCGTGCCATGGCTTTGGCCTCGGCCTCGAAACCGTCGCAGAATGCGGCGTCCTTGCTCAGTTCTTTGGGAAGAATTTTGAGTGCGACCGTGCGATCTAGTGATTTCTGGACGGCGCGGTAAACGGCCCCCATTCCCCCTGTTGCGATCAGGCCTTCAATTTCATATCCTGGAAAAAGAGGGGAGAGTTCTGCGGGTTCCGGGGCTTGGAAGCCAGCATGTTCAGGTGTGTCGCTCATAGGGATTTAAGGCGCGGAAGCTTAAGCAATGCAGGTCCGGCGACTCAAGATTATTTGGAATTGCGATTCTTTCTCCCTCCCTAGGACGTGAGCTTGGCGGGCTATGGGGCGGCTTGAGGAAGTGCGAACTGAGCGGGAATTCCACAGGCGGCTCCGAGTAGGCTGCCCACAACGGCACCACGGTGACAATTGTCTCCACCAACCATGGCATTG
Source organism: Verrucomicrobiota bacterium (assembly GCA_041182265.1). Classification (GTDB taxonomy): domain Bacteria; phylum Verrucomicrobiota; class Verrucomicrobiia; order Verrucomicrobiales; family Akkermansiaceae; genus Luteolibacter. The sequence goes on along the minus strand of JBEGOB010000563.1, from coordinate 9,000 downwards.
GCGATGATTCCATTAGAGAAATCATCGTGATATTTCCAAGTGAGGTAGAGTGCGGCGGGCATGGCTTCCGCGATGTAGCAGGCTGAGCTGAAGCGTGCGCCGACGACGGACTCGTCCGCATGTGTTTTCCAAGATTCCGCTTTATTGCCGGACAGCCAATCGCCGGCTTCGCGGCGGATGGCGTCGTGAAGAGACTCGCCTTGGGAGACTTTGTGGAGGAGGCGGACCAAGGTGTCAGCCGCACGGATGACGTTGGCGTGAGCGTGCGTGAGTCCGACGTGTTCTTTGACAATTTTACGCAAATCCGCCAGAGGAGTTCCATCGAGAGCGGCGACGAGTGCGGGCACGGTGGCAAGGCCTCCGATGTGCTCGTCGCTGATGGCGCATTTCCTGGGGGTTTTGCCTTGTGCGTAGCGTGTGAAAAAACCGCGATGATACTCTTCGACATAAGTATCTTGATGCCAATTGGCTTGAGTCATGACCGAGATGTAGCGGTCAAGCCAAGCGTCAGGATCGTAAGATCCGCGTTCTTTGATAAATTGATAGAGTTCCGTGGCAAGTTTGAAATTCAAGGTATTCTCGCCAGCTTCTAGAAATTGGTGATAGTGAATTTCACGCAATCCCCAGTATTGGCTTTGTTCACGTAGAATATCGCCTTTTTCATTCAAGGGAGTGTAGCTTGAGCGCCAGAGAATGCTGCCGGGGTGCGGGTTTTTCGGGCGCATGAAATGATCGACGATTCCATAATCTCGGCGTAGGGCGTCGCGGTCATAATACCAATGCACAGGCATGGCCAGCGCGTCTGCGGCTAAGGATCCTTGATAGGCTGCTATTGCGGAATTCATGTCATTCCGTAATGCTGGATCGCGGGTGCGCAAGGGGTGAATTTCCTGTGAGGATGTGGCGCATAATGAGCGGAATCCGTGCAAATTCGTGGTGTTTTCAATGGTCGATACACGAGTGAATCACGCAGTGGTGCACTTGTTGGGTCCGGCATGAGATGCGCTAGAGTGGATGATGTATGAAACTGAAATGGACGGAGCCGGAGAGGGCGGGGCGCTTGATAATCCGGCGGAGTTTTCTGAGAGGAGTCTGCGCGGTGGTCTGTGGACTCGGTGTGTCGCTTGCTTTGGCGGCGCCGTCTGAAAGAGTTGGCGTGGAACTGACAGGTATCTATCAAGTTGTCTCAAGCAATGATCCGTATTTTTCGCTTGGTAATCAGCAGGAGTGGTTTTTTGACTTTGGTGAAGGGATGGGAGCTGGAAAAGCGAGTGGCAGCGTGGCGGTATCCTTGAGGAGAAATCCGCATGTCAAAGTGCGGATCATGGCGTGGCAATTTCTGCCGGAGCGTAGCCTATTGGTGATCGGCAATCCCTATCATGAAGGAGCGCGGCGTGCGGTTGCGGCGGGTGGCTGGATTTTGCGGATGGATTCCAAAGATATTGTTTGTGAACGAGATGGTTTTCAATTCGTTCTTCGCCGTGCGATTTCACCGTGATTTAAGATCCATTGGTGGGCGGATTCACTGGTTTCGATTCCAATTTCCGCGCGTCGGATTGCATAGCCGAGAGGGCCTGCTAGAAAAATGAAGAGATAGTCATCTGTGAGTTCGGTGCGATCCACGGCGGACCATGCATAGAGGCCGGAGCCGAGTGGCGAGGAGGAGTGGATCCCGTTTTCCGAGAAGTGCAGCGTATAATTTCCGAGTGATTTCGCGTAGGAGGATTCCTTCATCTGCTTCTTCGCATAGTTGCGGATGTTTGCGTCGAATCTCAGGGGATAGTAAAAATACCAAAGCGTTGAAATGACGCCGAAGGTGAGGACTGACGAGGGGGTGAATCCTTTAGAAAATCCGGTAAAAAGTGCTAGGGCGAGCAGGATGCAGGGGAGGAGCAGCCTGACGCGGAATCGTATTTTCTGGTGAGATGGAGAGTTTTTTAAGAACTGTTCGGTAAAGACCAGCGCATCTTGTTCCCGGACTGTGAATTGCAGGGTCATTTGGGAATGTGAGTGCGGTTATCTATAAAATGAGCGCCGGCATGTGCCGGCGCTCATGGAGGTGAGTGGTTGTTATGGTTCCAGTTCTGAGCTTTGATAGAAGCTGGTGCGGCCTTTGGTGGCGGCGCGAACTTTCGCGACGCTTGCGGGCTCGACGGCAGGTGCTTTGTTTCCGAAATTATTGCGCACGTAGGTTAGGACTGAAGCGACTTCCTCGTCGTTGAGCATGCCACCGAATGGAGTCATCGGGACGAGGCCGTCGTATTTCTTGCCGTTGACTTCGATGGGGCCCATGAGGCCGTGGAGCGTGAGTTTGATGAGGCGTTCTTCGCTTCCGGTAACCCATGAGCTGGCGGCAAGCGGTGGGAATGCTGGGTCGAGGCCTTTGCCGTCTGCTTGGTGGCAGGTGGCGCAGTGGGCATCGCGGAAATAAACTTCGTGCCCTTTGAGGAAGCGTTGTTTTTCCGTGTCCGTCAAATGAGCGGGAACAGGTGGGGCTGGGTGTTCGTCCACGACGACTTCGGCGATTTTGGCGAGGCGAGTCTTGGCGGTCTTCACGGTGTTTTCGCTCCAAACGTCGAGTGGTTGCTGGGCTGCGATTTCGACGATCTTTTTACCTGCGGCGTTGTCGAGCCATGATGCTGCGACGGTGGCCTCTAGGCGCACGCGGCCGGCGGGGTCTGAGGCGGCTTTTGTCAGGAGTTCGGCGTGGTCGGAAATGCGATGGGTGTTGTAGCGAAGGACGCGGACGGCTGCGGCGCGAGCTCGGAAGTCATTGGCGTTGAGGAGGCGGCGGAGTAGAGCTTCGTCCACGCGATTGAGGCCCCAAGTGGTCCAGAGTGCTTCCAGGAGGTGGTGTTCATGCTTGGGGTCCTTTTCGTCGAGTTTGGAAACCCAGGTGGCGAGTTCGGATAAAACTTGATTCGCGGGGAGGCCACGGAGTTCGCGGCGGCTGCGGTTGCGAGTGCGATTTTCGTCGAGCTTTAGATTTTCCAGCAGTTGGGCGATGGGGGCACCGGCGACGGGTGCTGGTTTGACAAGTGGGCGCGATGGGTAGGTGATGCGGTAGATTCGGCCGTGGACATGGTCGCGAAGGGGGTCACGCGCATTGTGTTGCATGTGGCCGATGAGGACGTTGTGCCAGTCGATGACGAAAAGTGAGCCGTCGGGAGCGAATTCGAGATCAACGGGGCGGAAATTTCCATCGGATGACTTCAGGAGATCTTGGCGAAAGGCGGTTTTGTAGCCGGTGCCCTCGTCGGCGATCGAGTGTTGTTTGATGCCGAGGAAGCCGATGTTGTTGCAGAGGAGGATATCGCCTTGGACTTCATCCGGGAAATGAGGAGATGAGACGATTTCCAAGCCGGAAGTGGGGCGGACGCTGTGGCCCTTGGGGATGAGGTCGGGTGAGTTGGGGGTTTTGCTGCCGTAGGTTGGCTTGACTGAGCCGGGGAGCATCCAGTTGAGTTGAGGCCCAGAGGTGTAGATGAAGAAGTCTTGGCCCCAGTCGTCAAAGGCGATGCCCCATGGGTTGGGAATGCTGAGTTGTGCGGTGCGCTCGAGGTGGTTGCGTTGTGGGCTGTAGCGGTAAAATCCGCCGTCCACGCCACGGATTGGGCCGTATGAGGTTTCGACGTTGGAGTGGAGGAAAATGCCCTCGCCCATGAGGATTGCGCCGGAGGGATCTGCGGCAAAGGCGCTGATGGCGTGGTGGGTGTCGTGGGTATCAAAGCCGGTGAGGACGATTTCCCGGGAGTCTGCGCGACTGTCGCCGTCCGTGTCGCGGAGGAGCATCAGGTGAGGTTCCTGTGAGATGTAAACGCCTTCAGGTGCGAATTCGATGCCGATGGGAAGGTGGAGTTTGTCTGCAAAGACGGTTTCCTTGTCGGCACGACCGTCGCCGTTGGTGTCCTCATAAATGAGAATTTTATCGTTAGGGAGAGCGTCGCCTGGGCGGTAGTGAGGGTAGATTGGCATGGTGGCGACCCAGAGGCGGCCGCGGTTGTCGAAGGACATTTGCATGGGGTTTGCGAGGTTCGGAAACTCCTTTTCGGAGGCGAACATCTCGACTTTGTATCCCTCGGGGACGGTGAGTGATTTTAAGGCATCTTGGCCGTAAAGGTATTCTGTGGTGCCGTTTTTATTGCTGGGGGTGTAGTTGGATTTAATCTCCGGGAGAGGGGCGAGCGCTTTGTCTGCGGAGGCGATGTCAAATTTTTTGGCATTGGCGGTTGCCCAGATCGCGCGGTCGCGGATCTCAGTGAGTGCGCGCATTTTGGCGATTTCCGGTGGATAGTTTTCCGGGCCGAAAGGCTTGTAGCGGCGGCCATCGACGTGAACGCCGTTGAGCATGCGGTAGTCGTTGAACCAGAACCAGTTCTTGTCCTTGATGGCGGCGAGAACCTCGCGGCCATTGCCGGCAGCTTTGCGTGGGCTTGTTCCGAAAAGAGCGTCGCCGAGGACGAGGGAAAGCTGGCGGTAGCCATCGTCTGTGGGGAGGAAGCCGTTCTTGGTGAATGGCTTGGTGGCAGCGGGGTAGAGCTTGGAGGTTGTTTCAAAAACGTCGATGAATCCAACTTTGTGAGATGCCGCGATCTCAGCCATGGCGGTGGAATAGAGTGCGAGATTGGCGTTTTCAATTTTGCCGTCCGGGAGATCGCGAGTTGCGGAAAGATTTTCGAAAGCGATGGGGGAAACGAGAACGAGGCGTGGAGCGGCCTTGCCGTTGTATTTTTGTGCGAGTGTGTGGGTGATGAATGCGTTCAGCTCGCCTTTGAAATTTTCCAGCCCAGCGGGACCGTCGAAGGACTCATTGTAGCCGAAGAAGGCGAGGAGTGTGTCAGCCTTGAGATCCGTGAGCCATTGGTCGGGCGTGGGGTGGTGGCCAGCGCCGGCGTGAATTTTGTTTTCAGGTCTGAATTTTTCGGCTCCAGGGAAGGCCCACTGGGATTGGCGTGATGGGTGGGGGCGGAATCCTGGAGTGTCTCCGGGACGGCAAAGGTTGCGGATGATGAGATTCTGAGATGGGAAGCGCAAGTGAAGGTCGGCCTCGAGGTAAGGGTGGTCGAGCATGCGTTCGCCAAGACCGTTTCCAATGAAGACGATGCGTTCGCCGTGGGCGGGCGCGGGAAGAAGGGGAGCTGCGTGTGACAGACCTGTTGCGGAGGCTGTGATCGCGAAAAGCTGGAGGAATTTCATGAGGTTTGCCGATACGGGTGGCGATACCGGTTTCTATCTGTGATCCCCATGCAATTTTTTAAAAGTGTTCTCTTGAACATTCTCTGGGTGCTTTGTAGATTGGGCGCGTGACTCAATCATCTCTAGAAGATTTACGGCGGCAAATGCGGGATAAGTTTCCGCAGGCGCATGGACTGCGCCGTGAATCTGGGGTGTGTGAGAGTTCTGAGCCTGCGGTGAGCTGTTTTGCAGCGGAGGCATTTCCATTGGGTGCAGTTTCTGAGGTGGTGCCGGCGATGCCGGGCGGTGGTTGCCTGATGCTTTGGATTGCGGGTTTGTTGGGAGCTCCGGAATCTGCGAGTTCGCACCCGGACTTGGTGTTGGTGGATGGTGCGGATGCTTTTGATCCAGAGTCATTCACTGGGAATGCGTGCGCGGGTGTGTTGTGGGTCCGCTGTCGCACGGCGTTGCAAATGCTTAAATCCGTCGATTTGGTGGTGCGTGATGGGAATGTGCCATGGGTCGTGCTGGATACGACGGGTTTGGCGCGGCAGGATCTTCAGTCCTTGCCTGCTGCGGCTTGGTGGCGGTTGCGGCAGGCTGCGGAACGCACGGGATGCCGGGTTGTGGTGCTTGCGGAATATCCGTTGGTGCCTTGTGCGAGTTTGAGGCGATCATTGGCGGCTGATCTTTCGTTAGCGGATTTTGATCGTCCGCGAGCGGCGTTGCTGGGGCGTTTGCAGTGGGTTTCTCAAGATCGTCGTCAAGCGACCTAAGAAGTAATGTTTGCCGCGTTACATATTCCGAATTTTCCGGTGATGGCGGCTCTGCGAGGTGAGCCGGGTTTGCGTGGTATGCCGTGTGCGGTGTTGGCGGAGGGAAAGGATACACGTGGGAAATTGCCGCTATTGGCGATCAACTGGGCCGCGGGTGCAGCCGGGCTTGCACGTGGTTGGGAGCTGAATCGAGCTTTGGTTCGCTGTCCTGATTTGCGGGTGATCGCCCGCGATTTTTCGGCGGAGGCGAGTGTGAGACGGGAGTTGATGGTTTTAGGTGAGTCGCTCACGCCGGATTTGGAAGTGGTTGCGGAGGATTCTGTAATATTGGATCTTTCGCGGCGTTCCATGGCTGCGGTGGATGTGGCGTTGGAGGAGCTTTTTCTGAGTGGGGGCGATCTTTGGTATGCGCGGGCAGCGACGCCGGACCTGGCTTATTTGGCGGCGCGGCATGAATTGACGCGAGGGCGGATGATTTCTCCAAAGGATCTCGCACCTTTGCCGTTGGAACTTCTGCACGGCTTGGCGGCTGGGCGTGCAGAGTTGAGTTTGTTGGGCTTATGGGGTTTGCAAACGCTTGGCGATTTCATGGAATTGCCAAGGCAGGCCTTGATCGAGCGGCTTGGATCGTGTGTTGGCGAGTGGCATGACCTTTTAAATGGGAAAGTTTGTAGGCTTTTGCGTCTGCACCGCCCGCCTGAATGTTTTGCGCAGGCGTTGGACTTCGAGACTCCAGTTGTTTCTCTCGATCCATTGATTTTCGCGATTAAGCGCTTGCTGCACACGCTTGCGGGGCGTTTGGCATCGCGTCATCTTGCAGTTGGGAGTTTGGAATTGCGGTTGTTACTCGAGTCTGGACCGGAGCTGAGGCGTCAGGTGAGGCTTCCTGACCCGCAAATTTCGGAGGAGGGGATGTTGCCGCCGTTGAGGACTTTGCTGGAATCTTTGCGTTTGGATGCGGCGGTTTGTCGTTTGGAGTTGGAAGTTGAGACGACGTTTGCCACGGCTGCGCAGCGGGAGTGGTTTGGGCGGCAATTGCCTCAGCCTGAGCGATGGGCGGAAACTTTGGCGAAATTGGAGGCTTTGTTAGGAGGTGGGAGAGTCGGAATTCCTGCGCCGGCAGACTCGCACCGACCCGATGATTTCAAGCTACATCCGGCCGTGGGAAATGCGGGGATTTTGTCCGAGCGAGCGGTGACTCCGGATTGTCCCTTGCCGTTGCATCGTTTTCGGCCACCGCATCAGATCGCAGTTGCATTTGAGTCGCGTGATCGGCGTCCATGGCCGCTGGCCTTGTTGAATGGACCACATCCTGGGGAGATTTCCGCGTTGCGAGGTCCGTTTCTCGCTTCTGGGGGGTGGTGGGAGGCGAGCGGTGCTTGGCAACGCATGGAGTGGGACATTCAGTTAGTGAGCCATCATTTGCTTAGATTGGTTTTTCAAATGCCGGATCGCTGGCAGCTTGATGGGATTTACCGATGATTTCGAAGATGGCTACGGAATTTGTTGAATTGCACGCTTCCACGGCGTTTTCATTTTTAGAGGGCGCGAGCCATCCGGAGGCGATGGTCCGTCATGCGGCGAATTTGGGTTATGAATCCGTCGCGATCACAGATCGAGCGGGTTTTTATGGTTCGGCGCGGGCACACTACGTGGCGAATGAGTGTGGAATTCGTGCCGTGGTTGGAAGTGTTTTGGAACTGCCGGATGGGGCTCGTTTTCCGGTAATTTGTGCGACACGCCATGGTTACCGAGCTTTAAGCCGGGGCTTGAGCGGGTGGCATTTTTCTGGAGGGAAAGAGTTGGAGATTGCGTCGTGTGGTGGAGATTTGATCGCACTAACGGGAGATCGGAATGGGCCAGTGTCCCGCAGGTTGTTGGTGAATGACCGGGCGGGAGCATTGCGTGCGGCTGAGCATTTGATGATGCTCTTTGGGCGTGAGAATATCTATGTGGAGCTTAATCGTCATGGCTTGCGGGATGACGGAAAATTGAACCGTGAGCTGATTGATTTGGCTGAGCATTTGCGCTTGCCCTTGGTGGCAAGTAATGCGCCGCTTTATGCGACACGAGGTGAGCGCCGTTTGGCGGATGCGTTTGCATGTTTGCGTCATCATGTGCCGCTGGATGGCGCTGGACGGCTGCTCGCAAAGAATGGGGAGCGGCATTTGAAGTCACCGCGCGAGATGGTAGCGCTTTTTTCAGATGTCCCGGATGCAATTACGAACACACTCCGCATCGCAGATCGAGTGGATTTTACGTTAGGCAATCTGGATTATCGATTTCCAGATTTCTCGGATGGGAGGGGAAACCCCTTGTCGCTAACGGAACAGACGACCCTGTTGCGAAGGCATGCTTATGCGGGGGCATCGCGAAGGTATGGAATTTGCAGTCCCTTGGTTCGATCACAGCTAGAGCACGAATTGGCATTGATTCACCGCTTGGGTTTTTCCGGTTATTTTTTGATTGTGCATGAATTGGTAGAATTTGCGCGTGGGAGGGGGATTCTATGTCAAGGGCGTGGATCTGCTGCGAACTCGGTGGTATGCTATGCTTTGGGGATTACGTCGGTTGACCCGGTGGGAGGAGGTCTGCTTTTTGAAAGATTTCTCAGCGAAAACCGGAAAAGTTGGCCGGATATTGATATTGATTTTCCATCTGGAAGTCGCCGAGAAGAGGTGATTCAGCATGTTTTCAAAAGATACGGGGCCCGCAATGCGGCGATGACGGCGAATGTGATCACCTATCGTCCCAAATCCGCTTTTCGAGAAATGGCTAAGGTGTTGGGATTTCCTCCGGCGCTTGCGGATCGCTTCTCGAGGGCTCCCTCGCGGTTTCAGGGGGAGGAGTGTGGAGGTGAAAGTGAATTTGAAGAACGGGTTGCGGGGATTTTGCCACCATCCCACCCTCGCTTGCCAGCGCTTTCCCTGCTCTATCATGCGGCGTTGGGATTGCCGCGGCATCTTGGACAGCATTCGGGAGGGATGATTGTTTGCGATCATGGACTGGATGCAGTGGTTCCTTTGCAGCCTGCCTCTATGCAGGGGCG
>JBEGOB010000562.1:0-7400 GCA_041182265.1 Verrucomicrobiota bacterium | reverse complement strand
TCCGTGGCCGGCACCTGGCTTTCAAAGATCTTTCCCGCCGCCAAAGCGACTTTAGGAACCGCCGGTGCCGCTTGGACGGCAGGCGCTTGGTTGGCAGGCTTGGTGGCGGACCACATGTCTTGAAGCGCGTCGGCCACCGCTGTGATTTCGCCCTCATGCGTGTAAACGCCAAACCAAGTGGCGGTGGCCTCGAATTTCCAACCCCAGACAAACACATAACTCCCCAGACAACCCGCGCCGGGTGCAATCGCGGTTTGATAAACCTTGCGAATCATCTCCGCCTTCTCGCTGCTCGTTTGCTCAAGCGGCGCGCCCGTGTGGTTTTTCGGGCTTTCCCAAAACCCGCGTGGCCCCCACTCGGTGAGCATCCATGGCCGATTCCAGCCGATTTTTTCCAAATGTTTCCGCAAACCTAAGGCCGCTCCGTAGGTGTTGATACCCACGTAGTCGAGGCTCGGCGCGTGTGTGTTCATGCCCTCCGCCTTGGCCAGATTCATCCCAGCGACGGCGGTAAAAGTCGGATGTGCCGGGTCAATCTCGTGGACGAGCCGGGCGAGACTGTCGAGTTGTTGCCAATAGGCGGCGTTCGTGCCGTCGCCCTCCACCTCATTGCCCAAGCCCCACGCGAGCAATGCCGGATGCTCGCGGTGCAGCGTGACTTCCCTGCGGACTCGCTCGACCTGCTTGGCGCGATGGGCCGGATTTTGATAGGAAAACCACGAGCTCTCAGGCTCCAGCCAGAGGCCCGCACTCACAGTCAGCCCGAGTTTCTCTGCCCGATCCAAAATCGTGGCCAGTCCCTGAGTGTCCCACGTGCGGAATGAGTTCCCCCCGCGCGCCGCAAGTTCTTCCAGACTGCCCCGCCCGCCCGCGCCTTTGACGAAATAGCGCGCGCCATCTCGCAACAGCCCCTTGGCGGCGTCCACACGCACCGGCACCGGCGCAGACGGACGGACATTCGGCACTGGCTTTGCCTCGCAACACTGGCACAAGGCCACAAAAGCGATCGCAATTCCTACAAGGCGGGAAAAAATTTTCACAATGAGTCGAGAAGTGCCATGGCAGCGGATTTGAAACCACCATGGCAGAACGATTTCAGCGGCGGCGGACCAGCAAAGTCAGCAAGGCCACGCCACCGAGTAAGGCCGCGGAAGGCTCCGGAACCACAGCAAGCGACGTGCCAGCGACGCTCAGCTTCGCGTTCGCCGACGTGCCAGGGTTGCTCGCGTCCGTCGTTTTGAACGAGAGCGATCCGTTCGATGTGCCGTTGCTCGGCGTGATCACAATCCGGAAGAGATTGTTCAAGCCGTCTATCGTCGAAGTGAGCGGCGTATCAAATGACCAAACGTATTCAGTTCCGCTCCCTGCAAAGGTATAAGCATTCGTGACAGTCCCGATCAATACGTCGTCGCCTCCCCCGAAAATCCCGTCGGCCCCCAAGTAGGTGATGCCAACCGTGGCGAAGCTCGCATCATTGCTCGCCGCACTGTTCAGGGACGCCCAACCGATGCCTGAAATGTTGATGGTGCTGCCTTCTGCTCCGACATTCAGCGTCCCAAAGCTGCGAGTGAAAACCGCGCTGCTTGGTTGATTCACGGTAAAATCACTGCCGCCCGTCGCCGCGTTGTCGATGAAGAAGTTCGGCCCAAGAACGGTGGTGACATTGCCCGCCACAATGGTGGCTGCGTGCGATGACGCCATCGTGAGACAGAAGGCGGTGAGAAGTGCTGGGAGAGCGAGTTTTTTCATGCTGACTTTGAGTTTTTAGGTTTTTCAGGGGGTGGAGAAGGAGAGGCATTCATCAAAAACACCCTTCCCAGTGCGGATAGACCGAAGCTCTCGAAATCTCACGAAAATCTCATCAATTGGTCCGATACTCACCAAAATCACCGCTGGCCCGGACTCTGGATTCGCAGAGAATTCCACCACGCGCGGCGGAGATGTGGATCGCATCCGCATCTCCACGCAAAGACCCACCCCGCACGCGGATTCTTCGTCTTGGCAGTCCTTGAAAATTGAGATCCAGATCGTCATCGCGATCCATTTCCCGAGAGCTGTCAGAAATTGCGGTTAGAGACCGAGAAGCTCCTTGGGGCGCGGCGGATTCGAGGTGGCAGCGAGCCGCCACCACTGGAGCGCGAGCGCGGGTGGCAGCCAGGATTTCCCCTTCGGCAGACGCTTGATGGCCCGCCAGCAAGCGCCCCGCCACTCGGTGCCGAGCGTTTCATCCACCCATTCCTCATACGCAATGAGCCAGCGCAGCAGCGGCTGAAATGCCAACCAACGGTCGGCGAGCGGCGCATGTGTGCCATACTCACGACCAGGAATCGGCGGGCGATCCCACTTCCAAAGATCAATCCGAGCGCGGTCCCGGGAAAAAATGCAGCCATTTCCCGCCGTGCTTGGTGACCATGAAGCCACCGCCCCATGCAGCTCGATACGCCCATTTTCCCACGGCATCGAGTAACAACTGGTGCCGGTCAAGCCCGGCGATGGCGTGCGACTCATCCCAAAACGGACCAGCGCATTTCCGCCGGGATGGCGCACATCATGGCCCCAGAAAACCATCTGCTGCGCGAGGCCGCGGGCGGCATCGTTCAAACTGGCGGGAGAGATTGGAGGTGCAACCGACATGGACCCAACATCCACTAGCGCAAATTTAGTGCAACAAATTTATTGGTATTTTTGCATTAAAGTTGCATTTAATTCGCCCGCAAGACCGCTTGATCGCCGCTTGAATCCGGACCCCGCGCACCTAGACTCCCGCATGAGCAAGCCCGCCCCGCCACCACCCGACCCAATCGCCGGCTGGCACTGGGATCATTCTTATACCGACTTGCCCGAACTTTTCTTCGCACGCAGCCAACCGGTGCCCGTCCGCGAGCCACGCCTCGCCATTTTGAACCGCCCGCTCGCTCACGCGCTTGGCCTCGATCCCGCGATTTTGGAGCTGCCTGAAAACGCGGGAATTTTCACGGGAAATCAAATTCCAGCGGGTGCCCAGCCCATCGCCCAAGCCTACGCCGGTCACCAGTTCGGCCATTTCACCGGACTGGGTGATGGTCGCGCAATTTTGTTAGGCCAGCAAATCACACCCCAAGGCGAGCGCCTCGACGTGCAACTCAAAGGAGCGGGCAGAACGCCGTTTTCACGAGGCGGCGACGGTCGCGCCGCTCTCGGGCCGATGCTGCGTGAATACATCATCAGCGAGGCCATGCATGCCCTCGGCATCCCGACCACGCGCAGTCTTGCAGTGGCCACAACTGGCGAGGACGTCGTCCGCGCGGAGGTCTTATCCGGCGCCGTTCTAACACGCATCGCTGCCAGCCATATCCGTGTCGGAACCTTCCAACACGCGGCCGCCCATCAGGATAAAGCCGCTCTCCAAGCCTTGGCCGACCACACACTGCAACTTCATTTCCCAGAGCTATTAGAAAAGGAAAACCGCTATTTCGAGTTGTTCGAGGCCGTCATGGAACGCCAAGCCGCTTTGATCGCGCAGTGGCTGCACGTCGGCTTCATCCACGGCGTGATGAACACCGACAACATGGCGCTTTCCGGTGAAACAATCGACTACGGGCCATGCGCCTTCATGGAAGTCTATCACCCAGACACGGTCTTCAGTTCCATCGATCGGCAGGCGCGTTACGCCTATGGCAGGCAGCCTGAGATCGCCCGTTGGAATCTCGCACGCCTTGCCGAGGCGATGCTGCCATTGTGGGGTGACGACACAAAAAAGGCCGTGGATTTTGCGAACCAAGCCTTGGGCGGTTTCGAGGCGCGCTTCCAAGCGCACTGGCAAGCCGGCATGCGCGCCAAACTCGGTCTGCGAGGCAAGGAAAACGACGATTTGCCACTCATCCAAAGTTTTCTCGACTGGATGGAATCTCAAAAAATGGATTTCACAAACAGCTTCCGCGCCCTGAGCCATGAAAGTGCGGTCACCACTCCACCATTCACCGATCCAGAGTTCCTCGCATGGCACCTGCGCTGGTCCCAACGCCTCGCCCACCAAGGTGCATCCGCTCAGGAAATCGCCACTTGGATGCGCTTGCGCAATCCCGCCGTCATTCCCCGCAATCACAAAGTCGAGGAAGCTCTATACGCTGCCGAGCACGCACAAGACCTCAGCCTAACACACCGACTGCTAGAAGCCTTGGCGCTTCCCTATGAGACGCCGGTTTCCGAGGAATACACCTCGCCAGCCCCGCATGACGCACCAGCCTATCAAACATTCTGCGGGACCTAAGCGAGCACCGCAATCAAGCGGAAATCGACAAACCTTGTTGTTTCAAAATCCCGATGGCCGCTTGGACTCCGCTCTCAATGGAGTGATGCGAAGTGTCTAACACGACAGCGCCATCCGCAACCATGAGCGGCGCGGTGGCGCGCTCGCTATCCGCAGCATCACGCTTGGCAACCGAGTCCACCTCGCCGACTTTACTGCGGCGTGCGGCGCGGACTTCCTCATCCGCGTCGATGTAAATTTTATAGGGAGTTTCCGGAAAAACCACCGATCCAATATCGCGGCCTTCCATGATGATGCTGGTGTGATTGAGATACTCGCGCTGGAGATTCACGAGCTTCTCACGCACTTCAGGAATCGCGGAAATGGCGGAAACATTCGCGTTAATCGCCTCACCGCGCAGAGCCTCACCAGGGGCAATCCCGTCGATTGTGCAAATTGAGGTCACACCATCATCGCCGCAATGCATGTCGATGCGCCCAAGAAGAGCGACAACTGCGGCGGAATCCGCAGGATCGATATTTTCCTGAAGCGCCTTCCATGTCACGGCACGATACATTTCGCCGGAATTCACCATCACCAGGCCAAGCCTTTTCGCCAACTCACGGGCAAGTGTGCTTTTCCCAGAAGCCGCCGGACCGTCGATGGCAATGGCGAAGTTTGCAGGATGAGAGACAAGGCTGGGAGTTGGCTGGCTCACGCGCGGGACTGGGTTGGGAGGGTAAATTCAGCAGGATTTGAAGATTCACGGAGAATCGCCGCGAGGTGGTGCGCAAATCCCGGATAGGAGGTATTCACGCAGTCGGTGTTTTGAATCACAGTTTCACCTTCGGCAAAAAGTCCGGCAATCGCGAAGGCCATGGCGATGCGGTGGTCGCCAAAACTGTCGATCACAGCACCATGCAAAGGTTTGCCCCCCACGATTTCCATCCCGTCCTCAAACTCCTCAACCTCCGCTCCCATGGCGCGGAGATTGTCCACCACCGTGGTGATCCGATCCGTCTCCTTCACGCGAAGTTCCCGCGCGTTGCGGATGATGGTCCGGCCGCTGGCTAGGGCGGCGGCGACGGCGATGACTGGAATCTCGTCGATCAAATTTGGCACCTCTTCGATCAGGATCGTCGTGCCGTTCAGCGGGGCACCGTGAATTTCGATGTCGCCGATCGGCTCGCCTTCCGACTGGTGCACCGTCTCAGTCATCGGCGCGCCCATCCGGCTGAGGACTGCGAGAATCGCCGTGCGCGTGGGATTGAGGCCGACGTTCTTGATGCACAAGCGCGAGCCAGGAAGAGCGGCCGCTGCAACCAACCAAAAAGCCGCGCTGGAAATGTCACCGGGAACCGTGAAATCACAGGCACTCGGGATTTGCCCGCCAACGACCGAAATTTCGTTGCCAACTCGCTCAGTGGCAACGCGGAACGACGCGAGCATGCGCTCCGTGTGGTCACGTGTCTCGGCAGGTTGAATGACCGTGGTCTTGCCCTCGGCGAAGAGCCCGGCAAGGAGAACTGCGCTTTTTACCTGCGCACTGGCCACCGGCATTTCATAAGTCGTCGGATGCAGCGCCGCAGGGTGAATGACCAGCGGGGCGCATCCCGCTTTCTCACCACGAGGCTCGATATTCGCACCCATTTGCCCAAGCGGCAAAGTGATGCGGCCCATCGGACGCGAAGATAGAGAGGCATCACCAAACAACTCAGAGGAGAAATCTTGGCCCGCGAGCAAGCCGGCGAGAAGGCGCATGCCTGTGCCCGAATTCCCACAATCAATGGGCTGGGCTGGCGCGCTCAGTTTCATCGACCGCCCGTGGATCCGGAGATTCAGCGGGCCGTAACCAGGAAGCTCGTCGAGCACCTCATGGCGCGCACCAAGAGCCTGCATCGCGTTGAGCGTGTTGACGCAGTCTTCACTGGGCAGAAAGTTCCGAATGGTGCAAATGCCGTCCGACAGCCCGCCGAGAATGGCGGCGCGGTGCGACATGCTTTTGTCTCCCGGCACACTGAACTCCGCTTGGAGCTTTGAAATCGCTTGAACTCTGAATTCCGACATGGGGTGTGGTAAAAATTGGCTACTTGAGTGAATTTAACGGATCGCGGTGTTGCTTGGCGGTCACCAACCAACGCTCGGTGTGTTCTTGATCGGCACGCTCGAGGGCCGCGAGGATTTCTTGCAAATCGGCGATGGTCTCACGCAGGGGACCGGCCAGCGCCTCACGATTTTCAATGGCGATTTCCGCCCACATCGAGGGATTTCCCGCAGCGACGCGTGTGGTATCACGCAATCCGCCCCCGCCGAAACGGCCTTCCAGCGGATCCTTGAGGCAAACGCGTGCCGCACTGGCAGCAATCATGTGCGGCAGGTGGCTGATGCGCGCGACCAATTCATCGTGGACGGCAGCGCTCATCCATGAGGTGCGGCAACCAATAGTTTTCCAAAAACGCTCAAGGGCAGCAAGTTGCGTGGCAGGCGCGCCATCATCATTGGTGAGCAAGCAGGCCGCATTTTGAAAAAGCGTGGCCGTGACGGCGGACAATCCATTGCGCTCCGAGCCGGCCATCGGGTGACTGCCGATGAAGCCACAAGCGCGCCCCTGAAGCAGCGGGCCAAGGCTGCGATGAGGTGTCCTTTTCACACTGCCCACGTCCGTGACCAGACACGTCTCGGGAAGCCCCGCCACCAGCGCGGCGGCAAGCAAACCCGGCATCGAGCCCACGGGCACCGCAAGAATCAGCAGATCCGCCTGCGCCACCGCTAGCGCGAGATCGCCCGTAATCCCCGGAATGCCAAGCTCTTCCGCCATGGCGACCGTCTCAGGCTTGCGTGCCCAAAGGTGGATTTTCGGTGGATTTTCCAACGCCGCAAGGGCAAGCGCAAGTGATCCGCCAAGCAGACCGCCGCCGAGGATGGTGATAGTTGGGAAATCCGTCATGAGTGAAAGAAAATGACCGGGGCCATGGTGCCGGCCCCGGTCAGGTTTCCTAAAAAAGGTTTACCGGGAATGAAAACAGAATCATGGCACGCGGAAATAGCCCTTCCCTTCACCCGTGTAGGTTGGGTCTTGGACTAAAGTGCCACTCGGAATGTCCCGAACATCCACGATCTTGTTGTTATACGGGCTGAAAACAAAGCCGTCTTTGCCTGGAACCTTGTTGGC
>JBEGOB010000561.1:0-7710 GCA_041182265.1 Verrucomicrobiota bacterium | reverse complement strand
GCCCCCAACAAGGAACTGGTCGCCGCACTCTGGGCTGCGGATGAATTCGACATCCAGCGCAGCCAAGAGCCAAGCATTTACCAGACGACCGATTTCGCGGGAGTCTCGGACCGCATTGACCCGGAGAACTTTCACCACGGAGACTATGATGAAATCCTCCGGGAATTGATTCGACTCACTCTCGTGATGGAGGCTCCCATCGCCGTCGATCTTCTGGTGCTGCGCATGGCGCGCGCCCATGATTTTAAGCGCACGGGTCGCCTTATCCGGGAGAGGGTTTTGGCTCTGGTGGATGACCATTTCCATCTGCGGGAAGATCTCATCAGCGGCTCCTTCGTCTGGCTCGATGCAGACGGGCCGGGTGAAATGAGTTCGTTTCGCATCCCAAGCGAAGGCGAAGTGGCTCGCAGCATCGAGGACATTCCAAGCGAGGAAATTCAGGCAGCTGCAATCCATGCGGGCGCGGCATGTTCTTCCGTTGAGATTGCGCGGACTTTCGGTGTGAAACGTCTAACAATGCCGGGTAAGGAGCGCATCGAGCGAGCCATCGAATTGCTCATGGATCGTCGGAGCTCGCACGACTCGTGCACCCCTGCTAGGCATCACTGATCGCACGGTGCTCGACGCGCAGTTCAAAAATAGTATCTATCAGTTTGAGCGTCGCGAGGGCGACCCCGGCCGCAATCATCCGGGTGGTGGAGATAGGCATAGCCCAGCGCCTCGCGGGGAATGCCGCGAATCCCTCGTTTTCTGGGGGTGGAGTCGGACCCGATTGGAAACGGGCTTGTCTATCGAATGACAGGCTTGTCTTTCGCTCTGGGCTGCCTGCGTTCAAGGAAGATCGACTCTTTGGCCTCCGTGCTCAATCCCTCGTGAACCACACCGATCAACTCTCGCAGCCGTGTGGCAAGCCGGGACTTCGGGTTCCATGAGTAAATCAACATTTGCCCTTGGCGCTTACAAACCAAAGTGCCAGCGCGCTCGAACCGATCCAGTTGGCGCTGGACGGAATCCAAGGATACGGCAAAATCCCGGGACACCGCCCGACCATAGGTTTCACCGTAATGGAACAGATGAAGCAGGACTGCCTCAGCCGCTCTGCCACCAAACAAATCCGCCAGCGCAGTAGAAATCATGACCTGAAATTCAGGTCAGACGACCGCATATTCAAGTCAAATTTACCGAATGATGAACCCACCTGATTGGCCTCGATGCAACGAGGGGGAACTTTGGCGTTATGTGGCGTGGCACCTAGAAGGTGCCGGAATCCGTTCGGTTCTAGTGGGAGGCGCGGTCGTTGCAATCTACACCGATGGGCTTTACCGGTCCGGCGATCTCGACATGGTCCCTGATGATTTCCATCGGGATCGAATCAAGGATGTCTTGTGCGCCTTGGGCTTTGAGCCAAGCAAGTCCCGGTATTTCCGGCATCCTTCGTGCCCCCATCTCTTTCTGGAGTTTCCAAGGGGACCCGTGGAGATTGGCGAGGAGTTTCCCGTGACTCCGGACGGTCAGTCAGCGCGGGTCAATCTGGCACACGTTCAACGCTGGTGCGAAAAGGAAGGGGGCGCTCTAGCATTCGAAGAACTGGCGCGCAGTCTTGGGCAGTCAGAATGATGGGCGACTTGTGGCGTGGTTCAGCACCATCACTCAACCCAAGTGCTCGCCCCAACCCCAGTTCCAAATCCGCCATCGCCGCCCTGACGTTCCCTCCTGACCCGGCCGCAAGCATTCGGGTGGTGGAGCTAGAGGTCGCCACAAGCGCGGGGCAGGATTCGCCGCCTCGTTGCCTGCTTCCAAGCGGGTGATTCTGGCGCTTCCCGCGCCAATCTTCTGTGATCGATCACCCGGAGAATTTTATCGACCATTCTTCCTCAAAAACGTCCAGAAAACCGGTCATTTTACACTCTACTTTACACCCCGCAGACGTCCATCAGACTCTGGCAGACACTAGGAAATCCATTATTCTACTAGGGTTCCAGCCGCTTCACCCGTTCCAACCCTAGCGGTTTTGGCGTGAAAAAAGTGTAAAGCTGAAAAAGGCACCTTTCACAGGATTTGGATGGGTGTGGGGAGACCCAAGGGCTTTGTTACCTTCGTAAATAGATTTCCTTCTCATAGTCAACAAGTTGCGGATTATTCAAACGGTTGTTTTGTCACTGCTTCCACTAGAAGAATAGTAGTTATCTAGAGCAAACTCTCTCTGGCGCAATCCTGCTTTGACGTCCCTGCGTAGGCACAAAATGAGCTTGACATGCTGATGAGCTGGTCAAGCCTCGAAGCAGTCTTCGATAACTTATTATGACATCTGAAATCAACACGACTCGCTTGGGCAAGTATCTTTCAGTCAGCCTTGGGGCGGCTTGTCTCGCTGGCAACGCAGACGCCGCGACTGTGGTGACCTTTTATGGCTCAGGCTCGCAAAACTCCGGTTCCGGGACGCCAACTCCAGGTGGAATCGACATCGGAAATATGGGTTTCAATGGAATCCCGGCCAATCGCTATCTGATGAACAGCAGCGGGAGTGCTTGGACGGCTTTCAGTTCAGTCTCTGGCTATTTTACCAACGGGACCAACCACTCAAATATCGATAATTTTGGCTACGGCCAATATCTCCTAAGCAGCAGTGCCAATCAGGGGGCTGTCTTGAATTCGAATCAGAATTACGCAAATATCTCCTTCGATGGAGGTGCGGGCCCGTTTGAGGCTGTTGGACAATTTTATTTGGACGGTGCTGGAGGCGGATATCTCGTCGCGATGGCCCGTAATGACGATGGATCGGCGTTGAGTATTTCCGCAGGAAAAACCGCCATCGATGCGGTCCCGGAGCCATCCAGCCTCGGATTGTTGGCTCTCGGCGCTGCGGGTGTTCTTGCGCGCCGCCGTCGACTCTCCTGAGTCGGGTGAGATTGAGGGGGCCTCATTGGAGGCACCGCAATCTTCCGGAATTCCGGATCTGGCCTTCAACAGTGGTTTCCTCGCTCAATCGGCGCTCTGACTCGCGCTGGAGTCTAGCGATGGGGCCGCTGTAAAACTCCCTTGCCCGTGAACTTTTATCGCGATGCCTTCCAAAAAACGTCTTTTGCTTATCGGCTGGGATTCCGCAGATTGGAATATCATTCATCCGCTGCTCGATGCCGGGAAGCTGCCTGGTGTGCAGCACTTGGTCGATGGTGGCGTCAGTGGCAATCTTGCGACTCTTGAGCCTCAGTTGTCGCCGATGCTATGGACGTCCATCGCCACGGGAAAGATGGCTTATCACCATGGCGTGACAGGATTCACGGAGGTGGATCCTGTATCGGGTGAGATAGTGCCGGTTTCCGCTGCCACTCGCCAATGCAAGACGCTCTGGGAAATGCTCGGAGAAGTGGGACTGAAAAGCCATGTCGTCAGTTGGTTTGCCACACAAGGTGAACAATTGGCACATGGGAAAATGGTATCAAATGGATTTGGCCACCTTCAGCGGGTGACGCCGGAGATGGCTCCTTCCAAGTGGCCGAGCCCGATGCCCGGAACTTACTGGCCGCCCGAACTTGCAAGGGAAATGAATGAGCTGCGCGTCAGTCCACATGAGATGACTGGCAATGACGTCATCCGCAGTTTCGTCCCTAACGCCCATCAGGTCGATCAACGCTCGGACCGCCGCTTGCAAGCCCTTGCGGAGAAATTGGCCGAAGCATACTCGGTACAAAGCGCAGCGACTTATCTGATGGAAACGGATCCTGACTGGGATTTCATGGCCGTTTACTTCCGCGCGCTGGATGAAATTTCCCACGATTTCATGCCTTACCACCCTCCCAAGATGGAGGGTATCGCTGAGGCGGATTTCACAATGTATCAGGAGGTTGTGAATCGAACTTATCAGGCGCACGACATGATGCTGCAGCGGCTTATTCAGATGGCAGGGCCAGACACCGCGATACTTCTTGTTTCGGATCATGGCTTCCACAGCAACCACCTCCGCCCGAAATTCACGCCTCGTGTGCCGGCGGGCATCACCGTGTGGCACCGCTCGCAGGGAGTGATCATGGCGCAAGGGCCCGGCTTCAAGCAGGACGAGTTGATCCATGGCGCTGGCCTGCTTGATATCGCACCTACGGTTTTGCACCACTTTGGGCTGCCCGTCGGTGAAGACATGGAAGGTAGGGTCTTGAGCGAGGCCTTCAGCGAGATACGGCCGGTGGAGTTTATTCCCAGCTGGGAATCGAAGGACTGCCCTGGGCCCGCTCGCGGCAGGCTCTCCACGGAGGATAGCCGCGCTCTGCTAGAGCAGTTTGTCGCGTTGGGTTATATCGATGAAATTTCGTCGGACCAAAGCAAGGCGACGCATGAAACCGAGCGCGAGAACAAGTGGAACCTCGCCCGTGCCTGTCTTTACGGCGGCAAGGATGAGATGGCGCTGCCGCTGCTGGAAGATTGCTTTGCGGCCAAGCCCGAGCGCACTGATTACGCGCAATTGTTGGCCAAATGCCAATTTCAACTCGGCCTGCTCGATGAGGCAGAGGAAACTCTCCGGGTTTGCCTAGACAGCATTGGCCGCAAGGATTCTGCACACCTGCTGCAAGGAAAGATCGAGCTGGAGCGAGGAAATCACGCCAAGGCACTTGCGCATCTCGATGCCGCCCGCGCCACTTCCCTGGATCATCCGCAGTTGCTCAACTCCTTGGCAGAGGCCTACCTCGCCCTGCGTCGCTGGCCGGAAGCGGAAGCCACGGCGACAGCTCTGTTGCAGTTGGATCCCAGCAGTGCGGATGCTTATCTCACGCTGGCCCGCTGCCACCTGCGGCAGTCGAAGTTTGAACAAGCCGCCAGCGCGGCCTTGGAGGCGGTGGGGCTTCAGTTCGGCAATCCACGCTGCCACTTCATGCTCGGACTTGCGTTGATGCGTTTGGAAAATTGGACTGCGGCTGACAATGCGCTCCGCAAACACCTGCAACTCAATCCACACAATGGACTTGCCGCACGCTTGCTCGCCCAGGTCTGTCGTGCCCTGGGTCGCACTGAGGAGGCGCTTCGCCTAGACTGGCAATCCCGTATATTACGCACCAAGAATCACACGGAAGCCCAGGCACGTCTCGCTGATCTGCGCACGAGAGTGCTGGCCCGTGCCGCCACTCGCCAGACTGAGTCACTCCTATGCTCTTCGGAACCTGCCTCGCCCACTGCGGAGCTTGCTTCCGTTGTACCGCTGGATTTTATTCTCGTCTCCGGCCTGCCGCGCTCAGGAACCAGCTTGATGATGCAGATTCTCCGCGCGGGTGGTTTGGAGGTCATGCATGATGGGAAGCGCTGCGCAGACGAGGACAATCCCGAAGGCTACTGGGAGTGGGAGGAGATTAAAACATTGCAGAAAAACCCGCGGATTATCGAGATGGCTGCTGGTAAGGTGGTCAAAGTCATTTCTGCTCTTTTACCATGCCTACCCTCCATGCACCGCTACAAAATCATCTTCATGCTGCGCCCCGTCGAGCAGGTGGTGGATTCACAATGGAGGATGCTCGCTCGCTCAGGACGGCAAGCGAAGTCGGAGAAGGCGCACCTGATCGCGACCCAGCAAGTTCATGTCAACCATCTGCTGGCCACTCTGCGCGATTGCCCGCGAATTGAACTCTTGGAGGTGGATTTCCCCAGCCTCGTCGCCGATCCTTTTCCGCAGATCGCCAAGCTCCGCAGCTTTCTCGGAAATTCTTTGATCGCTTCTCCAGACCTTCTCGCCGAGATCCCGCGTCCAGAGCTGTTTCGCAACCGCTCCACGTCGGGGTCCTGAGATGTAACCGCTTTTGGGACCGTTTGTGGTTTAGTTAGGAGATGGAATTTTGGCCTCGAATTGGGCCGGGTTTGGTAGCCAAGAGCGGAATGTTTCCGGTGGTTGTTATAGTATGAATCGATGGAGTCGAAGATCTCTGTGCGGGCGTCGGTGGCATCAGTCAAGCGGCCGTTCTGTAACATCTCGCTTTTGAGGGGCCCGTGAAAGACTCGGTCCACGCGTTGTGATAACGATATGCACCTGACGTTTCTTCACAAACGTCGCGCGGTTGGAGCAAAGCCACCCGTCACCCCAACCCCATCTCCAAGTCCGTCATCGCCGCCCTGATGTTGCCGGAAGCCCCTTCAGCAATCATCTGAGTGGCGGAGATCGGGACACCCCAGCGCCTGGCGAGGAATGCCGCGAGAGCCGCGTTTTCGGGGGGGGCTGGAGGCGGACTGATCTTAAAAAATTACCGTTCGGGCATTTTCTTGCGCAGCACCTTCGAAAAGTTTGAATCATTACTGATCGGGAACTTTTTTCTTGATTGGCGCTCAATAGACAAGGATGTTCCCGATCAGGAACAATGAAGATTCAGGATGCACAAAGCCTTGGTCAGGCGATTCGCCAGCAGAGACGCCGATTGAAGGTGACCCAGAGAGATTTGGCCATGACCTCGGGAACCGGGTTGCGGTTCATCATCGACTTGGAAAAGGGCAAGCCGACCTGCCAACTGGGCAAAGCCCTGGAAATTGTCCGGGCACTGGGTTTGAAACTGGAAATTTCCGAGCCATGAAACCCTTGATCGTCCACTTGCACGGGAAGCGGGTTGGTGTGCTTACCGATGACGGCCAACGACTGGTCTTCCGGTATGAAGAAGCCTGGTTGACGGATGCGGGTGCGTTGCCATTGTCTCGCCAGTTACCGCTGCAAGCCGAGCCTTTTGAAGGTCAGCGAGTGAATGTCTTCTTTGGCGGTTTGCTTCCGGAAGCCGACTCTCGGGATCAGATCGCCAGAAATTTGGGCATCAGCGCGAACAACGATTTTGCGATGCTGGAGCGGATCGGCGGTGAATGCGCCGGGGCGATCGCGCTTGTGCCCGAGGAAATGGAAGGTCGCGCACCGTCCGATGGTAGAGTGCGTTGGCTCAGCGAGGGGGAGCTCATCGAAATCATGGATCGGCTCCCGCATCAACCGTTGCTTGCCGGGGAACAGGGTCTGCGACTTTCGCTCGCCGGAGCACAGGTCAAATTGCCGGTGGTGATCGATTCCACGTCCGGCGGTGCAACCCGCTTGGCATTGCCGCTGGGAGACACCCCAAGCACCCACATCATCAAACCCGAGCCGCTGCGTTTTCCCGGCCTCGCCGAAAACGAGGCATGGTGCATGGCTCTCGCCCGCCGCATTGGACTGGACGCCGCCGAAGCCTGGGCAGAGCGAATTGGCAATGTACCATGTCTGATCAGCAAACGATACGACCGGGCAAAAGGGGCTTCCGGCGAGATCGTCCGGCGTCTGCATCAGGAGGATTTCTGCCAAGCCCTGGGTTATCCGTCATCACGCAAATACCAGCAGGAAGGCGGGCCGTCGCTGCACGAATGCTTTCAGATGATCCGCGATTGGTCCACCACACCGGTGCTGGACATCAGGCACATGCTCGATGCGGTGATCTTCGCGGCTGTGACGGGCAATGCCGATGCCCATGGAAAGAACCACTCGTTTCTCTACGCACAAGACACCCGCAGAATGGCACCGCTCTACGATCAGGTCTGCACACTGGCCTGGCCGGAACTCTCGACCACGCTCTCGATGAAAATCGGCAGTGCAGCGAAGCTGGCGGAGGTTTCTCCCGAACACTTCAAGCAGCTCTGCGGCATGGCAAAACTCGGATGGCCAATGGCTCGCGAACGGATCAAGACCATGTGTCGGCAGATTCTGGATGCGACCCGCGAACCGCAAGCTCT
>JBEGOB010000560.1:0-14992 GCA_041182265.1 Verrucomicrobiota bacterium | reverse complement strand
GGTGGATTGTGCGAGAGCCGCATGGAAATCGTCAAGATGCTGATGAAGGTGATGGTGATTGCCTTCGTCTATTTAGGGCTGGGGCCATTGCTGGGATATTATTTGAAGGGGAAGGATGGTGCGCGGAGGGTCGCGCTGGGAGTGATGGCGTTTTGGTTGGTGCGTCCGCCCTCGGATTTTACGTTGATGTTAAACTCGGTCGCGAGCTATCGTGGGCATTCGCGTGGTTTTGAGTTTAACTTCTTGGAGGCGGTTGCGCTTGGTTTTGCGTTGTCGGCGTTGTTGGAGAAGCGGCGGGATTTCCGGTTTCTGCCGCCGGGTTTGTGGGCGTGGTTGTTGTGGGTTGTGGTGTGTTTGCTATCCGTTCCAGGAGCGATCAATCCGGTGTATGGATTGATGCCGGGATTCAAGTTTGCAAAGATGGCGTTTATCTTTGTGGGGGTGTTTGCGGCCTTGCATGATGAGCGGGATTTGAAGGCGATGATGCGAGGTTTCGCGGTGGCGTTGATCGTGCAGTTAGTGGTGTGCATGTGGGGCAGGTATGTGCAAGGCGGGTTCCGGGTGACGGGGTGGTTTGAGCATCAGAATCCGATGGCGATGTGGTCGTATATGGTGGCCTTTCCGATTTTGGGTTTGGCGATTTCCAAAGAGACGACGCCGCGCGATGCAGCGTTATTTTTTGCGGCGTTTGGTGGGGCGGGTTTGGTGGTTGTTTTGACGGTTTCGCGTGCGTCGTTGGCGGCGTTTGGAGTGGGTGCTGTGTTGGTGATGGCCGGTTCATTTTTGCAGGGAATTACCGCGCGGAGAGTGGTTTTGGGTGTGGTTGGAGCGGTGGGTGGCGTGGCGGTGATGGCGGTGGCTGCGGATACCTTCATGGCGCGAGTGGGAGAGGACAGCTCGCCAAAGAACGATTTGCGGTTTGCGCTCAACCAGCAGTCTGCGGCCATGAAGCGGGACCACCCACTTGTGGGGATCGGGTGGAACAACTATGGTTTGGCGAACAGCAGGCCCTTGGGATTGAAGTATTCCCGGGTTTTGGAGCGCTGGGAGGAAAACCGTGGGAGGCGGATCTATCCGGAAAATTTCAGATCAAATCCGCTGACCGAGAGCTTGTATTGGTTGATACTCGCGGAGAATGGAATTTTAGGGTTTCTCGGATTCCTGTGTTTCGCGGGGATCACACTTTGGCATGGTGTGCGCGGGACGATTGCATTTTGGCGGACGTCGATCGGGCTATTGGTCTATGGGGTGACGGTTGCTCTTGCGATTAGCTACTTTCATGGTCAGGTCGAGCGTGTGCTCACGCAGACCAAGAATTTAACGACTTGGGTGATGCTGTGTGCCGTCCTGTCGCGAGTCGAGTGGTGGCGGCGGGAGCGTCGTGCAGCGCGGAGGATTTCGTGAAGATTATCGGTTAGGGTGAGCTGAGAGGCACTGTGATGACAGGGTCTTGGTCACTGCCGGCGATGCGAGAACCCTCGCTGGCTGCGATGCTGCGAGCGGCGTCCTTGAAGACTAGATTCACAGTGGATTCAATGAGGCGCATGGGTCGTCTGGGGATCCAGACGATGTCGCCGGGTTGGAGGCGGACATCGGGTTCAGCGCCGGTGAGGATGGCCTTAAGATTGACGAGTGTGGCGCTTGGTTGATCCAATGTGCCGCGGACGATGACGACTTGGCTGAGGTAGGCGCCCTTGGCAGGGCCGCGGCCTTGGGCGATGCAATCCACGAGTGTGAGAGAGTCCTTGTAGCCGACGGCTTGCGGTGCGGCTACGGCGCCGAGGAGGAGGACGGATGATGCGGTGGCGGAGGGAAGATAGATGAAGTCATTGTGGCGTAGATAGATATTTTGCGACGTGTCACCGGAGCGGATCAAAGTTTCAAAATTGACGGGGAGGATCTCGCCATCGCGGATGATTACGCTGTTTGAAAGGTCTGCGAGTTCTTGGGTGGTTCCGGAGAAGCGTGACGTGAAAAGGCCGCCGGATTCCGAGATGGCTTCCAAGAGAGTTGTGGGTTGGCGGAGAGGATAGATTCCAGGTTTAAAGACGCGGCCAAGCATCCAATAGCGGCGTGAGCGGACTTCCACGAGGCTGACATTGACGAGTGGGTTGGCGTAATCCCGCTTGAGAGCTTCGGTGAGTTGGGTGGAGAATTGCGCCTGAGTGAGGCCCTCCGCGCGGACGCCGCCGGCGAGGTTGTAATAGACCATGCCATCCGGCATGACGAAGGTGCGTGCGAGTGTTTTAGGGACCTCCGCGATTTCGATTTCCAAGATGTCACCCGGTCCAAGGATGTAGGGCTCGGAGGGAGGACTCAGGAGTTGCGGGCTGAGCTTCCGTTCCATTTTCACTTGGGTGAAAGTTAGATCCTTCGCTTCTGCGGCGGGTGCGCGCGGGTCGAATTGAGATTGAGGGATTTTTTGATGACATGCGGAGCCAAGTAGCCCGATGAGGATGGCGGCGATGAGAGTGAGCGTTGTGCGATGCATCCGATCTATGTTATTCGATGATGGGGCCGACGTTGAGATTCACCCAACTGGTGGTGGCGCTGGTGACGAATGCGGAGAGGGCTAAATTAAGGATATCTTCGGCCTCTGCCCAAGGTCGGTCCGCGACAAACACGATGTCCTTGGGTGCGAGTTTGAAATCCTTTTCCTCACCGGCTAGGACTTTTTTCACGTTGATGACGATGGTTTCCGGAGACTGGATGCTGCCGCGCACGACCAGCACGCGTTCCGCCCAAGCGCGATCGGTGAATCCGCCGCGGCGTGTGATGGCGGCGACGACGGATGCATCTTCGGTGAGGCCTTGCACTCCGGGATTTATTACTGAGCCAAGGACGAAGTAGTTGTTCGTGATGTTGGAGGCGATGTAGATGTAGTCGTTCGGCTCAATTTCGATATTCAGGCTCATTTCACCCTCGCTGAGGAGGCGGCGGAAATCGACAGGAAGTTGTTTGCCATTGCGTGAGATAAACGAGCGGTCGAGGTCGGCGAGTTCGACGGTGTTGGTTTCAAAAAGTCCGGTTTCGAGGCCGCCAGCGTTGGCGACGGCTTCGACGAGAGTGATGGGTCGCTCGAGAGTGACGACGCCGCGTTTAAGAACTTTTCCGAGAATGGTGAAGCGTTTGGATGCGACTTCTTGTGGGGTGATGATCACGCGAGGCGAGCGGAAGTGGGATTGGAGGCTGCTTTCAATGGCGATGCGTGCTTCGTCGAGAGAGAGTCCGGTGACCTTGATATTTTGGGCTTGGAGGAATGAGACCGAGCCATCCGGGGCGATGCGGAATCCGGGTCGGTCGAGATCCGGGCGTCCGAATAGAGAAAAATTCACGACATCGCCGGGGCCGAGTTCATAGCGGTTCCGCCAAGAGTTAGGAGAGGTGGGAGCCTTGTTGTCCGGGACGCTGGGTTGGCCCGGTGCGGAAGTGACCAGAAGAACGAGTGGAAGGATGAACCGGAGGAGGGAAATCATGCCGTGCGTGCTCTAGGAGAATTTTTTAGCGAGATAGCTTGAGACTTGGTCGGCTGTGGCGCGGATGCGTCCGTCGGGGCGCTCAGTCCATGCGATGGTGCCGGCGCAGGGTGGGAGATAGGCATCTGATAGAGGGCGTGCGGCGAGCGTGCGTGAGATTGAGTTTTTCTCACCGGACACGGCGGAGATCCAGTGATTGACGTGTGCGAGCCACTCGCGCGCTTCGCGGAAAGGGAGTGCGGAGGCGCGCAAGATGAGGTTTTTTGAAAGATCGGGTTCGGGCGATGGGAGCGTGGAAATCCAGTCGAGCGAGCTATGATGCTCAGAGTCATTCCAGAGTGAATCAGGAGTTAGGTCGTGGACTTGAAGTTGATGTCCGGTGTCGAGTTGAGCGGCGGATGCGAGAAGATTCCAAAGTCGGCGTTCCTCGTTGGGGTCGAGTGCAGAAGTCCAAATAAGAATGGGAGAAGCCGTCTTTGAGCGTGGTGAAAGGTGAGTGATCCAGAAGTGAGCGACGGCGGCGGCAGCGTCCTCCTCGAAGGTCGTGGGGATATTGCAGAGCAGTGGGGCTTGAGTGGCGGCGCAACATTCTAAAATTGAGCGTCTTGCGCTGCGCTGGGTGAGAAGTAGGGTGAGCATAACAGCGAGTCCGGCGCCAGCGCATGCGGAAGCGGTGCCGAGAATGATGGGTTTCTTGAGGAGCGACGACGGAGTGATGCCGCGAGGGTCGGGGGCTTGAAAGACTTGCCAGTAGCCGGGTGCTCCCGAAGCAAAAATTTCAGCTTCTTTGCGACGGTTGCTCATGAGAGAAAGTCCTTCGGCGAGGGCCTCGCGCTTTTTTTGGAATGCATCATAGGTGCTGATGATTGCGGGAAACTCCGCGATGCGTGACGAGGTGGAATCGTAGAGTTTCTCGAGTGCGATGATTTGGCTGTTCGCATCCAGCAGCTCGTTTCGGATGTCGAGGATGGCGAGGTAAAGTTGGTTTCCGAGTTGGGTTCCGGTGTAAGAGTCGAGCTCGGCTTCGCCTTTTTGGCTGAGAGTTTTGATTTGTGAGGAGAAGTATTCGATGCTTTGCAGCTTGGCTTGGACTAGCGGATTGGCGTCCGTGTAAGTGGCGCGGAGGTTCGCGAGTTCCTCGCCGGCGGTTTTCAGTTGGGACTCGATCGGGCTTTGGCGCTTCAGTTGTTCAGTTAGGTTTTCGAGTTGTTGAGTTTTCGTTTGCGCGGTGGTGCGTGCGGTTTCGAGTTGGAGTTCGATTTGTGCGAGTTTGACGAGTGCGGCTGAGACTTGTGCGATACCGCCTAGGTAGTCTTTTTCCTTAGAAAAATTGAGAATTTCGAGGTCGGTTGCTTCGATTTTTTGTTCGAGTTCGGCGACTTCCTTTTGGAGTATCAGACGGACCTCGTGAGCTTCGGTTTGTTGGAGTCTTTGAGTGTATGCGTTGATTTCCTCGGCCCAGAGAGAGGTGAAGGAGATGGCGTCTTGAGGGCTGACAGGCGAGTGATACGTGATGTAAAAGATGTCGGTGCCTTCGAGTTGGTTGGCCTCGACGAAAGACTTGATATCAGCGGGCGAGATGGGGTTTTGGGATCGTTTGAGGGCGAGGTCGAGAGGTTCCGAGGCGAGGAGGGTTGCTAGGAGAGTGGCGTCGTTGAGATCGACGGGGCGGTAAGCTTGACCGATTTCCGAAGTTTGGACGGTTTGAGGGACGCGGCGTTTGATGAGGGACGCGGAGATGGAGAAAGAAGGGTGGGTGATTTTCACGCCGAGGATGGTGCCGAGAGTTCCGAAGAGAAGGGCACCGACGGCGATCCAAGGCCAGCGACTGAGGACCCCGGCGAGGAGTCGGATCGGGTCAAAAGGGAGGGGAAATCGAAACTGTGCTGTTGGCGCTACGGCGTGATTTTCCGTGCTGGGCGACGGGGTGAGGCCAGATGAGAAATGGGGACCCGAGGGGGAATCCGTAGGAGACTGCACGGTTGTGGTAGGGGGATAGGGCGAGAGTTTGGAGCGGCTTGGAATGGGATGGCAAGCGAGAAAGGTCTTAGTGGAGTCTGGCGAGTTTGAGGAGAGTCGAGGCGAAGGATTCGCCGAATGATGATAGAGACATCGTATTGCGAACGCGAGCGGTGAGGGTGGCGGCGGGGGAAGGGCAGCCTTGGTCGATGAAGTGTGAGAGTGTGTTAGCGAGTGCTTTGGGATCGTTAGGGAGAAATCTCCAAGCGGGTGGGAGGACGTCCTTCATTCCGTCGCGGTCGCTGGCGAGGACGGCGGTGTTGGAGGCGAGGGCTTCCAGCATGACGAGTGGCAGGCCCTCGTAGCGGGAAGGGATGACGAGAGCATCGAGCGCTTGATAGATCATTACTGGGTCCGACCATGGAAGGATGGTTGCGGAGATGCCGTGTTGTTGGATGAGTGTGTGGAGCGCGGCGGCATCTGGTCCGTCGCCGGCAAAAACCAGGTGGCAGGCGTGGTGGAGTTTGGGGTTTGAGAAGATGGCTTGGACGAGCAGGTGTTGTTGTTTTTGGCGAAACTCGATGCGTCCGATGATTCCGATGATGGTTTTTGTGGGAGGGAGTTCGAGAGCGGCGCGCGCAAGGTCTTGGGGGCCGGGGTGGAAGCGGGTGGTGTCCACGCCGTTGTAAACGATCTGAATGGGGACGGAAGCTCCGCGGAGTTTCAAAAGATGCGCCATTTCATCGGTGATGGTGATGAACGAATCCGCTTGGTGAAACAGGTGGGAACAAAAAATATCGCGAAATTTCCCGAGTTTTGCGCCCATTTCCGCGTTTGAGTGAGGGACGGGGATATAGCTTGTTGAGGAAATGCCGGCATGGCGGGCGGCGTGGAGTGAGAGGGATGAGTGCTCGATGTTGCCCTGCACGGCGACGACGAGCGAGGGGCTGAGTTTTTGGAAAATTTTGGCCAGAGCGTTTTTTCTAGCAGGAAAGAGTTGATTGCGGATGGCCTCGAATTTCGATGATTGATGGTCCAGGGTGTGGATGTGCAGGTGGGTGTGAGAACGGGCGAGGGTGGTGAGTTGATCGCAGAGTTTGGTGTTGGCGGATGAGGCGAGGAAGTGGACTGGGCTGGGGTGGCGGGTGAGGAGTGCCTCCACACCTAACAAGGTCATGACTTCGTGCCCGCCAAAAGTGGGGCTGTCATCATAGAAGAGGATGCTCATTGGTGTGTGGGGGGGCGTTGTTGATAGGTTCAAGCAATCAGTTGCGCCTTAGTGCAGCGCCCGCGATCGATCTGGAGCGAGTGTAGAGAGCTTCCAGTTGGCAGAGCGTCCAGGCGCAGGGTGTCGAGGAGCGGCGGAAGGGCCATGGGATGGGCGGCGCGGATTTTCCGTTTGCGGCCAGCCAATCGACGAGGTCGATGACATGTTTATGACAATACCAGAATTGTTTGCGCCAGCGTTTCCAGGGTTTCGGGTTTGCGCCGAAGTGAGCGACGTGCGCGTTGGGGTCGCGGTTGAGGAGGAATGGGCTGATCGGCGGGGTCAGGTCTGAGAATGCGACGACCGAGCTGAGGACGGATTCGTCGATCATGAAATAGGCGGGGGATCGGTGGTCGATGAGGCCATGATTTCCGGCTGGGAGGACTGCGGCGATTTGCGCGCGCCACTGGCGGATAAAAGGGAGGTGGCGGCGGTGGATGACAAACGTGTTCGCGACGCAGGTGGTGTCGAGGCGCGGGTGAGAGAGTTGGTTGACATCCTGTTGCCATTTAGCGGCGACGGCTTGAGGGAGAGAGCCCTTTTTGTCACCGGGTTGATAGTGTTCGCACCAGATCCAAGCATTTTCGGAGGCTTCGCGGAGGCGGACTTGGAATTCGCCGTTGGTGGGGATGAGTTGATTTTCGATATTTCCGATGACCATGCAGTCTGCATCCATCCATGCGATGTAATCCGTTTCTGCGGAGAGGATTGCTTCGGATTTCCGGTTGCTGACGTTGCGGCTGTCATCCTCTGAGAGTTGGATCACCGAGACTTGGGGGAACTGGGTGAAAAGTGCGATGTCTTCCGGTGTAAAGCCGGTTTGCAGGAGATGGATGGGAATTTGGGGGATATTTCGCGAAGCGCTGGCGATGAGGAGGAATGCTCCCCAGAGGTAATTTCTATCACATGCGGTGACGATGGTGATGTTTGGTTTCATGAGTTGGGGGGTGTTAGCGGGATTGTTTGTGGATTTTGCTTCCGGCAGAGTGGCCGTTGCGGCGGCCAAGGCGTTGGGCGAGGCGGACGGCGGAGGCGAAGGGGATTCCGGTGAGATGTTGGTTTTTCAGGCACCATTTCGCATCGCGGAAACTATCGGCCAGCCAGCCTAGTGCGCATGAGCTAGGTGAGAGCGTTCCGGCGGCTGCCATGGCTTTGGCATCTCCGAATGCGCGTTTGTAGGCTTGGCGTGCGGTGTAGTTGTGGGAGTGCGTGACGACGGATTCGATGGCGTAAACAATTTCAAATCCTTGTTGTGCAAGGCGTCGTGTCCATTCGTCGTCCTCGGCGTATTGCAGATCCTCGCGGATGGGGACTTGATCGAGCACCGAGCGGTGAGTGATGGAGCTGACCATGCTGAAGAAGTGGTCCCAGTTCTTCGAGTCACGGTCTGGGCCGAAGCAGCGGTCGTAGTCGTGGGCGAAGACGGGTTTGCAATCGGGGCGCGGGATTTGGCGGGAAAATGCGGCTCCGAAATTGGGGCTGGTGAGGCAGGGCTTGATGATTTCTGTTAGCCAGCTCGTTCCGAAGGGCGTGGCGTCAGCGTTTAGATAGATGATCCAATCGTGTGATGCTGCACGTGCGCCTTGGTTGAGGACAAGGCCCGGGATGTAGGAGCCAAGGGGGATTTGAATGAGGCGTGCGGAGGGGATTTTTTTGATGATTTGGATCGAGTCGTCACTGGATCCCGAGTCGATGACGATCAATTCAATTTCGCCTGAGAAGTCCTGTTTGAAGAGGTTTTCGAGAGTTTCTCCGATGGCCCATGCTTCGTTGAAACTGCGCATGACGACGGAAACAGCTTGTGGGAAAGGCTTCATGAGTGACGCGATTCTGCGGTTTGGTAGATTGACTCCAGTTGTGCGTTGACGGCTTGCCAAGTGTATTGGCGGATGACTTTGGCATAGCCGGCGTCGGCAAGAGAGCGGCGGAGCGAGGGGTCGGCAGCAAGTGCTGCGAGAGCAGCGGTTAGGGCTGGGGCATCGCCGGAAGGGAAGTGGAGGCCGTCGAGGGCGTGAGAGACGAGTTTCTGGAGTCCACCGACTTTTGCGGCGATGACAGGGATGCCGGCGGCCCATGCTTCGAGGACAACGATGCCGAAAGGTTCGTGGCGCGAGGGGAGGACGAAGGCGTCGAGGGCGGCGAGGAGATCGCGATGGAGGGGGGACTCCGCGATGACCGCCGGGTGAATGGTGACAAGATGGCCGATGCGGTGGTGGGCGATCAAGTCCGTGATTTCCTGGAGGTAGCTTGGGCTGGTGACAGGGCCGCCGAGGAGGAGCCTGAAGGAGCGCGTGGGTTGTGAGTGGACGAGAGCGGCGAAGGATTGGACGAGGAGGATTTGATTTTTTTGAGGGTCGATGCGGCTGAGGCAGCCGAAAGTGACGGCGTCTGCGGGCCAATGGAGGTGGCTTCGGCCGGCGTCGCGGTTAGCATGGGCGAAAGATTCAGGGGTAACGCCGTTGGGTAGGTGGTAAATGCGCTCGTGATTGAGGGAAGTTCGGGCTTTTTCGTATTCCGAGTAGCCGACGCAGAGCACGGCGTCCGCGTCTTCGAGTAAGTGGCGTGAGCGGAAGATTGCACCGAAGGGTTTCCCCCACTCGAAGTGTCCTTCTTGGGGGGCAACGATGGATGCGGCCTCGTCTGCGGGGACGTCAAAGATATTGCCGTGGAGGGTCGCAACGAAGGGCTTTTTGCGGAGGCGTGCGGCGGTGAGGACTCCGCCGCCCATGCGCTTGAGCACGTGGGCATGATAGATGCGGACGTTGCGTGCGGTGAGGAGGTGATAGAAAAGGTCGAGTGAGAGCAGATTTCCGCCTTTTTTGTCTAGAGCAAGAATGTCGGCGGGTGATAGGCCGAGGAATGGGTAGCAGTAGCGGTAGCGGTGGATGGGAATATTTCGCCAAACTTCGCGCGGGGTGGGAGAGAGTGCGCGTGAGGTGTGGATTTCCGCGTGCTGGCCGCAGGCTTGCTGTTGCTTGCAGAGGTTGAAGATCACACTTTCCGTGCCGCCCCATTCCTCGATGGCGAAGCGGCGTGGGATGTGTAGAATCCGTGATGGCATGGTGGGGGGGATGTTAATTTTTGTTAGGATACTGCGGCGGCCTTCATCACGGGAAAAATGTGGGGGAGCGCGGTGACGGGGAGGGTTTCCGAGTTGGAGAGCCAAGCTGCGGCGCTGTCTGGGTGTTCTGGTGCGTAGCCGTGCATGGCGGTGACCTTGCGTTGATTGAGGAACGAGGGGACGAAGAGTGAACCCGAGGGAAGTAGGTAAAAGAGCTCTCCATATTTCTGGTCTGGGAATAGGCAACCGTATCCGGCGAGGCGTTCGTCGCTGAGGATTTCTCCGTCGGGTTGTGCGGCGAGCCAAGTGCTTGCGGTGGCGCGTGCTGCTGGGTTAGAGAACCAAAAGCGAGCCATGGTCGAGTCCCAGACGGCGATGTAATCGCGGCCGTATTTTAAGCCTAACTTTTCCCAGCGTGGGAGCAAGTTCGAGCAGACGTGCACATCAGCCATGCCGTGGTCACTGAAAAGGTGGATTCGGACGTCGCGATAGTGGCGTGCGGCGAGGTCTGCGAGCGATTGCAGATTTTGTGAAAAGTGGTCGAAGGCGGCATCGACTTCTGGGTGATTGACGCCGTATTGGTGCATGACGGCGTCGAGGCGAGCGGTGAAGAGATAGAGCAATTCCACGTCGCCTTTTTCGATGAGGCTGCGTGCGTGGGCGATGTTGGTGGTGTCGTTGTCGCGCCAGTTGGAGCGAGCCCAGGCTTTGCCGGATTTCTGCCAGTGTTCGAAAATCGTAGGTTGGCCACCGGTGATGCCGCCGGGTTCGTAGATATCTTTTTTTTCCGAGTAATCCAGATGGGGGAGTTTGGAAAAAGGGACGCTATAGAGTTGGAAATAGCCGGTGTAGTTTTGTCGGCGTGCGATGAACTTTGAGACCTTGTTGCGGATGCGGTGGTGTCCGGCGATGATTTCCGGGAGGAAGCCGAGGTGGCGTAAGTGAGCAAAGGGCGATTTGCCATTGGCCTTGATGAAGAATGAGAAGTGTTGGTGCTCGCTAGGGATGGCACCGGTGAGGATGGTGGGATCGCAGGTGGAAGAATAGCCTAACAGTGTCTCGCAGCGATTGCGGATCGGGAGTAAATTTGCAGCGAAGTTTCTGCGTTTGGCGATTTCCCAGCCGAGAGCATCGGCAAAGATGAAGAGGTCGATGCGGGGTTTCATGCTCATTCCGAGGGGGCGAGGCGGTTGATGAGTTGGATCAACTGGAGTGGGGAGAATGGTTTGCCGAAGACCTCGCATGCGCCTTCGCGGCGGAGAGTGTCTACGACTTCTGGTGTTGCACGACCGGTGACGAAGATGACGGGAAGATTCTCGCAGCCGGGGATTTTGTGGAGTTCGCGCATGACATCCGGGCCACAGAGATCTGGGAGTTCGAAGTCGAGGATGACGAGGTCCGGGCGCTCGTGGCGTGCGCTATGGAGGACGCCGGAGCCGGTGGTGAAGAAAGTTCCACGGATCCGATTTCGTTGGAAATGGATTTGGTAGAGTTTGGAGATGACGAGGTCATCCTCGCCGACAAGGACGTTTCTCATGGGTGGATATCAAGGGTGACAAGGGTGCAGTCGTCTTCGAGGAGGGGGCCGTGTTGGGAGCGGATGCGTTCGCGGAGTTCATTCCAGAGCGAGAGAGAGGAAGAGTTTCGGTTTCCATCCATCAGCGTGAGGAAGCGTTCCCAGCCGAGTTCGTCGTCGTGGCGGTCCCACTCGTAGCAGCCGTCCGTGATGAAGACGAGGCGCTCGCCTCCGCGCAGTGTGATGTGTTCCGATGTGTATTCGGTTTCCGTTAGGATGCCCAGAGGGGGGCCGGATGGAGTGAGTGAGGAGCGTGTGCCGTCCGCGTGATAGAAGAGTGTGGGGCAGTGGCCGGCGCTGGCGTGGTCCAGGTGACGTGCATCCGGGCTTATGCGTGCGATGGTGCATGTGATGAACATCGTTAGGTTCCCAAGTTGCTCGCAAAGTGTGTGGTTGATAGTTTCCAGCATGGTGCTGGCGGAGTGGATGTGGAGTGACATCTCGAAGGCCGTGCGGAAAATGCTGGCGAGGAGGGCGGCGGAAACGCCCTTTCCCATAACGTCTATCATGGCGATGACGAGATTTCCGGCAGGGTCGATTTTTGCCATGGCATAGTCGCCGGCGATGGTGAGGGAGCTTTCTTGGTGGATGGAGATTTTCCAGAGCTTGGATTGGGGTTCTGGGAGAACTGGGAGGAGGGATTTTTGAATTTCAACGGCGATTTCTAATTCGCGAAGGTCGCGTTGTGATTCGTCGCGGATGCTGGAAAGGTGAGTGTTCGCGCAGGCGATGCCGCAAAGGTCGGCGAGAGTGCGGAGAGTGCCGAGCGAGCGGAGTCGCATGTCGGTGGCAGTCGATTTCCGGAGGACGATGAGTGCGCCGAAGTGGATTTCGCCAGCGACGATAGGGAATACGCAGCCAGCGCCGACGGCGCGAAGGGAGGCGAAGTTGAGGTTTTGGCGCGCGAGATCCTCGAAGCATTCCCAGACGGTTTCGCGGGTGAGGAGTCCAAGAGATTTGAGCGTGTGGTCCGCGTCGTTCGGATCGAGAAACCAAGGGGCGGGAGAGAGGATCTCACGAATGGTTTGCGGGATGCTGGGTGAGCCTTGGATGAAGACGCGGTCGTGGGTGTGGAGGGAGAGAAATTCTTCGAGGGATGTGCCGATGAAGTCGCGGAGATTGCTGCTTTCAATGAGATTTTCCGTGAGGCGATGGAAGACGGATAGGCTTTCGTAGCAGGATGAAAGTTCTTCGAGGACGCTGTCGAGTTCAGGGGTGGAGGGAAGGGGGAGGCCTTGGTTAGGATAGTGCTTGATGACTTCCATGCGGAAACCGGTGGGGCCGCGCCAGGTGTGAATTTCATCGGCGAATTGATGGATGATGAAGAGGCCGCGTCCGGATTCTGCGGTGGGGTCATCTGGGAGGCTTGGTGATGCGAGCGTCTCGTCGGGGGGGCCTTGACCAGGATCCTCGACGGCGAGAATGATCGCGTCTTGAGTGAAGCTCCACTCGACGTGGACGAGTTTTTCTGGGTTATTTGCTGCGCCGTGGAGAACGGCGTTAAAGACCATTTCGCTGAAGACGAGTTCCCAGTGCGGAAGATCAATTTCGGTGAGGGAGCCGCTTGAAAGAGCGTCGATGAAGCGTAGGCGTAGAGGGCCCACGAGAGCGTTGTCCGCCGGGATCGAGTAGCGAGTGGCTCCAATGGGAGTGCTCAGGAAGGCGTCAGGACTCATGCTTGTGAGTGGGAGGTTGTTAGGCTGGAGCTCGTCAAGCTGCGTGTGAATTTCCTGAGGCTGGCGATGAGTGTTTGAGGTGGAAGCGATGCCTGATAGACGGCATGCAAGGCCTCATCTGGGTGTGATGGACTGTGGCAGCCGTGGAGATCTGCGTAGGAAAACACGCCGGTAGGTGTGTGGCGAATGACCATTTTCCAATCCGGGTCGAGTGTTTCGAGTTGTTCCTTGGTTCGAGGCAGGACGCCGTAGAGTGGGAGTTCTCCTTTCCAGACCAGTGGGAGCCAGGCGATGCGGTTGCGGAGGCTGAGGTCGCTAGGGTCACCCATTAAAGTTTTGCCATCGAATGTTAGAAAATCGCCGGGAGGTGTCTCGACGCTGCGCATGCGGCAGTAGAGCCAAAGTGCGTGGATGCGGTCTCGAAATGGGATCACGGGAAAGGCGCTTTCAAGCGTGGAAACGAGGTGTGTTTCCAAGTCATCGAGGCGGGCTTGGTGTTTCAGGTTGAAAAGGACACCGCGTTCGAGGCGGCAATTTTCCAGCGCTGTGACGGGACCGAGGAATGATGAGTCGGACAGATGAGAATTCCGAATGAGATTAGCACCGGAGATCACCGAGTTGTTGCCGATGACCGCGTGTGGGCCGATCTCGCAGTCTGGGCCGATGAGGACGTGGTCGCCGATGAAATAGGGAGGAATGAGTTTGGCTTCCGGGTGGATCCTGCATGAGAAGCCGATGTTGATGAGTGGAAAATCTGGTTCTGTGGCCATGCGGTCGAGCCAGGATTTCTCGATGGCTGCGGCGCGAGCGGCGAGCTCCCATCCGTTGTTGGGTGCGGGTGGAGATGTTGCGCCTGGGAGCCAATCGACCGAGATCGCATCGGTGGGTGCGTCTGCGGTGCTTGCGATGCTTGTGAAACGGAGTTTCAGAGGCCAGAGGGATGATTCCTCAAGCAAGCGGCGGACGGCGGCGGGTCGGTCGGCAGCAAAGACGTGGACTTCGGTCATGCCGCGGTTGACGGCAAAGTCGAGCCAGTGATGGAGAAGGCACTGGTCACCGATTGTCCATAACGCAAAAGGGAGAGGAGAACGGATGATGGTGTCCAACCCGGACCAATCTGGGAGAACAAGAGTGAGTGGGGGGGGCGTCATGTGGTGTTAGTAAGCGCCTTTTCCGAAAATGACGGCGGGTAAGGTTTTGAGGAGAATGCGGATGTCAAACAGCACGCTGGAAGAGCGGATGTATTGAAGGTCTAGACGGACTTGGCCCTCGAAGTCAATTTCCGAGCGGCCACCGATTTGCCAGAGACACGTGATGCCGGGCTTCACGCGGAGGCGGCGGAGGTGAGATGCTTTGTATTCCGCGACTTCGCGAGGGAGTGGCGGGCGGGGGCCGACGAGTGACATATCGCCGCGCAGAACGTTGTAGAATTGAGGGAATTCGTCGATTGAGAGTTTGCGAATCCATTTGCCGACCTTGGTGATGCGTGGGTCATCCTTCATTTTGAAGGTGACGCCGGATTGTCCGTGTTGGTTGGCGAGGAGGAGTTGGTCTTTGATTGAGTCGGCATTGACGATCATGGAGCGGAATTTCCACATGCCGAAGAGGCGTCCGCCTGCGCCGACGCGTTTTTGGCAAAAGAAGATTGGCCCGCGGTCCTCAAGCTTGATGAGGATGGACGTGATGGCGAAAATGGGGGCGAATCCGACGAGAGCGGCGAGTGCGCCGAAGATGTCGAGTGCGCGTTTGAGGGCACGCGCGAGAGAGATCGTGATGCGCCAGATGGCAATTTTGCGGCGAGCGTTGCGGCTCCAGCGCGTGATGCTGCCTTGGTCAGTGGATTGGCTCCAGTGTGAGGGGGGGTCGATGTTCATTCAAAACACGACGCCTATACTATTTGATTGTCTTAGCAATTCAAACCATGCAGGTTTTGAAAAAGTTGGTTCTAGGGTGGAATGGATGCGTCCCTGTCGTGGG
>JBEGOB010000559.1:0-8649 GCA_041182265.1 Verrucomicrobiota bacterium | reverse complement strand
ATTCTGACATGGTTAAAATGAAAAAAGCGGCACCGGTGAACCGGTCCGCTTGTTTCGTGAGGATTGAGGGAACAGGCTGACTGGACGATTAAGCAATGGCAGCGAATGCCTTTGCGGTCTTGCTCTTCAAGTTAGCCGCTTTATTTGGGTGAATCAAATTGCGCTTAGCAGCTTTATCGACAACCGAAGAAAATGCCGAGCTGGCCTCTGCTGCTGCGGCTTTGTCTCCAGAAGCAATTGCAGATAGGGCTTTTTTGCGGAGAGTCTTCATGCGGCTTTTCTCAGCACGATTGCGCTCGGTCCGGACGACAGTTTGACGTGCGCGCTTGATTGAAGATTTGTGATTGGCCATAGTCTTATTTTAGAAAAAATGATCGCCAGAGAAGGCGGGGGGGGGAAAATAGAAATTTACCAGCAGGTGTCAAGCTCATGTTTGAGAGTTTCTCAGCCTCGATTCCTTGGTCGGACTCCACTTTTTGCTAAGTTGGTTGAATCCTGCTTGGGGCGGGCTGCCTTGATGGAGCCACGGATGATGAAGACATCGGCACCAGTGCCCAACTGGTCATAGAGTTCTGCGACGTCACGACTGGACATGCGGATGCATCCGTATGAGGCAGGAGAACCTAAGCGGTGTTCTTCAGGCGTTCCGTGGATGTAGATTGTTCTGCGGAATGCGTTGCTATTGCGAGGTTCTTTACCCGTCAGCCAAAGAATCCGGGTGACGATGGGGTCACGGCCCGGAGCATTGACGGGAAGCACTTCACCGGTGGGTCTGCGACTTTTAAACACCGAGCCGATCGGCGCTTTATCGCCGATTTTCTTGGCGACTTGCATGCGACCGAGTGGAGTGCAATTGCTCCCTGGGCGATCACCAATCCCGAATTTTGACGTGGAAATCGGGTAAGACTTTAGCGGCGTTCCGTCTTGCACCAGAAGCATTTTTTGATCATGCACGCTGACGATGACTTTGT
The DNA here is from genome assembly GCA_041182265.1 of Verrucomicrobiota bacterium. Classification (GTDB taxonomy): domain Bacteria; phylum Verrucomicrobiota; class Verrucomicrobiia; order Verrucomicrobiales; family Akkermansiaceae; genus Luteolibacter. The sequence continues at coordinate 7,678 of JBEGOB010000559.1, read as the reverse complement.
TTCGTTCATCGGGACCGGAACTCAAATAGCTTGATCCGCAGCTGTTGAGGCCGATCACTGCGAGTATGCAGAGGCAAAAATTGCCGAGAACGCGTTGCGTGATAGCTTCTGTCATACGAGGTGAATTACGGAACTTTGTGATTGGCTGCTTTTGTTGGGGCTTGTCCGGATGGAATCATTCGCGCCAAAGATGAGAGCGATGTGTAGAAGAATCCGACGGGAAAAGGAAGCAGCAGAATTGCCGATGACCAACGGGTTTGCATGGCCGCCTCGACGACCACGAAAAGGAAAAAGAACCCAAAAAGTAGTTCCACGAAAGGGGTCAGCGTTTTCATGGCTTTGTAACTGCTTTTTTTCCAATCTTGGCGCTTTACTTGATCGATTCCGTATTTCGGGGTGCGGATGAATGCGGTTTCATGATTGAAAAGTGCTTCAAGCACGGCCTTTGCGTTGCTGATGGACATCCCGATGCCAAGTGCTAACAATAGAGGCAAGTATGGAATTTCCTTCCACCAAGAGCTTGGACGGAGAGCCTTTTGTGAGACGAGGTAGAACAAAATGACCGATACCGAGGCAAAGAAGAAAATCGGGATGTTGACGATGTAGTAAGTGAGAGCGCCGAAATCAGGTTGGGATTGTTGATTTGGGTAGATCAGGAAGCAGAGGCAAATGAGCAGCAGATATGCGAAGTTCGAGGTGAGGTGCGCAGTGGCTTCCATTTTGATGAAAAGTGGGACATCACTTCGCCAAATTGCGGGGAGGACTTTTTTGCAGACTTGGATCGATCCTTTCGTCCAGCGATGTTGTTGGCTTTTGAAGCCGTCCATATCAACCGGAAGTTCGGCAGGTGTTTCAACGTCATTGAGGAAAATGAAGCGCCATCCCTTGAGTTGTGCCCGATAACTGAGGTCCATGTCCTCGGTGAGTGTGTCATGTTCCCATCCGCCAGCATCGGCGATGCAGGATTTCCGCCAAATGCCGCCGGTTCCGTTGAACGTGAAAAAGCGGCCTGAACGGTTCCGGGCAGTTTGTTCGAGTTCGAGGTGGCCGTCCAAAAACATCGCCTGAATCCTGGTCAGCACGTTGAAAGTGCGATTCAAGTGGCCCCAGCGTGTTTGAATCATCCCGATTTTGTCATCGGAGAAATAATGAATGGTTTTTTGGAGGAGGTCCGGATTGGGGACGAAATCTGCGTCCAGAATCAAAAGATATTCGCCTTTTGCAAATTGGGTGCCGTTTTCGAGAGCGCCGGCTTTGTAACCGGTACGATCCGTGCGGTGGATGTGTTCTGCGTCAAAGCCGCGTGTTTTTAGCTTTTCGATTCCTGCGCGGCAGATTTCCACGGTTTCATCCGTTGAGTCGTCAAGCAGTTGAATCTGCATTTTATCCTGTGGATAATCCAAGGCGGAGACTGAGGCCAAAAGGCGGTCAACCACGTGCATTTCGTTGAAGACCGGCAATTGGATCGTCACCATGGGCAGATCTGTGAAATGCTCTTTGGGGTGGGGGCGCTTGCGGGAGTGTTTTAAATAGAGGAAAACGATGGTCAGACGATGGGAGCCATAACCGGCAAGTCCGATTAGGACGACAATGTAAGAAGCGTACCAAAGCGGTGAGGATAGGTCCATTAGAATAGAAATCTGAGTTGAAACAAGAAACTTGGCCCGCGAATCAGGATGAGTGAAAAGAGGCTTGAAGCTGCAATGAATTGGCTTGCAAACCGATTCATTATCAATTTGCCAAAGGCGCAGGCAAGCAGGATGGGCAACTTGGGTCAAGCGTCAAGTCCCGCAGCCGTCTAGGGCATCGGATTGCGGACTTGGGTGGGGGGGAGCTGGATGCCCAAAAAAATGCCGCGCCACCAGAATGAGTCCAGTGACGCGGCCGCTTGTCATGAGCGAGTGGAAGGAGACGTGCGATCCTGGAAAATTATTTCTTCTTTTTGACGGCCAGTGCTTCTTTCACTTTGATTTCAATTTCATCGTAGAGTGCGTGATCCGCTTTGAGCAGTTCCTTGGCAGCGTCGCGGCCTTGGGCGAGTTGGGTTCCGTTGTAGCTGAACCACGATCCGCGTTTTTGGACAATTTCCATTTCAAGGGCGAGATCGAGGAGTGAGCCTGTTGACGAAATTCCTTCATTGTACATGATGTCGAACTCGGCCTCGGTGAATGGAGCAGCAACCTTGTTTTTAACAATTTTGATCTTAGTGCGGTTGCCGGTGACGGTGCCATCTGTTGATTTGATGGCTCCGATGCGACGGATATCGACGCGGACGGAGGAGAAGAATTTGAGGGCACGTCCGCCGGGGGTGGTTTCCGGGTTTCCGAACATGACGCCAATTTTTTCGCGGATTTGGTTGGTGAAGATACAGACTGTCTGTGCCTTTGAGATGAGTGCGGTCAATTTTCGCATTGCGGCGCTCATCAAGCGGGCTTGGGCGCCGACGGTTGAGTCGCCGATTTCGCCATCGAGTTCCTGTTTGGTGACCAGTGCCGCCACGGAATCGAGGACGATGACAGCGATTGCGTTTGAGCGGACGAGAGCCTCGCAAATTTGCAGTGCTTCTTCGCCGGAGGAGGGTTGGGAGACGAGAAGATCGTCGAGGTTGACGCCGAGTTTACGGGCGTATTGTGGGTCCAAGGCGTGCTCCACGTCAATAAACGCAGCGAGTCCACCGCGTTTTTGGGCTTGGGCGATGACCGTGAGAGTCAGTGTGGTTTTTCCTGAAGATTCTGGTCCGAAGACCTCGACAATCCGCCCGTTTGGGAAGCCACCCACGCCGAGAGCGCGATCAATCAGGAGGTTGCCGGTTGGGATGACGTCAACGTCCACACATTTGTCGTCACCGAGACGCATGATGGCACTTTCTCCGAATTCTTTTTGAATGTGAGAGATCGCGAGGTCCAAGTTGCGCTTGCGGGCTTCGTGGAGTTTTTCGGAGGCGGATTCTTCAGCGGATTGTTTGGCGGCCATTTGTAGATTGGTGTTGGGTGGAAATTGGTCAATTGCGGGTGCGAGCGCAAGAAAAAGATGTTCGCTCGAACAAAAAAGTGACTTTAACAGATTTCTTAGACTTTTCGGTTTAGAATGACGCCTTGAGAAGAGGTGCCGGGCGTCGGATCCAAGACGGAGTTTTTTCGAAAAAAAAGCCGGGCGAACATCGCCCGGCTTCGGTCAGATATCAGCTTGGATGGTTGTCTTTGTTTATTTAGCCTCGATGCTGAACCTGGCTTTGGCTTCTGGATCTTTCGCCGTGTCGGCAGTCCAGAGGATGCTGAAGCCGCTGTGCAAGGGTTTGGAATCTTTGTTGACGAGCATCATTGAAGAATTTTCCGATGCGAGAAACTCGAACTTCTTTCCTTGGTAAGTGCTGATTTCCATTTGCAGCGCTGTCACCCCGGGGCCGCTAAGTTCGGTGGCATTCACCGGATCTCCTGGTGCGTGTTTGATGCGTTTTTTGTCGGCCAAAACGAGTTGCATCCGGTCATTTTTGGTTTTTTCCTCAAATTCTTTGAGGGCCTTTTTGTCGCCGTCTTGCTTTGAATAGCGGTAGAGATCGTCAAATTTAGCCTCGATTTTGAATCGTAGAGGGTTCTTGGTGAGCGAACCGGGGTCCGTGATGCGTCCGCCGAGCGAGATGGCTCCTCGATTTTCGGTGAGGAAGATCTCAAAGCCCGCATCGCCAGTGACTTTCCCACGGATGACGACGTCATCGATTTTCAGACTCGCAGGTTGGTCTGATTCGAGCGACTCCGGTAGGATGCGGCGTTGCGAGGTTCTGCCGTCGGGGAAAGTTTCTTCGACGATGAATGAAATTTTCAAGGCACTGTGTGAGCCAAGTGGTTCATCTTTTTTGCCGATGATTTTCATCTCTGCGGCACCTTCAGATGTGACTCCGAAGTTGAAATTGCGACTTTCCAGTCCTAAGAAGTGGCCGAGCCATAGTTTTTCGTTGAGGCTAGGCAGTTGAGCGACTGCAGATGAGATGCTGCTTATGCCAATGAGGCAGGTGGCGAGTGCGCAGTAACGGTGGTTTTTTGAAAACATGGGATGAATCAAGCGGAGAACCTTGTAGTTTGCGAGTGAAAATGCCCAATTCGGTTATCAAAGGTAGCGGACCAGTCCGTCGACCGTTTCTTGATCCAGCCTCCGCACCAGCGCGATCGTCAGTGCGAGCATTTGAAGGTGATCATTCAAGTGAATGATCGCGTTATGGGAGTGGATGTAGCGCGCTGGCACTCCCAAGACGATGCTTGGAACTCCTTCGTTAGATAGGTGAAACGAGCCGGCGTCTGTTCCGCCACTGCGTCGGACAGTTGTTTGGTGTAGGATGCCCTCTGCGCGTGCGGTCTCGATGGTCAGGCGCGCAAGGCGAGGATTCGTGATGGCGGATGGGTCGAACAAGCGGATTTGTACGCCGCCGCCGAGTTGGCCTTGGCAGTCCAATCGCGAAAATCCTGGAGTGTCGTCCGCAGGCGGGCCTTCAAGGATGATGGCGACATCAGGCTTGATGAAATTTGCCGCCGTTTTCGCGCCACGCAATCCGACTTCCTCTTGGACGGTTCCGCAAAGGATGAGGCGATTTGGGTGCCGGGATTGTGATAAAATCTGCCCGGCCTGAATCGTGGCCGCCATTCCAACACGATTGTCGAACGCCTTTGCCATGAAATAATCTTCACGTCCCATTGGCGTGAATGCAGCGAGCGGGGCAATCGGATCCCCGAGTGAAATTCCGAAACCCTCAAGCACATCGCGTCTGGAATCCGCTCCGACGTCGATGAACATTTGATCAATCGACATCACCTGTCGTCGCTGTGCCTCGGGCAAAAAATGAGGCGGCTTGGAGGAAACCACGCCTAAGATTTTTTCACCACCTCGGGTTAGGATTTCGACACGCTGTGAGAGGAGGTTATGCTCCCACCACCCGCCGATGGCGAGAAATTGGATGAATCCGTCGTGAGTGATGTTTTGCACGAGAAATCCGACTTCGTCCATGTGGCCCGCTACGAGAATGCGAGGTCCGGTGTCGCCCGTTTCGCAGAAAACCGAGCCATTGCGGTCCGTCGAAAGATCGCCATAATCCTCAAGTTCATCGACGAAAATTGCACGCACCTCGTCTTCATGACCCGAAACCGAGTGGGCTTCCGTCAACTCCTGCAACAATGAAATCGCCTTTGTGCGCATGCGGGAAACTTTGCCAAGTCCAACAGCACTTCCAAGCATCAAGTGAAGAGTCTTGAAATCACCGAGCCTCACTTGAGCGGGAGACACGGTGAATTTTCAAACTACAGTTGGTGATGAGCACCGCCGAGGATGCTGCGAGCATCGAAGCCATGGTTGGCAAGAATTCTTGCGGCGAAATAACTTGTTTTTCCCATCTGGCAAACGGTGAAAACCGGTTGTGTGATATCAAGTTCTCCGAGGCGGCTGCGCAACTCTCCCAGGGGGATGTTCCGTGCGCCGGGGACCGGTCTCGCGGTCGCCGTCGCAGTCGGCCGAACATCGACAATCTGCTTTCCGGCGTCTTTCAGTTCTGCCACGGGAATCAACAATCCGTCACGGATGTTTCCTGCTGCGAAACCCGCAACATTGATGACATCCTTTGCATTGCCGAATGGAGGTGCATAGGAAAGTTCAAGATGCGCCAAATCATCGATACTTAGATTGCCGCGGATAGCGGTGGCGATGACATCCAAGCGCTTGTCCACGCCATCTCCTCCGCTCGCCTGTGCTCCGAGGATTTTTCCATCAGCAGGGGACCACAGCAGCTTGAGCGTGATCGTTTCCGCACCGGGAAAGTAGCTTGCGTGGGACGAGCCGTTCACTGTCACTGCCTGATAGTCGATCCCTTCGGACTTAAGTCGGGTCTCGGAATAGCCTGAGATGCCTGCGACGTTAGAAAAGACGCGAACGATCGCTGTTCCGATACTGCCTGGATATGGCAGTGCTCTTTCGCCAAGGAAAATATGGTCTGCTGCAGTGCGTCCTTGGCGATTTGCCGGACCTCCGAGAGGAATGGCAGTGCGTTTTCCGAGGATCGGGTCTGCTGTTTCGCAAACATCACCGACCGCATAAATATCAGCATCCGATGTGAGTTGATGCGCGTTCACGCGGATATGGCCGCGTGAGCCCAATTCCAGCCCGCAAGCCGCAGCCAAGCCGCTTTCCGGCCGAACGCCGATGGATAAGACCACCAAACCCGTTTGAAGGGATTTGCCGGATTTTAACTTCGCAGAAATTCCTCCGTCGCAGTCTTCGAATCCATCAATTCCGTCTCCTAAGATCAGTTCTATCCCTTTGTCTCGGAGTGCTTTTTCCAAGGGGCGGGTCATCTCCGCATCCAATTGTGGAAGGACCTGCGATTGCAGTTCGATAAGGCTCACATGCTTCCCGAGCGCGTGAAGTTGCTCCGCCATTTCAAGGCCGATGAAGCCCGCGCCGATGATGGCGACTCGTTCCGTGGTCGCGGCAGCTTGCTTGATCCGATCCATATCCTGCAGATTACGCAGTGTATGAATTCGCGGGCTATCGATTCCCGGCAAGGGGGGCCTCAAAGGGCTGGCACCCGGAGCAAGGATGAGCTTGTCGTAGTGGATCGATGATTCGCTTCCATCGACAAGGGAGCGCAGTTGGACAGTATGATTTTTTCGATCGATCGAAATAGCTTCCGTGAGTGTTCTAACATCCAGATTTAAAAGGGCGCGCAAGCTCTCTGGCGTTTGGATTGCAAGGTCTGAGCGGTCAGGGATTTCACCACCGATGTGGTAAGGCAAGCCGCAGTTAGCGAATGAAACATCGGGGCCGCGTTCGATTAAAATGATCTGTCGGTTCTCCGAGTGACGACGAGCGCGAGCGGCGGCGGACGCACCACCGGCGACGCCTCCGATGATCAGCAGTGTTTTAGGTATGGAGTGTTGCATGAAAAGGGATTCTGATGGGAAAAGTGAAGCATTGAGCGCCGAGGTGCTATGAAATTAGGGTTGGAGTGTCTTCTTCATCTCATGACAAAATTGACTGAGCGTTGATTCATCAATGCGAAAAAAGACGTTGTTGGAGCGGGTGCGTGATTTTAGAATGCCGGCTTTTCTGAGTTCATTGATGTGGCGTGAACAGGCGGGTTGAGACAAGGGGAGAGCATTTACGATCGACATGCAGGCAAGCTCCCCTTTACCCGACAAATATTGTAGAATCATAATGCGTGCTGGGTGCGCCAAGGCCTTGGCGAACGCCGCCAAATTAACAAGAGTTGGGTCAAAAACTTCAAGTTTTGCGAGAGGCATATATTTCATATCTCAAATATGAAATTTTTTGTCAAAGAGAAATTGGCTGCTTCAGCTTCAGCTTCTGCTTGCGAGTGCCTGTGACAGATTTTGCGGAGCTTCGTCATGATGGGTGAGTCCTGTCGGCCGAATCTCGCTGGCCGAATCTCGCTGGCCAATGCCTTGGGTGCATTCAATGATTGATTTGGATGGCATCGTGGATTCGGTTTCGCATGTTGCCGCGCGCAAGTGATGGCAGTTGGCTACTTTTGTCTTTTTTGCCAAGGCCCTCGTTCTGGTCCTTCGGGGCATGGTGAATGATACCCGTGATGACCGAGACACGAAAAAGTGCGGTGATTTCCGGAGTGAAACGGGGCATTTCCTCACCAGTCTGCATGAAGGAAAGGCGCGCGATACCC
>JBEGOB010000558.1:0-20531 GCA_041182265.1 Verrucomicrobiota bacterium | reverse complement strand
GGCGCTTACCGCGCTCTCACCGCCAAGCGAGATGCGGGGAAAGCACTGTCTGCCAAGGAACAGGACCAACTCTTGAGCGCCGAAGAAGCCCTTGGCCAGAAGCTCGCCTTCGACATGGAGTCGGTGAAGGGGGAAGCCCCGGCAACTGGTAAGGATTCCTTACAAGTTGCCCTTCCGGTGTTCGGCCAGAACCGCCGCGACGCCCAGGACGAGATGTCCCGCGCCGGGGAAATCGACCGCAGCGGGCAGATCAGTTTGCTTTCATCTCCGACCCAAGACGCAGCGGTCCAGATCGCGCTGGAGGCCATGCCGCCGATCTACCGCCAGGTGTTCGAGGCGGTGAACGCCGGCAGCACGCCAGAACAGGTGATGGACAAGTTCAAGATCAGCGAGAAAGCCGTAACAAGCATCCTGAACCAAGTGCGCTCGCGCATCACCGCTCCGTCATTTTCCGCAAGCTCACCGCTATGATCTCCAAGTTTTGAGTCAACGCACAGTTTCAACTGCAACTTGAAACTGTGCTGCATGGATGATGCAACCGGCATTCGTGTGACGCTTGGTCTTTAAATGGCAAATGAAACCAGCGACTTCAGGCGGGGAGGCGCAGTGAGAAAATCGAGCCGCGTGTTTCGCCCGGGCGATAGTGGATCGAGCCACCCAGACCTGCGGCGAGTTGTTGGACGATGAATAAACCCAGTCCGGCACCGGTGCTTCCCTGTTCGAGAGCTGGTCCGCGATAAAACTTTCTGAACAACTGCGAGACATCGGCGATTGGCACCCCATGTCCCTCGTCCGCGACTTCGATGATCCACTCGCCGCTGGTGAATTGTTGGCGCAGGGTCACGACGGTTCCCGAAGGGGAAAATTTCACGGCGTTGGACAAGAGATTGTCGAAAATGCGTTCAAGCGCTTGTGGGTCGCTGGCGATTTCCACTTCACTGAGATGATTGGTGATTCGGATATTCCGTTCTTCTGCGACGCGGTGGATTTTGCGGATTGAGCGCTCGGCGACTTCTTGAAGTTTTAGCTCGTGGCGTTTTTTCGATTCCGTCACGGCCTCCTCAGCCGTGTGCGCTTCGAGCAGGCGAGAAATGAGCCCCAGTTGCCCATCGCAGGTGGCGATGCATTCCCTGACCACCTCAGAATACGGTTTTTCCACCCATTTCGGGTTGTGTTTTAGAATGACGAAAAGCGAATGGAGGTTGAGGAGCGGGCTGCGCAAGTCATGGGCAGCGATGGCCATGACCTCATTCATTTCATCGCTTCGGGCTTGGAGTTGCAGGTTTGCCTCATTAATTATCTGGCGCTGCTGATCATTTTCCCAGCGTTGGCGGAAGCGACAGCAGGATGCGAGCGCGGCGAGAAACACGCCTTCCAGTCCATCCACGAGTGCGAAGCCGGGGCTGTTGCCGCTGTGGATCTGGAGTGCGGCAAGCGCCAAGTGATTCAATACCAACAAAGAGAGGATGGTGCGTGGCGGTAAATTGAAAAGTACAGCCGGCAAAATTACACCAATTGCATAAAACGAGGTTTCTCCAATCAGCGGCGTGAGTAAAAGATAGAATCCGTCGATTGAGATCAAACTGGCGATGAAGCAAAGAACGACCAGCGTGTATCCCCGCTGAAGCCCTCGCCAGCCTGAAAGGATCAGGCGGTGGAGCGTCAGGAAAACCACGCCGACTGCTGCATTGGCAAGCGTCCAAAAAAGCAGAGGCGTGTGATTGAGCGTCCATGGATTCAGAAGCATGGCTAGCAGGCTGACCGGCAGGAAAAGCACGATCAGCCAAAACATGCGCCGCAGGTTTCCCGGCGTGAGCACGTTTTCCAGGAAGTCATTCCGCTCCTGTTGTGACACGCCTGGACAACTCCACGTGAGAGGTGCAGGTGGTGAGTGAGAATTCACGAAATGCTTGCGGGAACTTGCGACGACTCGGCGAACCGAAGGGCTTCCTGATCCAGTTCTTTGCCGGACCGGAGAGCCAGCTTGGTCTTAATCCGCTCCCGGTGCGTGCCGACGGTTTTCGGGCTGATTCCAAGTTTTTCGGCAACTTCCGAAAGTCGGAGGCCAGCGCCGATCAGTCGGAACACATTGAGTTCCTGATTGGAGAGTTGGCTGAAACCACTTTTACCTTGGGCACCACCGCCACGTCCGTAGTTGTCGAGAATCGCCTGTTTCACGGATTCCGTGGCGTAGGTTCCTCCCTCAGAAGTGCGGCGGAGAGCGTCCACCAGACACATCAGTCCGGATTCCTTGCCGACGAAGCCGCGTGCCCCGGCTCGCAGGGCGCGCGGGGCGTAGGTGAGTTCTGGCAGGCTTGAATAGACCACGATTTTACTCAGTGGGCTGAGGCGCTGCAATTCTGGGATCAGTTCCAAGCCACCACGGCCGGGCAGGACCAAGTCCAGCACCAGCAGATCCGGCTTCAGGCGTTCCATCTCATGCAGAGCTTGCTCCGAATGAGTGGCGGATAGAACGAATGAAAACTCACTCGTTTCGTTCAACACTGTTTTGAGTCCGAGTGCGACAATCGGATGATCGTCCACCAAGACGACCGTTTTTTTGGGGGGGGCCATCGGAAAGATGCCTATCAGACTGAAACTTGAAGGACAAGCAAGATTCTGACTTTTCGCTTAAAAAGATTGTCAGCACTCTACTTCAGTTTGTCCGCAGTGGTGCCACAGTTGCGGGTCGATTTCGTGGCGGGCAGAACGGGCGAGATTTTCCGCGTCCGCGCCATCGTGGAGGATGGCAAAGAGGGTGGAGCCCGATCCGCTCATGAGAACTGCCTGAGTCTCATGACGTTGGAGCAGCCATTGCTTGAGCTCGGCGAGGAAGCGGTGCTTGCCGAAGACCGGGCGTTCGAGATCATTGATGATTGGAATTCCGCCTACCATCTGGGGGGCGTAGGAAATTCCGGGGATTTCCACGGCGTGTTGGAATCGGCCGTAGGCATCGGGTGTTGGCACGCTGAAAGCGGGCTTGAGGAGGAGGATCTTGAAAGGAGGAGGCGAGGGGACGGCTTGGATGATTTCGCCGCGGCCGGTGCAGCGCGATGCTCCGGCACTCAGGAAAAACGGGATATCCGAGCCGAGTGAGGCGGCGAGGTGGTGGAGAGTTTCCACGCTGAGGCAGAAGTTGTGAAGGCGATTGAGCCCGAGCAAGGTGCTGGCGGCGTCGCTGCTGCCGCCACCAAGACCCGCGCCGTGGGGGATGGATTTGCGGAGAAAAATCTCGTGGCGCACGGTGATGCCGGCGGCGGCTTCGTAAGCTCGGAGGGCTTGGACGACGAGATTTCGCTCGTCGCTCGGCACGCTTGGGTCGTCGCAGGAAAATTTGAATTCCGTGGCATCCCGGAATTCCAGTTGATCGGCGAGGCTCGGGATTTTCACCATGAGAGTGTCGATTTCATGGAATCCATCGTCGCGTTTGCCGAGCACGCGTAGAGAGAGATTCACTTTCGCAGGGGCATGGAGGATGAGCGGTGTCATGGCAGGGGATCGCGGGTGATGAGGGCCAACATGCGCCCGGTTTTCCCGAGTTCGCGGCGGTAGCTGTAAAATCGGCCAAGGTCTGCGGCGGTGTTGAGGCGGCAGTCGTGGAAGGTGCCGACACCGGCCTGCTGGGCTTGGGTGTGGATTTCTTGGGCAAAGTCCACCTCGTAGTCCGGCGGGCGGATGCAAGGGCTGAGCACGGCGACGACGTTTTCCGGGCGGGTGCCGAAATTTTCGTGCAGCGTCTGGAGACCGGCGGCAAAGATATTTCCTTCAGTGCCTTTTTTGCCGGAATGGAGCAGGCCGATGGCGCCGGTCTCGCGGTCGGCAAGCCAGATCGCGCCGCAATCTGCGACGTAAATCGAGAGGATGATGCCGGGCTGATTTGTGACAAGTCCATCCACGCCTGGGACGCAGGGCAGCCCATCTGGGGCGGTGATTTCTGGGGCGGCGGGGACGACGGCGACGGCGCTACCATGGACTTGCTCGGCGCGCCACCAAGCTGCGGAATCGCCACCGAATCTAGAAACCACGCTTTGGTGATGGGGGCGCAGGGCGTGCATTGCGGCATCGCGGTCGCCCGTGATGCTTAGATCGGGCACGCGCTCGACCCATGCGGCACGGATGCCCGGGATCTGGTTCAGGGTTTCGAGAAAAGAAAAAGCCTCCGTCACCCGGGAACGGTAACGGAGGCTATGAGGATTCGCCAAGCGGGATCGACTTGGCGGAAGGATACTTCATCAGGCAATCGCCCGGCCGTTGATGGCGCGCTTGGTATGCTCTACAGATTCGGCTTGGTCTTCGTCCATGTCGGCGAGAATTCCAGCCAGATCGTTCGCGATTTCAGTGCGCATCTTGGAGACCAGTTCGGTGCCCTTGTTGGTGATGCGGACCATGATTTTGCGGCGATCTTCAGCGGCGTGGACACGTTCGACATAGATCAATTTTTCCAGACGATCGACGAGGCCGGTTGCGGCTGCCGTCGAGTGGCCCATCTTTTTCGCAATGTCAGACATCGTAAGATATTCTTCGCTGGAAAGGTAGGTGAGCAGGAAAAACTGGGGAAACGAGACGTTACCTTTGTTGAGTTCTGTGGATAGGTTGAGGATGCAGCTTCGTTGAGTGAATAGGACGAAGTCAGCAAGACGATCGGCGTCGGCTTTGACCGAAGCGCCCGGGGCGTTCATTGTTTTCATTATGGCTGGTTGTAGTGTTCATGATTTGGGACAAGTAAGGGTGCACAGCCATTGCAACAGAATAGTTACCCGGGTTTCCGGATAATTTTCAAGATCTATTGCTAAATATTTCTATTTTGGCCGTGGTTACGGTGGGACTTTTTGAAATTATCCGTCTGAAATCACTTTTGAAAGCAAAGAATTCCCGGAAACTTAATTATTTTTTAAAAGGATTTCCGCGCTGTCGTCCGTGGGTAGGGGGGGCTCTGGTGGGATTTCTGAGGTGGAATCAGGCTCGGATGGCGGAGTGACGGGCTTGGGGACGTGGCGGGAATAGACGGCATCGCCGACTTCGACGCTGCCGGATTGGAGGTCGGCGGCGGCAAATTCGCCGAGCACCTCGCCGGTGACGAGGAGGTTGGCGCTGCGTTCGTCATCGCCACGGGTGGTGAGAATGGTGCCGGTGCCGATGTTCCACTCGCCGTAGCTTTGAATGAGGACGAAGCGTCTGTCGGCCGGGATGGAGGCGATGCGCCCGACGATTTTCGGGGCAGTGGCCGTGGCGGGCGGGCGAGGGGAATTCGCAGATTTCTCAGGCTTTTCCGTGGCTTTCTGGGCGCAGGATGCGCTTGCCACGATGAGAATGCAGGCGAGTTGACCGGCGAGATGCGCTTTCATGGCGGCAGTCTGCGGGAAATTTGCGGAAAATGAAATCGGCGAATTCTAGTCGGCGACGAGTCGGATCTCATCGGCTTGGATCAGGCGTTCCAGGCCGGTGGCCGTGCGGAGCATGAGTTCGCCGCCGGGGGCGATGCCTTCCACGATGCCAGTTTTAGGGCCGGCTGGGGTGCTGAGTGAGACGCGATTTCCGGTAAGCACGCAGCGGAGGCGGATTGCGGCGAGGATTTCCTCGAATTCGCTGCCGATTTGCGACTGTCGGCGTGCAAAGTGTTGCAGCACGGCGGCGAGTTGTTCCGGGCGACTCTGCTCGCATCCGGTTTCGATTTTCAAAGATGTGGCGATGTCCGCGACTTCGGGTGGGAAGTGGGTGGTGTTGATATTCAGTCCGATGCCGACGATGGCGAAGTCTGCGCCGGCCTCGACAAGGATGCCGGCGACTTTGCGCTGCTGGATCCAGACGTCGTTGGGCCATTTGATGCCGACATGCGGGCAAAGTCCGTCGATGGCCTCGGCCACGGCGAGGCCAGCGGCGAGGGCGAGGCGTGGCCAGAGCGCTTTGGGTTCTTGCGGGCGAACGAGGATTGAGAATGCGAGGGATTCGCCGCTGGGTGAGAACCAAGCCGCGCCCCGGCGGCCGCGGCCTGCGGTTTGGTTTTCAGCGACGACGACGCGTCCTGCGGCGGCTCCGGCTTGGGCGAGCGTGCGAATTTCGTCGTTGGTGGATGCGACGGACGAGTGGATTGAAAGCCGAAATGGCTCGGGAAGTCCGGCGGCGATGGAGGCGAAGTCAGTCATCGAGAGGCGTGAAATCCAGTCCGATGTCGAGCGCGGGGGCGGAGTGAGTGAGCGAGCCGACGGAGATGAAATCGACGCCGGTTTCAGCGATTTTGCGAACGGTTTCCAGATGGACGCCGCCGCTGGCCTCGAGTTGGGGCTGGCTGCGATTGCCGCGTGCGTCCACGGCGGCTCGGAGCTCGTCTAGGCTCATGTTGTCCAGCAGGATGTGGTCCACGCCCTCGAGTGTGAGAAAATTGCGGACTTGTTCGAGGTCGTCGGCTTCCAGTTCCACTTCGACTTCTGGGCGCAGGGTGTTGAGATTTTTGATCGAAGTTTGAATGGCGTCCAAGCCGCTTTCTGCGACGAGGTGGTTGTCCTTGACCATGGCGCGGTCGTAGAGGCCTTGGCGGTGATTCAATCCGCCGCCATGGGTGACGGCCTTTTTCTCAAGGTAGCGGTAACCGGGTGTGGTTTTGCGGGTGTCGAGGATTTGGGCGCGGCAGCCTTTCACTTGATCGACGTATTTTGCGGTCAGGGTTGCGATGCCGCTGAGGCGCTGGAGGAAATTGAGGGCGGTGCGCTCGGCGGTGAGGATGGAGCGGGCAAATCCCTCGACACGGATGACCAAGGCTCCGGCGGCGACGCGGCTGCCGTCGTGGATGAGAATTTCCACTTCGAGATCCGGGTCCACGGTCGAGAAAACCCGGGCGGCCAGCTCGACACCGGAGACAACGCCATCGCTGCGGACGGCAACAAAGGCTGAGGCGCGGCGCTCAAGCGGGGTGAAAAATTGGGCAGTCACGTCCCCGGAGCCCACGTCTTCGGCGAGGGCGAGGTCGATCAAAACAGCGGAGTTGTCGTGCATTTTCCCGTGAGGATGCGTCGGGAAGGCGGATGATGTCAATCCGTTGATGGCACGTCGTGCAGCGCTTGGGCGTTTGAGTGTCAGGCCTTGGGCATGACGGGGGAGCTTGCAATCCGAGGCATCCGGGTCATTCTTGCGGGTGATGAGAGGGAGTTTCGAGTTGCCGGGGATGCGGTGGGTCCGGGCGAGCGGCACTTGGGATGTTCTGCAGCGAACGGCTTCGAAAGTTGCGCTGGACCACCTGTCCTTGCTCTCGGCGGGGGTCGCGTTTTTTCTGCTTTTGGGACTGTTTCCGGGGCTTGCGGGATTGATCGCGATTTATGGGTTCTTGGCGGATGCGGAAAGCGTGGCCAGTTATTTCGGAGGGCTTTCCACGCTTCTTCCGGCCGAGGCGGCGGAGGTGATTCAGCAGCAAGCGGTGGATCTGGCACGCGCGGGTGCCGGGCTCGGCTGGGGCGCGTTTTTTGGAATGCTATTCGCGTTGTGGGCGGGGGCCAAGGCGATGAGGGGCGTGGTGGCTGCGCTGAATATCGCGTATTCACAAGACGAGACGCGTGGTTTTTTCTACAAGCAGTTCGTTTATCTAACTCTCACGCTGGCGGTGTGGGTTGCGGGACTTTTTTCGCTGTTGCTGATTGCGTTGATTCCCGTGGTGGTGAATTTCCTAGCCATTCCCGCTTGGCTGCGTGCTGGCTTGTTGTGGTCGCGCTGGCCAGTCTTGTTGGTGATCGGCATGACGGTGATCGCCTCAATTTACCGTTATGGGCCGGCCGGCGTGAGGCCGAAATGGCGCTTCCTGTCGTGGGGTGCGGGAGTGGCGACTTTGCTGTGGTTGATCGCGTCCGCGTTGTTTTCTCTGTATGTTTCTAATTTTGCGAATTTTGACAAAACCTATGGTTCGCTGGGAGCGATGGTGGTTTTGCTGATGTGGCTGTATATCACGGCGTTTCTGTTATTGATCGGGGCAGAGTTGGATGCGCAAATCGCGCTGCGCGGTAAGCCCGAGTCGTTAGCAGGCGGAGTTTAAGCGAGTGCCTTGCTCATGATTTTAGCGGGCTCCACGCCGGTGAGTTTCTGGTCGAGACCGCGGTAGGGATATGTGAGGCGGTGGTGGTCGAGTCCCAGTTGGTTGAGCAGTGTGGCGTTGAGATCGCGGATGTGATAGGGATCTTGGGTGATGTTCCAGCAGAAGTCATCGGTCTCACCGACGACGCTGCCGCCCTTGACTCCGGCGCCGGCCATCCAGATAGAGAAGCAGCGGCCGTGGTGATCGCGGCCGGCACCGGGCGCGCCTAACTGCCCTTGTGAGAACACCGTGCGGCCGAACTCGCCGCCCCAAATGACGAGGGTGTCTTCGAGCAGGCCACGCTGTTTGAGGTCGCGGATCAATGCGGCGGATGGCTGGTCGGTATCGCGGCATTGATTGGGAAGTTGGCGGGTGATGGCGACGTGTTGATCCCATCCGCGGTGGAAAAGTTGGACGAAGCGGACGCCGCGCTCGGCGAGGCGGCGTGCGAGGAGGCAGTTGGCGGCGTAAGTTCCAGGCTTGCGGGCTTCTGGGCCGTAGAGCTCGAAGGTTGCTTCCGATTCGCCTGATAGGTCGGTGAGTTCGGGCACGGATGCTTGCATGCGGAAGGCCATTTCATAGGCGTGGATGCGGGCGAGCGTCTCGGGGTCTCCGACTTCTTGGGCGAAGTGGTGATTGAGTTTTTCCAGATCGTCGAGTTGGGATCGGCGTTGTTCGCGGCTGACGCCTTTGGGGTTTTCCAAGTAGAGGACGGGATCGGCCCCGGCGCGGAGAATGACGCCTTGGTGTTGGGAGGGAAGGAATCCGCTGCCCCAGAGGCGTGAGAAAATTGGCTGGTCAGGATTTTTTCCGGTGCCTTGTGAGATGAGCACCATGTAGGCCGGGAGGTTTGAATTGTCCGTGCCGAGACCATAGCTGACCCATGCGCCGGCGGAGGCGTTTCCGAGCTGCATGGAGCCGGTGTTGATTAGGGTGATGGCGGGGTCGTGATTGATCGCCTCGGTGTGCATGGAGCGCACGATGCAGATTTCACCGGCGATTTTTTGGGTGTAGGGGAGGAGGTCGGAAATCCATGCGTCGGCGGGGCCGCAAAGTTTGCCGGGGGCGATGGGCTGGACGACGGGAAAGGATGCTTGCCCGGACGTCATGCCGGTGACGCGTTGATCGCCACGGACGGAGGCGGGGAGATCGCTGCCGTGAAGTTTTTTCAGGATGTCTTTGCCATCGAACAAATCGACGTGCGAGGGGCCGCCGGATTGGAATAGATAGATGACGCGCTTGGCCTTGGGGGCGATGGTGCGGAAAGCAGCCATGTTCAAGTCATCCGGCTGGCCGCCGCGTGCGAGCTTGGCGAGGGATGGCAGAAGTAGGGAGGAAAGTGCGGCGTGACCAAGGCCGTTAGCGGCTTTGCCAAGGAAGGCGCGACGTGAGAAGAGAAAGGGGTTCATGGCTGGCAAGTGAGTGGGAAATGGCTGTGGATTATTGCCGGGTGATGACTTCGGATAGGTTGAGCAAGGTTGCGGCGAGCTGGGTCCATGCAGCTTGCTCGGTGTGGGGAAAATCGCTGTCTGGAGGGACTTCCCCGATGCTCAGCAAGTCGCGGGCGGCGCTCTCGTCTTGCGCGAAGTGCTTGCGCTCGCGGGCGAGGGTGTTGCCGAGGATTTCTAACTCATGCGCGCTTGCCGGGCGTGATGTGATGTGTGCGAAGGCGGCGGCAAGGCGGCTGGCGTCATCGGCGGATGGAATTTTTAAGACACGGAGGGCAAAGGCGCGCGCGGCTTCGATGAATTGCGGGTCGTTGAGTGTGACGAGAGCTTGGAGTGGTGTGTTGGTCGGGAGTCTGCCGATCGAACAGATTTCCCGGTTAGGTGCGTCGAAAACGGATAGGTTGGTGGGCGGCAGAGTGCGTTTCCAGTAGGTGTAGAGCGAGCGGCGGTGGAGTTTCTCGCCGTGGTCCTGGACGAAGGTTTGCGAGGTGGCCGGGCTGGATCCGTAGTGGGAAACTTGCCGCCAGAGATCGCCAGGCTGATAGGGGCGGACGCTAGGGCCGCCGAGGCGCTCGACGAGCAGTCCGGAGACGGCGAGGGCTTGGTCGCGGATTTGTTCTGCGGACAGGCGGAATCTGGGGCCACGCGCAAGTCGCTCGTTGCCAGGGTCTTTGGCGAGCATGGCGGGAGTGGATTTGGAGGATTGGCGGTAGGTTTTCGAGCTGAGGATGAGGCGGATGAGACGTTTCCGATCCCAAGCGTTTTCACGGAAATCCACGGCCAGCCAGTCAAGCAGTTCGGGGTGGGACGGCCATTGTCCCTGAGACCCGAGATCGGCGGAAGTCGCGGAAATCGCCCGTCCGAAAAAGTGCTCCCAGAGCCGGTTCACCGCGACGCGTGCGGTGAGTGGGTGATCGGCGCGTGTCATCCAACGGGCGAGGTCGAGTCGATTCGCGGGGCGCTCACGGAAGCTGTTGGGGTCGAGGGAGAGAGGCGGGAGGACAGCGGGAGTGCCTGGGGTGACTTCTTCCAGAGGCGACGAGTAAACGCCGCGGTCGAGAATATGGGTTTTTCGCGGATTTTTCGCGGTATCCATGACCAAGACCGAGTGCTTGGCGGTGAGCATGGAGAGGCGTTCTTCGAGATTTTTGATTTGATGGCGGACGGCGGCCTTTTCCGGGGCGATGCCATGGAAATAGTCGCGGAGTTGTGCGGCTTGCTCGGGGCTGCGCGTGGCGGACTCGGCAAGGAGGATGTCTGTGATGAGCGGCGGGTGGGTGGAGTCGCTGTCGGTGCCGGAGATGCCGAAAATCTGGAAATTGGCGGGTGAGGTGTTAGCGCCGTAGTTGAAAAGCAGCTCTACGGTTAGGAAGGGGCTTGCCTGGCGATCCAGCGACTTTGCAAAGGTGGCCGTTAGGTGCTGTGAGGAGGCGCTGCCGGTGGCGGGTGCCCAGCCGACGAGCGGGTCGCTCTGCAGGATGTTTTGGATTTCAAAGCCGTTCTGAGTGCTCGATGCGCTCAGGCGCGCGATGGGTAAAATGGCGTTGAGATCGACATTCGTTGCCGGGAATGAAGAGACCGAACTGGTGAGGGAGCCGAGGTGGAAATTTCCTTCAAGTCCGTTTGCTGTGCCGTATCCGAGTTTGCCTTTGGAGGCGTCTGTGCTCGAAAATACGATGCGGATGCCTTGGATGGGAGGGCCATCTTGGGGGAGGCGGGTCAGGACATTGTATGCGGAAAATGAGCCGCCGGCGATGTGGATGCTTTGGTCGGGCTGGATTTTTATGCGGTCAGGGCTGCCATTGGGTGCGGTGGCGGAGATGACCTCTAGCGGAGTGGAGGAGAAGTTTTGCCCACGTTTTGCGAGATCGGCGCGTTGTGCGGATTCCCAAAGGTCCTGAGCGGCGGGGATGGGTGCGGCAAGTGATTCTTGCTGTTGGGCGAGGTCTGCACGGACGGATTTTTCCTCGTCGGGATTGGCGAGTGGCGAGGAGGCTTTGATGGTGGGGGCGGCGTTGTTTCCGCCATCACCGGCTAGGCCTGCGTCGCCGAGGGTGTTGAAAAATGCGTAGAATTGATAGTATTCGCGTTGGCTGAGAGGGTCGTATTTGTGGTCGTGGCACTGGGCGCAGGCCATGGTCAGGCCGAGAAATGTCTCGGACGTCGTCTTCACGCGATCGGCGCAGTAGTTGAGGAGATTCTCTTCCGGAATGGTGCCGCCCTCGTGCGTGATCGCGTGATTCCGGCTGAATCCCGTGGCGACGATCTGCTGCTCGGTGGCTCCGGGGATGAGGTCGCCGGCGATCTGGTCGGTGAGAAATTGGTCGTAGCCTTGGTTGCTGTTGAACGAGTGGATCACCCAGTCGCGCCAAATCCACTGCTGGCGTCCGCCGTCGATCGAGTATCCGTTTGTATCTGCATAGCGCGAGGCGTCGAGCCAGCTACTTGCGAAGTGTTCGCCGAAACGGGGAGATGCGAGGTAGCGCTCGACCATCGAGTCATAGGCTTGCGGTGATGCATCATTGATGAAATTGCGGACTTCATCGGGCGAGGGGGGGAGGCCGGTGAGATCGAATGCGACGCGGCGGATCAAAGTGTGGCGATCAGCCTCTGGCGAGAACTGCATTTTTTCCGACTTCAAGCGTGCGGCGACGAAAGCATCGATGGCGCCGGAGTCTTGATCGGTGGGCGGGAGAGGAGATTTGACGGGAGTTTCAAATGCCCAGTGTCCCTCGTATTCCGCGCCTTCGGAGATCCAGCGAGTGAGGAGTTCTGCGTCGCGCGAGGTGAAATTCAGGTGGGCCTCTGGCGGAGGCATCACGTCGTCCGGGTCCTTGCTTTGCATGCGGGCGACCATGAGCGACTTGGATGGATCGCCGGGGGTGATGGCTGCTTTTCCGGATTCGCCGCCTTTTAGGGCGAGCTCGCGGACGTCGAGGCGGAGGCCACCTTTCACGGCGGCGGCATCCGGTCCGTGGCATGAAAAGCAGGTTTTTGAGAAAATGGGCCGGATGTCACGGTTGAACGACAGGGGCTCCGCCGCAGGTAGGGGAAGCACCGAGAGTGTCAGGACGAGTGAGAAGCGGAGTGTCATGGGCGGCTTGAACTACGCGCCGGGTGCGTTTGATTTGTCAGGATAATTTCACTCACCGATCACGCTGATGACGATTTCACGCGTGTGAGGTGCGCTGCGGTGCTCGAAGAGGAAAATGCCTTGCCAGGTGCCGAGAGACATGTGGCCACCGATGATGGGGATGACTTCGCTGGTGCGGGTAAGAGTCATCCGGATGTGGCTTGGCATATCATCCGGCCCCTCTTGGGTGTGGATGAACCATGGCGTCGATTCCGGGACGAGCTTCTCAAAAAACATTTCCAAATCGCGGCGAGCGCTGGGATCCGCATTTTCCATGATCACAAGGCTGGCGCTCGTGTGGCGCACGAACACGGTCACAGTGCCATGGTGAATCTTAGACTTTGAAACAAGCGCTGCCACCTCACGAGTGATTTCCACAGTGCCTTTGCCATGGGTTCTAACGGTGATTGTGGCATGATGGACTGGCATGGCTTGGGCTTAGGGTGAAAATGGCTTCAGTCCGATCCACTGACTGCCCCAGGTGATGATCCATGGGAGTGTTAGGAAACTCAGGAGTAACGTCACAAGCACGATTTGGACCGCCACGGCTGGGCGGCCACCGTAGAGCCGTGCGAGGAGGATCGAAGTCATGCCTGCGGGCATTGCCGCTTGCACGACGAGCACTTGCCGCAACTCAGCGGGGAGTGGGAGAAATTTCGCCGCGCAGAGAATGGCGAAGGGAGCCAGCACCAAGCGCACCACGGAAGCTCCTGCCATGACCTTGAAACTGGGTTTTTCCGAGCCTACCAAATCGATGATCGTGCAGCCCGTGATGACGATCGCGACAGGAAACGCGCCGACTCCGATCATGGACATCGCACGGCGCGCCCAGCCCGTCACTTGATCATCAAGCCCGAGTGCCACGAGGGTGAGGCCGACGCTCACGGCGATGACCGGGCCATTGAGCAGTCTGCGCCAAGAAAACTGGCGACCTCCGCTGATGATCATGACGCCGACGGACCACATCGCGACTTCCACCCCGATGTTGTGGACGAAAAGCACGGCAAGTCCGGTGGTGCCCCAGAGGATTTCGAAAACGGGGACTGCGGTGAAGCCGAAGTTTTGGCAACCGGAGCTCAAGGCGAAAGTCCGCATGCCGTTGCCGCGTTCCAGCCCGATCAAGCGTCCGATGAGCAGGCCGATGAGGATTCCGACCATAATCATGCCGAACCCAAGGCCGATGGACCAAGCCACGGCGGCACCGCTTCTGAGAATCTCGCTGCCGAGGATTTTATCGAGAATATAACAGGGCAGCATCACGGAAAAAACCATGCGCATCACCCCCTCGTCATGCTCCTTGAGCAGCACGCCCGTGCGGCGTAGCACGGCGCCCGCGACGATCAATAAATACACCGGCAGGACCGATGCGATAACAGCACCCGGCGAAATCACGCGGTTAATATCCCGGATGCTTCCGGTTTGCACAAGTCTGAATGTGCTGCGTCCTCAGAATAGACGCGGGGTGGTCCGTGGCGATTGGTTAGTTCATCCACCTTGATTGAGTTGAATGATAACGGCGATGACAACTAGGATAAATAGAGCGGCAAAGGTGATTTTTAGCCAACTTAAAGGATGTTCTCCGGCCATGGTGCCGGTGTAGCCATTCACAATGACTTGATAGGATTTTTTCCCATAAGTATAACTGACAATCCATGCGGGGACGAGGATATGTTTGAAGGTCCGAGATTGATAGATGGTGTTGACTTCTAAATTTCGCTGAGTGTCGCCCGGCACCTCACGCGCGCACAATTGCTTGATGGTGGTGTCCATCGTTGCAGTGTTTGTGTGTGCGGCTTGGCGGAGATCGACTTGATAGCGCTCGACCGTCCAGCCGCGGATGTAGGCGGGATCGTAGGGCTTGAGGTCGTGTTGAGTGGGGAAGGGTTCGACTTTGCGAAGCAGTTTGAGGTGTGCGCCCACGGTTCCTGGGACCATCACGTCGTCAAAGAAATGATTCAATCGGCCGGCCGCGTTTTCCCAGCGTATTTTCCGAACCCTGCGCGTTGCGGATTTGCCATTGGAGTCGCGGTAAGTTTCATTCACATAGTAATAGTAACCGGACTGTGCGGTCCAGTGTGCGTCGGCTTGCGCGTCGAAAGTCCAGTAGGGCAGATAGATTCCGTGCAGCGTGTCTGTGAGTGCGGAGCGCTTGAGTGAGTTGGGAGCGAACCAACGCGAGTGATACCATTTTTTCAGTTGGTCTCTGACTTGGGATTCCGGGATGACGACTGGCAGCAGGCTCTCTGGGGTGATGACGTCGAGTAGGCTCTCGGCGGGTAGAATCGAGGGCGAGCCGCAGAAGTCGCAGCGTTGGGCGGCGCGGTGCGAGTCAAAGAAGCTGATGGCTTGGCAGCTCTCGCATTTCACGGATTTCTTTGCGGCTTGCAGGCCACGTCCGGCGTCGGGAACTGAGGCGAGCGCTGTTTCTAAATCGTGCTCGTGAATGGGAGATGCGTTCTCGCCGATGCGGTCGCTGCTTGCTAGAACGGTGCCGCAATAGGGGCATGCAAGAGCCATTTTAGAGGGACTCCACTCGGCATCACCCCCGCAGGAAGGGCAGGGGGATTTCCGCAGGGCGCGGGCATCTGCCATCATGGGTCCGGCGAGTCGGCGAGGAATGCATCCAAGGCGGCGCGGGTGATGCGGTAGGCGCTTCCGATTTTTTTGGCTTTCAGGTCGCCAGCTTCGATCGATGCGATGACGTCTGCCTCAGATACGCCGAGGAGATCGGCCGTTTGCGCGGGGCTGAGAAGTTCCGGGATGCCGCTTGGGGGTGGGCTCGTGCTGGGAAGCGGTGGCGCTTGGTGCGGGGCATTCAAGGATTTCATCATTTCTTGGGCAAGCCCGAAGCCCATGGCCATTTGTGCTGGCATGGCCGCCGCAGAGTCGCCGCTGCCGCCGAGAGTCATGGATTCCGCCAATTGAAATTTCACGTAGTCGTTGAGATTTCCGATCACGCCCATGCTTGAGCGCTTGTCGATGGCGGCCTCCACCTCGGGTGGGACGGAGATGTTCTCAATGATGAAGCTTGAAATCTCGATGCCGTATTTCTCGCGTGTTTGTGGGTTGATGAGAGGCAGCAAGGCCTCGCCAAGTTCGGTGTAGCGAGTCGCCACGTCGAGGGCGGGGACTGCGGCGGATGCGAGTGCGTCGCTGAAAATGCTGACGATGCGCGAGCGCATGGTTTCGGCGAATTCATCGAGCCGGAAGTGATGGTCAGTTCCGGCGACTTCCCGGAGGAAAACGGATGGATCGGTGATGCGGAAATCAAAGGTGCCGAAGGCGCGCAGGCGGACCACGCCGAAGTCCGCGTCGCGCATCATGATGGGGTTGGCGGTGCCCCATTTGTTGCCGGTGAAAAGCCGGGTCGTGATGTAATAGACATCCGCTTTGAAGGGCGATTGAAAGCCGTATTTCCAGCCCTTCAGAGTGGTGAGAACCGGGATGTTGTCGGTGACGAGCGTGTGTTTTCCGGGAGCGAAGCAGTCGCCATACTGCCCGAGGTAAACAAATTGTGCAGCCTGACTTTCGCGGACGATCAATTGCGCGCCATTCTTGATCGCTTTGTCTTGGTCTGGAAATCGCCATGACAAGGTGTCGCGCGAGTCGTCATTGAACTCGATGATTTCCAGCAGTTCGCCTTTGATGAATCCGAGGATGTCCATGGGGGTGTTTGGCTTGGTTTGAGCGGGTGTGTGGCAGGGTCACTCGAGGCCGCGTTCGCTCACCTCGTCCTCGTCCCAGCCGAGGTAGTGGCCAAGTTCGTGGAGAAAGGTGGTGCCGACTTCATCGCGGTAGTCGTGTTCCTCGCCGCCGGTCCATTCCCAGAGATTGCAGAGGAAAAGGCGGATGCGTGGGAGCTCCTCAGGACTGGCCTCATCCATCGCCGAGGGGCCTTCGAAAAGCCCGAGTTCGTCGCCGTCGAGTTGTGAGTCGTAAGTGCCAAGGCCAGGTTTTTCCTCGAAGGAAATACTGACTTTTCCGGCAGCGTCTTGAATGTCGGCAGGCAGCACTTTGACCAGTGACTTCAGTTCCTCATCCGCCCAAGCGCTCAGTGTTTCAAATTCCATGCCGACGAGTTAGCGGCTTTCGGAGTGGGGCACAAGCAACTTAGCTGCATTCTCGTCACCTATGCTGGGCCTGTTGCGAGGATGTCGGAGTTTAGTGAAAGCGCTTCCCGCTGCTGCGCACCATTCCTACGAACCGTGGATCCGAATGAAAGCTCCGGGCATGGATTCGCCCTTCGATGACACTCTCAGGAATGCCAGCCAGTTTGGCGGACTGCTAGGTTTTGACGGGCTGCGCACCGAGCGCAAGTCACCTGCGGCGTGCGTGTGTCGCTCATTTTTCACGGCTGAGCGCGCAGTTTCAGGCGCTGGCTGTGACAAGGCATGCGGTCTTATTTCAGCGACATCAGATAGGCGACGAGTTGGTCGATCTCGTTGGCTGGCAAGTGGGCGAAGGGTGGCATGGCTGGCGGGTAGCCTTTGACGATCTGTGCTTGAGGCTGAGTGATTGAGCGGTGGAGATAGGCTTGGTCCGCGATGAGTTCTGATCCGTCGCTGAGGGTGCGTGATGCGCCAAAGATGCCGTGGAGATTGGGGGCGATTTGTGAGGATCCTGCTTGGTGGCAGGCGGCGCAGCCATGGCGGATGAATGCCGTTGCGCCAGCTTCAACCGCGCTTTGTGGGGTGTTGCTTGCGTGCGCAGGCTCGGCGAGTAGAAAGCCAATGACGACGCAGGCGAGGGTGAAACAGGCGAAGATGCAGGTGAGCCAAGGGCGGAAATAGTAGCGCGCATTCATCAAGAATTTAACGCTGACTAGAGTGAGGATGATTGTGGCGAGGATCGGCACATTTCGCGAGGCGCTGGTGAGTTGCGGGAAGTGCGCGCTGAGCATCATGAACACGACGGGGAAGGTCATGTAGTGATTGTGGAGTGAGCGGAGTTTTGCCTGCTTTCCGTAGTTTGGGTCATGTGGCAAGCCTGCTTCGAGCGAGGCCATGAATTTTTTCTGATTGCGGATGATGTGGAAATAGACATTCGCAGACATGAAGGTGCCCATCATGGCACCGATTTGTAGATAGACGGCGCGGCCGTTGAAGTGCTGGTTGTAGAGGTGGGCCGCCGTGAGAATGAAGGCGAGTGTTAGTGCTGCAGCGAGGACGCGATGTTCCTTCAATTTTGTCCGCCAGATGGTGTCGTAAACCAGCCAGCCACCGAGGATTCCCGCCACGCTGAGCGCGATGGCTGAGCTGCCGCTGAGTGTCGATTTTGTGGCGTCGAGCAGCGCGGATCCGCCCTGCATGTAGAATGTAGAAATGAGGAGAAGCGTGCCGGTGATCCAGGTGGTGTAGGATTGCCACATGAACCAATGCAGCGGTGTGGGGATGGCCTGTGGGTTGATCACGCGCTTTTCCAGGTGGAAAACTCCGCCGCCATGGAGCATGTCGAGGTGCCCGAGAAGTGGGTTCTCCGGGGTTTTTCCATGCGCATCCGGCTTTCCGGGCGGCGGGGGGATGAGGTTGAGCTCCATCCAGGTGAAGAGGATCGAGTTACCGATCCACATGATTCCAGCGATCACGTGAACGAAGCGGAAGACCACGCTGAGCCAGCCTGCGATTTCGGGTTCCATCATGCAGCGCCCATCAAGCACTGGTCATACCGGAATCAAACAATAAAAGCAGGTTTCTCCGAGTTCACGGGAGATTGCGGCGGCGCCTGAGCCGTGGCGGATGGGGCGCGCGGCCTAGCGAGTCGGCGTTGTGAGAGGCTGTGTCTGGGATGGCACGGCGGCATCTGTCCGGGAAAATTCAGACGATGCGCTGAGGTAATAGATCAATGCTCCACCACCGATGACGGCGACGAGTGTGAAAAAGACCAGAAGAATGCCGAGGCAGGATTTCATGGGGAAAACTCAGGTGGGCTTCAGTCGATAGGGGCGGCGGATGCGGACGGAGCGGACTTTTCCACGATCCGCGCGGCGAAAGCTCCGTCCGTCTGGTCGCGGTATGGCAGGGCGTCGCGCGTCGAGTCTAGGACAAACTCGGGGTGATCGGCGAGGAAGGATTCGACGAGGCCGAGATTTTCCGCATGTTCGATCGAGCAGGTTGAATAAACGATGCGTCCGCCGGGCTTGAGGCAGGTGACGGCGTTTTCGAGGATTTTACGTTGAGTGATCGTAATTTTGTCGATGTCTGGAGCCTGCAAACGCCAGCGGACATCGACTCTGCGGCGGATGACGCCGGTGTTGGAGCAGGGGACATCCAGCAAAATGGCGTCGAAGCTGCGGTGCCATTCTGCGGGTGCGGGGCGAGTCCAGTCGTGGACGGCGATGGTGGCTGTGCCGGCGTGAAGGCGTGCGAGATTTTCTTCGAGGCGAGGGAGTCGCTTTTCGTTGGAGTCCGTGCAAACCAAGCCGTCGGCGGAGCCAAGTGCTGCGGCGATGAGGAAAGCCTTCCCGCCAGGGGCGGCACAGGCGTCGAGGATGCGCTCGCCGGCTTGGGGAGCGAGAAGCTCGACCGCGTGGCGGGTTGCGGGGTCTTGGATGTAAACGGCCCCGGCGGCGAGTAAGCTGGAGGGAAGGGAACCTTCGAGTTTGTAAAATCCCGGAGCGTTTTCCACCGCAGTCCCGGGGAGCGATTCCGGCTTGGGCGCAAGTGGATTCACGCGGAAGTAGGTGATGGCCGGGAGGTTGTCCCACTCCATGATTGAGATGGCGTTGCGTGTGCCAAATGCGGCCCGCCAGCGGTTGTAAAGCCAGTCCGGGTGCGAGTGTGCGACGGGTTGCGGGAGGTCTCCGGCCTCTTCGAGCAGCCGTTTGCGCGATAGCGTGGCGCGGCGGAGCACGGCGTTGATCAGGC
Organism: Verrucomicrobiota bacterium; assembly: GCA_041182265.1. Taxonomy (GTDB): domain Bacteria; phylum Verrucomicrobiota; class Verrucomicrobiia; order Verrucomicrobiales; family Akkermansiaceae; genus Luteolibacter. The sequence goes on along the minus strand of JBEGOB010000558.1, from coordinate 1,031 downwards.
TGCGGACGCTGGCTTTTCCCGCTTCCACGGTTTCATTGACGGCAGCGTGGTCGGGCAGGCCGAGGATGAGGAGTTGGCAAAGTCCGACACGGAGAATATCGCGAGTTTCCGGGTCCAACTTGCCGTCGCGGAGCTTTCCAATCCAGTGGTCGAGCAGCCTGCGGTGGCGGAGGACCCCGAAGAGGATGGCTTGGAGAAGTGCGCGGTCTGCGGACGATAGCTTACGACGTTGGGCGTGGCGCTCGATGAGCGTTTCTGCATAGTCATGCCCTTTTGCCCAGGCGCGGAGGGCGGAGACGGCAGCTTGGCGAACGTGAAAATTTTTGGCAGGCATGAAAAATGGAGAAACTACGGGCCAAAAAGCGGCTTGGCGGAGAAAGATCTATTTCCCCGAGCGAGCAAATGACAGCAAAAACACGTCGAGGCATCAGGGAGCCCATCGCACCGGAATCATGGATGCCGCACGCACTCTTGGCACGATGCCTAAAAACGCGATCTGCCACGGAACCGCTTGACCACGGAATCCGGCCGAACTCGACCCACTCGCAAGGGCAAGCCAGTTTCCTCTGCCGATCCGCGACGACGGGTGGGGCACCGCCTTCGCGTCTTGGAAGGGGGGCTGCCCCATTGCCTCAAGTGCGTCGATGATCGCCTTCGTCGCCTCCGGCGATGTGAACGACTCACTCACCAAATCCCCAGCGACGCAGAGGGTTTGATCAGGGACAAACCCCGGTGATCATCCCCCAAGCGCCGGGAAACTTAGTGGGTGCTCGGCATGGGCAAAGACTGAGGGCGGCTCAAGTCTCTTGTGGAGAGATCGGACATCAACCAAGACGCGGCCGCGGACGCCGAGGCTGCACGAGCGATCTTGTCGCGGGAAGAAGGTGATACGAAGGTCCCGACAGTGAAGGGCGCAATCCTTTTCTTCGCGACCCGCTTTGGCTCCTCGTAGGCTTGCTTTATCGCAAACTCACGCATCTTCGTAATATCGGATCGCTGTCGGCTTAACGTAAATTCTCTTCCCGTCCGGT
>JBEGOB010000557.1:0-17713 GCA_041182265.1 Verrucomicrobiota bacterium | reverse complement strand
CGTGCGCAATTTGAGTGGAATTGGCGTCAGCATCAACGGCGGTCAGCGGAATTCGATGATCGGCTGCAAGCTCCATGATCTGGAGCACGCGGCTTGTCATATCAACGGAGGCGACATCGAGACGCTCGTTCCGAGTGGCCATCTCCTAGCCAACTGTCGATTCCGCAATTTCGGGCGAACCAGTCGTTCGGCAGGGATCAGCCTCAATGGTGTGGGCCACCGGATCGCCCACTGTGTTTTTGAAGATTGCCCTTCCAGCGCGATTGGGTTCGCAGGCTTCAATTTTCTTGTCGAATACAATGAGTTCCGGAATTGCTGCAACGAAATCGACGACTACGGCGTGATTTACGCGTGGGGCAATCCGACTTGGCGCGGCAATCTTTGGCGCTTCAATCAATTCAGCCATTGCGGCGGCGGCTACACTCAGGGATGGGTGCAAAACCGCTACTTCGGCACCAGCGCTTTCCGCTTCGATGACGCGGTTAGCGGGCAGATGGTGTATGGAAACGTTTTCACCCATTTTGATCTGTGGGGCACATCCGCCGGTGTCATGGGCAACAACAGCGGGCGGGATAACATCTATGACAACAACCTCGTCACCGACAGCAGGGGACTGAACTATGGCTACTTTGACGGCGGAAATCACATGTATAAACAAGGTCTGCCGAACGGCGTGTCGCCCGCCCATCTCACTGCGTTTCCTGAGCTGGCGAACCTCTCCGATGGCAAGGGACAAAACTCGATCTGGCGCTCCTCCCTCCTGCGCGTCAGCGCCGCGGGGACCAACGCAAAAAACAGCAACTACGCCGACAGCGATTGGGGTGGTTGGCAGTATATCGCCAACACCATCACCGGGACCGATCCCGGATTTGTGGACGGCGTCGAGTTGAAGAAAGCCATCGACCCGACTTTGTTCTGGAACCTCGGCATGCGGGCGATTCCCGTGGATGAAATCGGGCTTTACGAAGATTCCACACGCGCCGGATGGCATGACAAAGACGGCAAGGGCACGACCGCAATCTTCGAGAAGCCGGGCGGCACCATCACCCTGACCGCTCCGCTTGTGGCGGATGGACTGGCCTTCACGGCACCCGGTTATACACTGGCCGGAACCTCGCCAATCATCGTCAACGCGCCGATGACGACCATCGATGCCAAAAATTTTGGCGCGACCATCAGCGCGCCGCTGACCGGTCTGGGCGGCATCCGCGTGGTGGGAACGGACACGCTCACCATGTCTGGCAGCAATCGTTACAATGGCACGACGACGGTCGAAAGCGGCACGCTGGCATTGAGCGGCGGGGACAACCGCTTGCCGCCGGATACCATCGTGACGCTCGGCGGTGGCGGCCCAGCCGCGGTCGGCACTCTCAAGCTCAATGGGTGCAGCCAGGAACTGGATGGATTGTGGACGGCCGATCACGATTCCAGCGGATCCGCCGCCAACCGGGTGATCAACGGCAGCTCCACGCCCTGCACGCTGACCTTGCACATCGAATCCAGTCGGCAAAACCAGTTTGTCGGCACCCTCGGCGGCACCGGTCAGGATGAAAACAACTTCGCCGTTAGGAAAACCGGCGGAGGCGCACTCTGGCTCAACCGTTCTATCACTTGGACCGGCGGGACCACGATCGAAGATGGCTCGCTGGAACTCAATTCCTCGTTTTGGCAGGGAAACCAAGCGTCCGGAATTTTTCGGATCGGCAAGGGCGCGACCTTTGCGGTTTCCGGGCAGGTTTCCCCCGTGACCTTCAACAACGTAACCGTCGAGTTCCTTTCCAGCGGCGGCGGCACGCTCATCAACAGGGGCTCATCGGATTGGCTCACTTGGATGGTGGAAGGTGAAATGACGATCCGTTCTAGCGGCGGAGAGCGAAACCTGTTTTCCGCAGCACCAAACTATGGTCTGTCCTTGAACGGGAAAAACCTGCTCTGCGACATCGCGCGCGGGTCCGATGCGACCTGCGATTTGCTGGCTTCCATTCCGCTCAGCGGCGAGGGCAAGCTCACCAAGCAGGGCAAGGGCATCATGATCCTTTCCGGTGCTAACAGCTACAGTGGTGCGACGGATGTTACAGCTGGCACGCTCTTGGTTGACGCCTCTGGCAAACTTGGCAATGGCAACCTAACCGTGGAAAACGGTGCGACATGCGGGCTCCGCAACCCTGCAGGCGCTGTGGCGGACCATGCCACTGTGACGCTCAATGGAACCGCAAAGCTATACCTCGCCCCTGGCGTTTCGGAAACCGTCGGCACGCTCGTGATCGACGGCATCCAACGGCCGCAAGGCACTTGGAGTGCGGCCAAGGACCCAGTTCATTTCACTGGCGCTGGCTCGTTGATTGTCACCTCGGGTCCCGGCGCGGACGAAGTTAAGAAGTGATCCGCCTGCCCATCCAATTTTCCCATCCCATCTCATGGACCTCAAAAATACACACCTCGCCATCCTCACTTGTGCATCGCTCCTCGGAGCCGCGGCTTTGTCCCGAGCTGAAGTCATCATTTCCGAAGACTTCACCTATGCCGACGGCGGGCTGAACGGGCAAAACGGCGGCACGGGCTTCAGCGCGGGCTGGTCCTCCTCCTCGAATGTCGCGGGTGGTGTTTCGACTGGGACTGATCCCTCCACCCGGAGCCTTTCGACTCCTTTCCCTAGCTCCGGCACACTCTGGATTTCTTTCGACTGGGGATACGCGGCGCGACCCTCGGAGAGCGCTTCCTTTGGCGGACTCACGTTTTACATCGGCAGCAGTGAAAAGTTTCTCATCGGCAACACCTGGCCGGGATCTGGCCATGATGTTTGGCGCATGAATGATGCGGGTTCGACCGGCGTGACAAATTACGGCGCCATGAAAACCGGCGTCGCTAAAATCACGCTGGGCGCGGGTGCGACCAGTAGCGTCGAGCTGTGGGTCGGGCCGGCGGGATCCCCCGTCAATGTGAGCGGTCCTCCGCTGTCCACGGCAAGCGGTCGCGAACTCGCGGGCGTGAATGGAATCCGCATCGGCGGCAATGACTTCGGAGCCAGCAATCCCCAAAATTTCGATAATTTACTCGTTGGAACAAGCATGGCCGATGTCGATGCGACCGACGTCTCCACCACGCCCGACGGCTTCGAACCGGGTCTCACTTTCCGCCTCTACGACATCCAAGAACCCATGGACCAGCTCTACCCGCTGGTGCCCGGCCAGACGCCGAATGTGGACGAAAAGCGCGGCACCATCGATTGGTCCACCAGCGCGGACTTCGCGGGCTACACCGCGCAGTTTCTAGTCGAATGCTTCGCCAGCCTCGATATCGCCACCGCCGGTTCCTACGAGTTCCGCCTGATCTCGGACGATGGCGCGGAGCTCTGGATCGATGAAACGCTGGTGATCGATCACGACGGCTTGCACGCAGCCACTCCGATGGACGGCAGCATCGCCTTGGGCACCGGTCTCCACCCGCTGAAGTTGCTCTATTTCCAAAGCGGCGGCGGCTTCGCGCTCAAGCTGGAGTGGCGGCCGCCGGGTGCTGCGGACTTCACGACCGTCCCCGCCTCCGCCTTCCTCACGGAGTCTGGCGTCACCCGCGTCGTCGCTCCCGGGAAAAAGAGAATCATCATCCCCGGCGACAGTTCACGCCCAGGCAACGGTCAGCCGCTCAACGCGGTCCACCCCTCGTGGCGGGTGACCACCATCCACCCGGCGTCCTTCCAGCCCAAGGTCGGCGCGATGGCCGTGCACCCGACCGATGGCCGCCTCTTTGTCTCGACCTTCAATCCGAACCAAGGCGGCTTCTACGATCCTCTAACCTTGCTCGGCGGCGACGGGAAAATCTGGGCGCTCACCCACACCCAAGGCGATGATCCTGAAGCGGTCACCGTCACCGAAGTCGCTGCGGGACTTTCCGAACCGCTGGGGATGAAATTCATCGGCGGCGACCTCCACGTCACGCAGCGCAACGCCATCACCCGCCTGCGCGATACTAACGGCGACGGCTACTACGAAACTAACACTGACATCGGTGGCGGCTGGATCACGGACAATTACCACCATTTCCACTTCGGTCTCCTCGAGCGCGACGGCTTCGCTTACTCCACGCTCTCCACTGCGATCCACAAGGACTACCCCGGTCTCTCCGGCCCCAATCCGCCGAACCGCGGCACGCTGGTGCGCACGAATCTCGCCACCGGCGAAGTCACCTATCTCGCCGGCGGCCTGCGCACACCGAACGGGATCGGCTTCGGCCCGGAAGGCGAAATTTTCCAAACTGACAACCAAGGCTCGTGGATGCCTTCCTCCCGCCTCAATCACCTCCAGCCGGGGAAATTCTACGGACACTATAATACCACTGCCGGCGGCGGTAGCCCGAGCCTCTTCGCCGACCAAGCACCATCACCGCCCGCCGTGTGGTTCCCGCACAACGAAATCGCCAACTCGCCCTCGCAACCGCTTTCCATTCCCGACGGCCCCTTCGCCGGGGATCTGCTGGTCGGTGACATCACGCTCGGCGGCATCAACCGCGTCTCGCTCGATAAGGTCCGCGGCGTCTGGCAGGGCTGCATTTACCGCTTCACCCAGGGCCTCGAAGGCGGCGTCAACCGCCTCGCCTGGGGGCCGGGCGGCACGCTCTACGTCGGCTGCATCGGTGGCGGCGGCAACTGGGCATGGAATAATACCCAAACCGGCCTCCAACGCCTGACTCCGCTTTCAGGAAATCCCGTCACCTTCGAAATCGCTCGGGTCACCGCGACCGCCACCGGTTTTCAAATCAACTACACCAAGCCAGTGCCCGAGGAGGTGCTGGAAAATCCTGCGAATTTCACCGTCCGCCAGTGGTCCTATCAGGCCACCGCTGACTATGGCGGAAACAAAATTGGCGAGGAGACTCTCGCCGTTAGCAGCGCAACCGCTTCGGCAGATCGCACCCGTGTCACCCTCGTCATCCCCGGCTTGGAAAAAGGCCATGTTGTCTATCTAAAAAGCAACCCGATCGACGACGACGGCTCGCTGATTCATTCCAGCGAGGTTTGGTACACCCTCAACGAGATCCCTAACGGTCCACTAGGCTTGCAGCTCGACGCCGCGACCGTCCCGGAAAACCAGGCGTCTGGCACGGTCATCGGTGAGCTCTCCGCCAGCCACGACAACAACGGCGAAACGATCACTTTCTCGCTGCCCGCCGGCATGCTGGACAACGCGCAGTTTTCCATCAACGGCGACGTCCTCGCCACCGCCTCGCCCTTCGACTACGAACGTCGTAGCTCCTATCAGGTCCGCGTCCGCGCCACCGACGAGGCCGACCTTTTCTCGGATGCCACCTTCAGCATCACCGTGAGCGATGTCTCCGGTGAGACCCCACCTCGCCGTATTCTTCTCAGCAATTCCGTGCTGCCACCGGACCATCAGGCAGGCGCGCTGGTCGGCAGTTTGTTGATCGACGATGCCGACCTCGGAGATCTCCCGATGATCCTTTCTCAAGAGCCATTTCCCGAATTCCAATTGGCCGCAGGCGAAGGCGATACGGACAACGCGTCCTTCGTCGTCACCGCCAATCGCTTGTCCGCATCAAGCATTCTCCCCTCAGGCCTGCGCCGGCTCCGCGTTCAAGCCACCGACAGCAAGGGCTTGTCCTACTCCCAGCCCTTGCTCGTCTGGGTCGGCTCGGGCCACCTCGACAGCAACAGCGACGGCACCGACGACGCCACCGCCAGCCGCCTCGGTTTCGATCCGCTCGGCCGGATGAATCCCGGAGCCTACTTCGGCACCAGCGGGACGAGTCCGATCTTTGGCCCCGGCAGCGGTCCGGAGAATTTTCTCCTCACTTCCAGCACCCTGCCGGGAAATCTCTACTGGATCGAAAACTCACCCGACCTCGCGCAGTGGACACTCGATCCACAAAGCATCGCCGCGCCGACGAGCTTTCTGGAAACTTGGAATGAGTGGCCAATTTTCCGCTCCGGCGTCTCACATCAATTTTGGCGCATCGGCGGCGGTTGGCCCAACGCCCACGGCACGGACCCTCTCGCAAATGGTCTCGCCGACCTGAGCTTTGTCGGTGGCAACGCTGGTTGGACCTACGATGCGCAGACCGGCATCCTGCGGCACGACAGCGCCGCGCCCTCGGACTGGCTTCATTTCGCCGGGGAATATGCCGATTTCCTTCTCCGCCTCGACTACCGCCTGTCCGAAAACGGAAACTCCGGCGTCTTCGTGCGTTCCTCCGCGACCGGCTACCCTTGGGTCACCGGCAGCGAAATCCAGCTCACTCACGAGCCCCGTCTGCCGATTCACTCGACCGGCGCTCTCTATGACCGCATCCCAGCCGAACCCGCCGCCGACGCGAGCCACTCGGTTTGGCACCGGATGGAAATCCTCATGATCGCCGGTCGCATCCGCGTGAAAGTCGATGGCGTGACCACCGTGGATCAAGCCGACGTCCGCCTCAGTCACCCGCACATCGCCTGGCCGGAGCGCGGCCTCATCGGCCTGCAGAACTTCCATTCCGCAGTCCCGGGTCACGTCGAGTTCCGCGATATACGCATCGTCGGTCTCAATCCCTAGCTGCTGCATGCCGATGTCACCCGTAGTTTTGGCATTTCATCAGCCATCATATCCCCCAAATAGGCGATACCTGCGCACTGGTGATGCGGCAGGCATTGGATTCTTCTAAATACCCGGACTTATCCCACCACGAAACCTTCTTCCTCCTAAATCCCACCACTTAGACGCCATTCCTGAACATCACCGAGAGGGAATGCAGGCATCTGAATTCCTGAACCCATGAGATTCCCAAAAAATGCCTTTTTGCGCCCGTCCTCCATCGCGGCCGCCGCCCTCGCACTTGCCCTTGCGTCAGCTCATGCCGACCAGACATGGACTGGTGCCACCGATGGCGATTTCAACACCGGCTCCAACTATTTGGGAGGCGCTTACAGCCAATGGGCCCATTGCGTTTTCGATTCCAATACGGTGAACGGGACAATGAACGTCGATGATTACACTGGATGGGGAAATATTTCCCTCAATAGCGGACTCGTTGCCGACATCGTGATCAACGCGGCCAATCCGAGTGCCCATCCGGTCATTATGGCTCCCGGGCTTTACGCTGGCGGCACGATTGAAATCGCCTTCGATAGCAAAAATCTCACCATCAACACCGACTACTTGGCGGTCAACGTGCAGTCGTGGAACGTCGGCGCTGGACGCACGCTCACGCTCCATGGAAGGCTTTCCAATTGGAACGGTGCCGCCGCATCTCTCAGCAAAGCGGGACCTGGAACGGCCGTTCTCACCGGAAGTAACAGCCACACCGGCGGCACCTTGATCACCGGCGGAACCCTTCAGGCGGGCCGCGGCTCGCTGGGCACGGGGGCGGTGGTGGTCGAAAATGGCGGCACTTTGTATGCCAATGACCAGTGGGTTCTCTGCGGCGCAAATCCCTACGGCGTGGCATCAGGAGATATCGGCACGCTGACCATCAACGCCGGTGGCACGCTGGAACTCGACGCGATCAACGGTTTCGTCAACGGTGCCACAAATCTCATTCTCAACGGCGGCTTGGTCACCGGCGGCCCCGATGATTTCCGTGGCGACTTGTTTCTCTGGAATGGCAATCAGCAAATTACGGCGGGTGGCGCGGCCACATCGACCATCGCCTCGATCATCGGTGTCACCGGTAATAACAACACGATCACCGTCGATGCCGATAGCACGCTCAAGCTCACCGGGGGCATCAAAAACTCGGATTGGTCCAGCAATGGCAGTTCTCCCGGCGGCATTATCAAAGCGGGCGCCGGCACGCTGAGCATCTCCGGCAGCAGTCGCTACAGCGGCGATACGGTGGTCGCCGGTGGCACGTTGAAGTTGCAAGGTGCTACATTTTCCAACACGCCCCGCGCCTATGGGATCGCTACGGGCGCAGTGCTCAACATCGACGGCAACACCGCTGTGGCATCCGGCACCACCACCCTCAGCGGCACCGGTACGCTGCGCATCAGCGGCGGAACTCTGGAAAATGGAATCGGGCCCGGACGCAACTTGAACATCAATTTTGGCAGTGGCGCGGTGATTGAGATCCTGCCCGGAGCCGCCATGACCAATGGCGGATGGCAGAACACGACGTGGACCAGCAATCAGGCGGACCTGATCGTGAATGGCATGTTTGACATCTGGGACGGCCAAGCCGTTTTCGCGGACGCGCTCACAGGCTCGGGCTCAATCACGAAAAATCATGGGGGAAATTCACCCACCTTGCTGACCGTCGGGCTTGATAACGGCGGAGGAATCTTCAGCGGTGCGATCAGCAATGCCGCGGGTCAAATCGCCCTCACCAAAGAAGGCAGCGGAACGCAGGTTCTCACCGGCAACAACACCTACAGCGGCACGACGACGATCAAGGCCGGCCTCCTGCAAATCGGCGACGGCGGCACGACCGGCACCCTCGGCTCCGGCCCGGTGGTCATCGCCAGCGGAGCCTCGCTGATCATCAATCGCAGCGATGACCAGTCCCTATCCGCCGGACAAAGCCTCAGCGGCGCAGGTTCATTGATCAAAAACGGCACCGGCACCTTGACGCTTCCCAGTTCTCACTCATTCACCGGCAGCATCATTCTCAACGAAGGCACTCTCAAGGCTGGCTCCCACCAAGCGTTTGGCGCCAGCGGCACAAGCTTTGCCTTGAACGATGGCTCCATCAATCTCAACGGCCACTCGCAAACCCTCGCCGCAGTGACCGGCAGCACATCGTCCAGCATTCAAGGCGGCACCGGCCTCATGAGCGTGATCACCCTCGGCAGCGGAAACGCATCGTCCACTTTCGAAGGCGCGCTGGAGGGAAATCTCGCCTTGATCAAAATCGGCACCGGGACGCTGACCATCACGGGCGATGTGACCATGACCGGCATCATCACCGCGCAAGAGGGCACACTCGATCTTTCCGCCGCCACTCTCTCCCCAGTCGTTAGAATCAACGCCGCGAAACTGGCCCTAGTGAAACTCCCCACCGCCTCCGTCAACAAACTCTACGTCGATAATGTGAAGCTCGCGCCCGGCCGCTGGGGCGCACCCGGAAGCGTGGCAGCGAACTTGGCCGATTTCGAATCTCCAGCCTTCAGCGGTCCCGGCGTCGTGACGGTGGCGAACACCGGGATGTCCTGCATGGAACGCTGGAAAACCATGAAACACGGGTTTTTCGTCCACTACACATGGGATGGCTACAATGGCAGCATGAGGCCCGACGGCAGCAGACCCACCAGCATCGACGAAACAGCGGACAGCTTCGACGCAGCCGGCTTTGCCGATGATATGGCAGCAATGGGCGTGGAATACGTCGTCTTCACCGCTTGGCATGCGAACTTCTTCCCGCTCTTCAACAGCAGCGCGATGGACAAATACCATTCCGGCCGCACACCCACCCGCGACATGATCGGCGATATGATCACCGCCGTGCGCGCCAAGGGCGTCCGCGTCTTGCTTTATACCCACCCCTATCAGCCCATCAAATACCTAGGAAGCTATCCGAATCAATACGCAGATTTAGAGTGGAACGATAATCTGATCAACGACGTCCATGCCGAGTTGGTGGATCGTTATGGCGATCAACTCGACGGGATTTTCCTGGATGAAAACTTTGGAGGCGGAAATCAGGATGACTACGTCGATTACGACCGTCTTCTGGACACCATCCGCCACCGCAACCCGGAGCTGGTCCTGATGCAGAACTGGGGAAGCTGGGAGAGCTCGAGCATCTACACGACCGATATGATGCATCGGGAAAAGGTTCCGGAAATGCAATATCGCTGGCCGGATTTGGTAAACAACCCTTACTACTCCGACACGACTCCGGGCCCAAGCACCCAGCTCGTCGCCCGCGATTGGGCGGCCTCCATCGCAAAAGTTCCGACACCCGCCACCACCACGGCTTACCGCTCGGCAGAAGGGGTTTTCCGCACGGCCGTGCTCGGTGCCGGATCCTGCACCCTCGGCGGCGGCTGGATCTGGGGTGCCGGGCCGTATGCAGGCAATGGCACCTGGCCGGAGAATTCCCAGACCTTCGTCGGCCGCTGGGAACCTGGCGTGCTCGAAGCCATGACGGGCGCGGCCGCCTACATCGCGCCCATCTCCGCATCCATCAAAAACACTTATCCCAGCACGTCCTGGCTCACCGCGCCTTACACCTCCATGGCGAATTTGCCCCAAGGCTTCGTCGCCACCCGCTCGACAGACGACACCAAGGAATACATCCACGTCCTCAACCCGCCGGGAACCAAGACCCTCAACCTTCCGCTCCCAGCGGATGGCAAGGTGTTCACCAACGCCCGCTTGATGAAAAACAACCGCGCCGTCACGCTCGCCCGCAACACCCGTGGCATGTCGCTAACGCTGGTAAACCCGGATAACTGGGAAAGCCTCAACACCGTGATCGTTATGGACGTCGCCTCGCCCGGCGCTCGCTCGCTGATGAATAACAACGATCCCTCCGTCACTTACACCGGCGCTTGGACCTACGGCAGCGGCCGCGCCACCACCGAATACGGCCAGGATATCCACGAAACAGCCACTAACGGCGATTTTCTAGTATTCACCTTCCAAGGCACGGATCTCGAATTGATCGGCACCTGCGCATCCAATCGCGGCACGGCGGATGTCTATATCAACGATGTTTTCCAAGAAAGCATCAACCTCCACTCCGCCTCCACCATTTACCGCCGCACGGTATTCAGCAAATCCGGCCTGACCCGCGGCGCGCACACTCTCAAGGTGGTGAAAACCGGTGGCACTTACCTCACGATCGATGCGTTCAAGGTCACTGAAGTCATCAACAGCGACGACCCATCGCTCAGCTATTCGGGCACTTGGTCTAGCAAGTCTGCGGCAAACGCCATCGGTGGCGAGGTCCGCGAAACGAGCACGAACGGCGACACGATGGTTCTCAACTTCGAGGGAAATGGCATCGATGTCATCGGCTCCAAGGGCGTCGGCGGCGGAAACGTCCGATACAAGCTCGACAGCAGTTTTGAATTAGCGGTGCCCCAATCTTCGAATTTCACGCAAGCCCAAGCCCTCATTTACACGAGCATCAACAGCCAGACCCTGAGCCATGGCTTGCACACTTTGACTGGCTGGAAACGCCGTGGCACCTGGGCGGATGTGGACGCATTCCGCATCTATAAGGGTTCCTCGACGCCCGCGCTGCGCTGGGGATCCAGCGGCGGCGGTGGCACGGGCACCTGGAATATCAATAACACTGCGAACTGGTATGATGGCAGTGCCTCCACGAAATGGCTCGATTTCGGCGGCACGGACTACTCTGCCACCTTCGGCGGTACGGCAGGAACGGTGACGGTCGCCGCGAACATCAAAGTCAACCGCCTGACTTTCAACACCGCAGGCTATGTCCTTCAATCGAATCCACTCAATTTGAATGGTCCTCCTGCCTTGATCACGACCCCTGCTGGCCTAACCACGATCAGTTGCGCGATTTCAGGCATTGCGAGTTGGGTCAAAGCCGGACCCGGCACGCTCAAGCTCACCAGTGCCGCCTCCACCAATACTGGCTACACGACTCTCAATGAAGGCACTTTGTCGCTGACAGGTGGTGGTAAAATTTATTCAAACCTAGGGTGGGGGAGTAAATTCGTTAGTATCAACAATACAGCGATACTCGAAGTGGATCGATGGGACGGAAGCACTTGCTGTCTTGGTCAGTTGGATTACAACTTCGCAAATCTCAGCATCAACGGCGGAACCATTCGTTACATCGGGAATTCTAATGGAACCCTCGGCGAAGGAAAGGGATTCACCATCGGCGCGGGCGGAGCCACCCTGCAATCCGAAGCGCCACCAGGCCAGCGCTGGAACATCTATCTCGACACCCGCTTCAGCCCTGCAGGTTACGGCATCTCCAGCACCTCCGGCGGCATGCTCAAGCTCACCGGCACCGGCAACGGCTTGATCAGCAAGGTGATCCCCGGAAGTGGCGGCCTCACCAAATCCGGCGCGGGAACTTGGACGCTAACGAATACGAATACTTACTCTGGCGACACATCAGTCACCGACGGTATCCTCAGCCTAGGCGATGGAACATCCTCCACCAATCTAGCGGACAGCGGGAAGGTGATCGTCGCAGCGGGTGCCATGCTCAACCTGAATTTCACCGGCACCGACACGATCGACGAGCTCTGGGTCGATGGCAGCCAAATGCCCGCCGGAATTTACTCCTCCACCTCCGGCTTCATCACCGGCACCGGCACACTCACCGTGACCAGCGATCCAGCCTCAAACGACTATGCCACCTGGTCCGGAAGCGGCGGCCACAACCTAAGGGAAGGACCCTACGGCGACGATGACGACGATGGTATTGCCAATCTCCTTGAATACGTCCTCGGCGGCGATCCGCTCGTCGCCTCCAGCACAATCCTCCCCACCGCCACCACTTCTGCCGGAAACCTCGTGTTTACCTTCCGCCGCATCCAATCCACCACCGCAAACACCACCCAGGTCTTCCAATACGGCACGGATCTATCCGACTGGACCGATGTTCCCGTCGTCGCCGGCGGCAGGGTCGCCATCCAACACGACACCCCGGAATCCGGCACCGACTCCGTGACCATCACCATTCCCGAGGGAACCGAACCCCGTCTCTTCGGCCGCCTCAAGGTGACCATTTCCCCAGCACCATGATGGGATCCAAATTCACCGATTCATTACAAAAGATCAGCCTTGTCATTGGCAAGCATCGTCACGCTGGCCGCCATCCCCGTGGATTTGCTTTGGTCGTGACGCTCAGTCTGATGGTTCTTCTAACCATCATCGCCGTCGGCTTGCTTTCGCTTTCCAGCATTTCCCTGCGCGCCGCCTCTTCCACGCAAGCAATGTCGGAAGCTCGCCAGAACGCCAGGCTGTCCATGCTGTTGGCCATCGCGCAACTTCAGTCTCTCAGTGGCCCGGATACTCGGGTGACTGCGAGTTCAAAACTCATCGACGCCTCACAAGTGCCAGCCACCGGAGTGTGGAGAAGTTGGGAGGGATCCGACCACGACTCCGCAGGGCGGGCGATCATTCCGAAATATGACTCCAAATTCAAATCAGGCGATCCCGCCAAAGCGGTGGCAGCTAACAGCGATGGGCGATTCTTGGGATGGCTCACCTCCACCACGGCCGCCGCCGCTCCGGAGGTGAAGTCCATTCCCGACGTTTCTAATGAAACTGCGCCAGGCATGGTGCCCATGGTCTCAACCGGCAGCGTGACCGATGCGAAACTCCAAGTTTATATGAAACCTACCCGGGTTCATGGGACCAAAGGCGCGATCGCATGGTGGACGAGCGGGGAAAATGCGAAGGCCATGGTGAACATCGACCGTGCTCCGAAACCCGAAAAAATCACGGAGTGGCAACAACGACTGCGCTCCAACGGAAGGGCGGATGCGGAGACCTTCGGGCTGGAGAAAATCCATGATGAAACCACGGGAACACTCCCTACCACCGGCAGTCTGAAGCTCGTGAATCCGGCTGCGGATCTGAAAAAAATCCATGACCTCACCGCCTTCAGTCCCGGCCTCCTCACCAACACGGCCACCGGCGGTTGGCGAAAAGATCTCACGTTGATGAGCGAAAATTACGGTTCCCTGCCGACGACCGGTCTCCCGTTTTTCACAGTCACCCCCGGCAAGGATTTAGCCTATTCAAAAAGCCAGCCCGCCGGCAACAGTGGCAACCCCATGCTGTATCATTGGGCGAACTTTGGCGCGGTGAGTCCCGATCAATGGTGGCAAGGTGTGCCACCGATTTGCAGTTGGAGCGCCTTGGTCAATTTCACCCAGCAGTATCGTAACTTTCCACCCAATGGAACCGCTGCCAAGACAGCCATGACCGAGCCGCTCGCATTTGGGTTTCCCAATGACCGCTCAAAATACTTTGATCAAGTTAGACGAATCCCACAACTTGCTAGAATTCAGTGGATCTATTCCATCGGCGCGAGAAAAGTGCCCGGTGCTGCTCCATCCGCTGCGGCGACCTACAATCCGGGCATCCTCGTCACTCCAGTCATGACCCTCTGGAATCCATACAATGTCGAAATGACCGTTGATAACTACTGGGTGGACGTTCGGTTCCAACCGACTCCGCTCGAGTTTGAAATGAAGGCGGGTGCGGAAACACTGAAGTTATCCAGTCGTAATTTCATGACGGACAAGCAGCAATATTACAGACACTTTCACCTCGTCATTAAGAATTCCTTCACGCTCGCCCCAGGGGCGACCCTGATTTTCAGCACCACGGACAAGACCCCTAAAATCAACTCGGACAGCCAGTCCATCGTGCATTTGCAACCCGGTTACACACCTGGCGGAGGCAACCTTTACACCAAGATCAAGGACAATGGCAAAACGGAGATTGCTCTCGCCGCCACCGACCGATTTGAGATCAAAAAGATCAGCTATGAAACCACCGATGTCCGCGACTGGGGCGGCAGGGGCGAAGGCTTTGGTATCTTCTTCGACATCAGGGCCAATGACCCGCTGTTTAAGAATTCCGATGCGCCGAACATCCCGGTGGAATACGGAAGTTATCTCACGCCTCACCGGATGAAGGCCGCCCCGTTCGCCGACCTTGGAGGCAATGCTGCTTTTTCGAAAATCTATCCACCCATCACCAATCCGGTTTCAGCCATCGTCTCTTCCATGGATGTCACCACGGCCGATCCTGGGTCGATCCCAAGCATTCCTTTCGCGAGTGCGGTGTTTTGTTACCGCATGGCCAGCCCGTTTTTCGCCGGATCGCAGTATCGTTATCTGTATTCAAAAGGGCTGCTCCAGACCAATCCGCTTTCCGGCTACTCGGATGCCAGTGGCCATCCCATCAACGCCCTTTACGATTTTGCATTCCAGGAAATGAACGGCTGGAGCGGCACGAGCTCCGTTTACCCCCAGTGGGAGTCCGCCAGTGGCAGCAGTTACATCGTCTCAGGTCTCACACCTAACGACGGGCTCACCCGCTGTGTGATGGTGGAATTGCCAACTCGTCCGCTCCAGAGTCTCCCGGAACTGCAACACCTAGATGCGAGAAGCAACAATGAGCAGCCTCCATTTCAGTTGAACATCATCGGCAACGGCTCCGCTCAACCGCTCTTTCCGCCGGATCAAATCTCGACAGGCACGAAATCGAATGACGATACCTATTTGATCAACCATTTGCTTTTCGACGATTGGTTTTGCTCATCCATTGCAAACGATGTCACCGACTTTGGCTCGTCCAGCAGGCGAACGGCGGAGCAGGTCTATCAGGATCACCTCACGCTGACCCAGGCGCTGCCCAATCGTCTCTATGGGCCCGCACCCGGCGCGACTTCACCCAGTCTGGCAGATGCCGTGGCCGATGCCGCGGTCTCAGGTTCGAAAGCCGGCGTCAGGAATCCTAACACGGGAAAGTATCCCTTCGAGTCCATCGCCTCCAAGCTGCAGGTGAATGGCATGTTCAATATCAACTCCGTCTCGCTCGATGCATGGAAGGCGATTCTTCGCCAGAGTCGCGACGTGCAGGTGCCTTATCTGGCGGCGGATGGCAGCACAAAACTTGGCGCGAAATCATCGTTCTCCTATCCGCGGAGCTCCATTGCCGGCGATCAGGCTTCTGGCTCTGGCTCCAAGGAAGCCAATGCTTTGTTCCCTGACGCCGCGGAGTTTGCCGGGCATCGTGCGCTCACCGATGAGCAAATCGACGCGCTAGCTGTGGAAATTGTCAGTGAAATTAGAAAGCGCGGGCCGTTCCTATCACTTGCGGAATTTGTGAACCGCCAACTCACAACCAACAAGGACTTGGCGATTGCATCGACGATTCAAAAGGCACTCGATAACCTCGCAAAGTTGGGCACATCCGCGAAGAATCCGTTTGCCAGAATCCAGGCGATCGCCACCGAGATCACAGAGCCGCCGCCTGGCAATCCCGGCTATCAGTTTCCAGAGGCCGCACTGGGTTCCTCCGCATTCGGTGTGCCCGGATGGGTTCGGCAAGCCGACATTTTGAGGCCGCTGGCTCCGATCATTTCCGCGAGGGATGACACCTTCACCATTCGCGCCTACGGGGACTCCCGTAAAAATGATGCCGCCAACACAATCGCGGCCAAGGCGTGGTGCGAAGTGACCGTCACCCGCCAAGCGGAGTATGTGGATGCCAGCGAGCCCGCCGCCGTGGCCCCGCTGTCCACGTTCATGAAGTCGGCGGCCAACAAGCGGTTTGGACGTCGCTATCAGATCGTGTCATTCCGCTGGCTTACGGAACAAGAACTCTGATTGGCGGCATCCATCATTTCTCAACACCCATTCCCATCTCGTATGCTCTATTTCCTACGCACATTCATCGCAGCATTCATCCTTCTGACTGGCCATGCAGCCACCGCCGCCACGTGCGAGGTGAAGGCCATCTTTGTCCAGCCACCCAACGCGGTGCCAGAAACAGCGGTTCTGATGGCGAACCAAAAGTTCGTGGATGTCGATCTCCCAAGGCGCAATCTTTCCGATTCGATCGATTTGGATTCAGGAGAAAATTCCATCATCGTTCTTCCTCAAAGACCCACCGGACCGGAGATCCCGTTGGATGCCCCCAAGTTCACGATTCCGGAGACTTGGACCCGCTGCGTTCTGTTGTTTTTCCACGATGACAAGAACCCGGTGTTCCCGGCACGCGTGATCCCGGTGAATACGTCGAATGCGGATTTTCCCATGGGCCACATCCTGCTGTTCAACGTCTCGTCTGCCGTCGTGGCCGCCAAGCTCGGCACGGAAACCGTGAAGATACTCCCCGGGAAATCGGTGTCCGTGAAGCCGCCTCGGTCGGGATCGGGAGACTACCCGGTCGCCATCGACTGCATTTTACCCGGTGACACGCAAGCCATCGCCCTTTGTCGGTCCACCTGGCAGCACGAGGCGAAAGCACGGCAGATCCTTTTCATCGTCCCGCAACCCGAGCAAAAAATCCCCGGCATTTGGGGCATTCTGGATCGCGAAACGATCCGTGATGAAAAGGTCCCTTGACGCTCACGACAGGTCATCGCCGCCCTCTTTGAGAAAAATCACGCGGTGCGCATTTTCCATGTCGGGTTCTCGGGGCGGAATACGATCCTAGAATTAGCCCGGCGTGGGTTCGATCGTTGCCCCTCCAAGGCCGACGTCTCCTCGCCTAGAAAATCCCATCAAAATTCCAATTACGCCCCCAAGCCCATCCTATGAAACTCAGAATATTCTCGCTGTTTGCCAACACCGCCCGCGGATTTCGCGCCTCCTCAAGCATCGTCATCACTTGCTCGTCACTCCTCGGATCTGCCTCGCTTTCACAAGCGGATGTCATCGTTTCAGAGGATTTCACCTATGCCGACGGCGCTCTTAGCGGGGCAAGCGGCGGCACGGGCTTCAGTGGTGGGTGGAGTTCCTCCGCCAATGTTGCGGGGGGGGTCTCGACTGGGGCAGATCCTTCCACTCGCAGCCTTTCTGCCCCCTTCCCATCTTCCGGGACCCTCTGGGTGTCCTTCGACTGGGCCTACGCGACCCAGCCATCCGAGGCTAACTCGTATGGCGGACTCACGTTTTACATGGGTGGCAGCGAAAAGTTTCTGATCGGCAACACTTGGCCGGGAGTGGGCCATGATCTGTGGCGCATGAACGGGTCCGGCTCCACGGGGGTGACGAATTATGGAAGTATGAAAACCGGTGTCGCCAAGATCACGCTCGGCGAGGGTG
>JBEGOB010000556.1:0-4012 GCA_041182265.1 Verrucomicrobiota bacterium | reverse complement strand
GTGGCGGAAAGCAGCTTGATTTTTTGAGCGGGCGCACCGGGCTTGATCAGATATCCGTCCGCCGCCACCACCTCGCCGGCGAGGAGCTGCCCGGCCATGAGCGCCGTCAGCACCATGGCGTGAGCCCCTTTGAAATGGAATGTCGGCGGGTTCATCACTTATTCGGCGGGCTTGGATTCTGACGAGATCCCGGACTGGCTTTCATACATGTCTGCGAGCTGTTGGATCTCCGCGCGCTCGGGCATTTCACGCTCTGACGGAACCGTCGCGGTGTCTATCAAGTATTGCTTCGCCAGCGCATACGCAGCCTGGCGGTCAGAGCGTGTGATGCCAGCTCCAGGCTTCCGGTTTCTCGCATGAATCAACCTCATCCACTGGAGCATGGCTGGACCTGAAACATCCAACTCGTCGCGGTGAGATTTCCAAAGCCGCTCATAAATGGCGATCGCTTCGTCATGCAGATTTTGCGCCTGATAGCAAGTTGCCAGAAGCGCGTTCACTTGCGGAATGAAGGTTTTAAACTCACTGGCAGAACGTTCCAGATAGGTTCCTGCAAGGGCTGCGGCTTCAGCGAAGTTCCGCTTGGCGACGGAAAGCTCGATCACTCGGAATATGGCGTATTCCTGCTGATCCGGGTTTTTTGACTCTTGATAAACTTGCTTAAAATCGCCGATGCTCTGAGCAACTTCCGCATCGCTTGTGGCGCGTGCATGGATGTCGCCACGGCCTAACAAGGCAGGGAAGCGTTGTTCGGTATCACCACGCCTGAGGAGTTCGTCATAACAGGCCAGCGCCTCGCGGGGAATGGAGGTGTTGCGCCGCAAATGATCGCCGAGACGCAGCAGCAGCGGGCTCGGAAGTTCCTCGACTTGAAACTGATTGATAAACTCTTGGAAAAGCGACTTCACAGTGGCAGCGGCAGTCTTTTTACGCGCTTCATCCGTGGCTTCCCGAGCAATTTTCTCGAAAGCGCTGATGACCTCCATGCGCAGGATTGCGCGGCCGGGATTTCCTTCATCACTGCCTTCCAGAAGGCTTTCGAAATGCGCCTGAAGTTCTTCCGCCGAGTGCGCATTCAGATAGGCCGCAGCATAGGCTGCGACGAGCTCTTGCGCGTCCGCCGCTTGCGGTGTGCGCACCGCATGAGCGATGAGTTCACGCAGACGTTCCAAGGCCTCTTCGCCCCGCCCCGCGCTCTGATAGGCGTGCATTTGCGCCAGCGCGACGTGTTTCCGATGGATCGAATTCTCGCCAGCTTCCTTCCAGTAGCGATCCGCGTAGGCGATCACTTGCGCCGACGGTTTGCTCACGGCGCTAAGCGTGACCATGGCGGCTAACGCCTCCTCGGCAACCGTGGAATCCGGTTGTTTTTTGGTGAAATCAAGAGCTTTCTGATAGGCGGTAATCGCCTTCGCGGGCTCACCGGCAAGCTGCTGCGCACGGCCGGTGAGATTGTAAGTTGCGCCAAGAATGGTGTTGCCCGGGAAGTCTTCGACGATTTTTCCCAAGAGATGCAGTGCGGCGTTCGCATCTCCTTCCGCAAGGTAGCAGACGGCGCGCTCATGCAGCGCAAGCGGCAGCAGCGCTTGGGCGGCGGGGCCAGTATGTTCTGTCAGAAACCCATCAAGAAGTGCCGCGGCTTCACGCCATTGGCCGAGCCGGGAAGTCGCGGCTGCTAGGTTGAAGGCGCGGCTAGCGGCGGCACCACTTTCCGGATAGGCCGCTTGATGCCGTTGGAGCGTGGCACGCGCTTCTTCATAATCTCCGGCCTGAAATTGTGAGACGCCAAGAAGATGCAGGCAGGCGTCATGCTCGGGCGTTCCTTGACGCAGAGTTTCAAGCATCGGCTCAGCCACGGCGATGCTCTCAGCAGGCGTGCCAGTCTTGTAAACCGCAGCTAACACAAGTTGGTTCACTTCAGCAATCTTCTCAAATTTCGGCGACTCACGCAGCAGTCGCATGCCGTATTCCCGCGTCTTTTCGGGGAGGTCGATGAGCGAGGATATCCGGGTAAGATGATAGATCGTTTGCGCGCGATTTTCCGGGTCCAGATCGTAGAGTTCAAGTTGTTGATAGGCCGCGTAAGCGCCGTGTGGGTTGCCACGCGCTTCATGTAGATAGGCGGTGGCAGCGAGTTTGACGGTTTCCGGTGGATTTTTCCCGCGTTTGGTGGCTTCGAGACTCGCTAGATTTTGCTCCAGCTCGGCGCGGACTAACGAGAAACCCTTGTCGTCGAGCGAGTCCGCGGACCCGAGCGCCCGCAAGCGCGCCTTTGTGTCATCAATCATGGTATCCAAGGCCGGCACCAATTGATAGATCGCTTCGGCGGCGAGAGGCATGTCCACGGCGAGCGCATCCCCACCGAGCTTCATGAAAGCCTCCGAGTAGCGGCCCATCAGAAACGGTGCGATCACCAATTCTCCCCGATTTTTCGCGATGAAATCAAGGATGGCGCGCTCGTTGCGTTGAGTGATTGAGGCCCGGACCAATTCTTGAAAAGCGGCGATGATGCCTGAGTCCGGCGTGGGGAAATTCAGCTTGTTATGGATCGCGATTTCCAAGTGCTCGCTGCCCTCGGCAAGTTCCCCCATGCGGTAATGGCAGATCGCGAGATTGACGTAAAATGCGCCTTGCGGGAACACGTCGCGCTCCTTGTCGCGCTCTTCGAGAAATTTCTGGAAGCGGCTCACAGCGAGCGGCCAATCCTGCGCGCCCATCGCGGCTTCACCCCACTTCAACAAGGCAAGTTTTTCGTAAGGATTGCGGATTTCCGACGAGGCGAGGTTGGGGAAATCCCGGTAGCAAATTTCGAACGACTGCATTGCGTCCGCCCATTTTTTCAACTTCATCTCACAGATTCCGCGGCGGTGATGGACCACGCCAAACTGCGGCCCAAGTGTGGCACCCACGGAAAATTCCTCGGTCGCCTGCCGGTGCAGCTTGAGCGCCTCCTCCCAATTTTGAGACTCCATGGCGGCCTCGGCGGTGATCAAAAGCGCCTCAAGCTTAGGAGCTTGGGCGGCAGACGGCAGCACGAGCAACAGCGAAACCACGCACGCACGAAGGCGTGTTTGGCGGGTGACAGCGCTGGGTCTCATGGGCGGGTGCGGAATTTCCAAAATCGATGACAGTGCAGGGCAACGAAGCCTGACTCACGGCGTTCTGCAAGTGGGAAGGCGCGCGACACGCCTGAACGCTGCGACACGCGAGCCGAAATTGCTGCGCAAATTTTTAATTTTTCCAGCTTTACATGTTCAAAAGATCACCTGTAAATAGCTCTCACATGAGTGTGCAGTTACTTCAGGGGCGTCTCAAGCAGACTTTCGGCTACGACGCCTTCCGTCCGCTGCAGCGGGAAATCATGGAAGCCTCACTCGGCGGGCGGGATACCGTGGCGATTTTACCGACAGGCGCCGGGAAAAGCTTGTGCTATCAACTGCCGGCCTTGGTCCGTGGCGGGCTCACGCTGGTCGTGTCCCCGCTCATCGCGCTGATGAAGGATCAGGTGGATCAACTTGAAGCAAGTGGCGTGGCGGCGACGTTTTTGAACTCGACGCTGGAGAGTGGCGAGGCGAGGCGGCGCGTGGATGGCCTGCGCGATGGGCAGTATCAATTGCTTTACGTCGCGCCTGAACGGTTGATGTTGCCAGACTTTTTAGGCCAGTTGCAGCACTGGAATGTCTCCGCGCTTGCGGTGGACGAGGCGCACTGCATCAGCGAGTGGGGCCACGACTTCCGGCCAGAATACCGCCGCCTGCGTGAAGTGCGCCAATGGTTGCCGGGCATTCCTGTGTTGGCGCTCACCGCCACCGCCACGGAACGCGTGCGCGAGGACATGATCCGCCAGTTGGAACTCCGTGAGCCGGAGGTCTTCCTCGCGAGTTTCAATCGGCCAAATCTACGATATCAGGTGATTTCAAAATCTGGCGCGGCAGCACAGGTGTGCAATTTCGCCAACGCGAGACCCGGGGAATCCGGAATCATTTACTGCCAATCTCGGAAAACCACGGAG
>JBEGOB010000555.1:0-4477 GCA_041182265.1 Verrucomicrobiota bacterium | reverse complement strand
AGCGCGTCGCCGATGAAGGATGCTAGAATGAGATTTTGTGCGTTTGGCATGGCGCACCGTGCCGCCGAGGTCGGAAAATGCCATCCCAATCATCGCCGGATGTTGAATCGTGATTTCAGGGGCGGGCGACGACGACTCGTAGGAACCGCACTGCGGCGGGGTTGGGTGGCGCATCGGTGATCGTCACTTGGACGCGCTCGCTGTTTGTGGGGAGTTCCGCGCATTGGGTGCTTGATAGAAGGGGGATGAATGCGGATCCGGCTGTGGAGCGGGCGATGGGAGTCCAGTCGCGTAGGGTGGAACTGGCTTCAACGGTGATCGTGATGTCGGCGCGATTCGGGAGGCGGTCGAAGCGCAGTTGGAGCGCTTGCAGCTCATTTTGTGCGGGTAGGCTCGTGAGTGAAATCGGGTGGATTTGAGGGGCGTTTGGTGGAGTGCCGAGTGCGTATTCGGCTAGATTGGCGAGGCCATCGGCATCGGGGTCTGCTTCGGGGGCTTGTGCGGTGTCGTTGATGTCCGCATGAAGCTGGAGCCAATTTGTGAAGTTAATCGGGATGCTGAGGCTGCCAGTGCCGAGGAAATAGCTAGGGTGTGTGGAGGAGTTGTAGGTGCCGGGAGGCATGCGCGTGCCGGCGAGGGTGAGCGCGGCAACGGTGTCCGCGCCGGTGAAGTTGAGGTGCAGTTTGGCTCCGGATATGATGGAAATTTCCGATGAGTCTGCTAGGTAGATTTGATCGAGCCGAAGGGTGCCGCTGTTGATGGTCGTGTTTCCAGAATAGGTTTGGGCGGCGGTGAAAATCTGAGAGGCGGGACCCGACTTGATGAGGTGGATTGGCTGGGATCCGTCCTCGATTCTACCGAGGAACGTGTGATTGGTGCTGGGTGCGACGGTTAGGATGGAGGGTGAGGAGCCGTCATTGGTGATGATTCCTACGCCGATGGATGATGATCCGCCTGTGGCGTTAGATAGCCCGGCGACGGTTTGATGGAAACCGTTGAGATCTAAGCGGCCCGCTACGCCGTTTCCTGCAAGAAGGAGTGGGGACGCTTGGGGCAGGAGATTGGATCCAGCCAAGCGGAGCAATCCTCCTTGTGCGCTGCTGGAGTAGATTATGCTGCTTCCAGTCCAGGCGCCGGGGGCACCGAGGGTGATGTCGTCGCCAGGATTCATCCCTGCGCGGAAGATCACGGAAGTGGCAGGCGATGCCTCGGAGATTGGCCCGTTGAGGCGGAGAGATGCGCCATCTTGCACGCCGATGCGGGTGTTTGTGGTGGCGATGGTTAGGGGGCCGTTCCAGATTGTATGTCCGGCGAGGCTTTGGAGTGAGCCGCGCTGGACTGCTGGCGTGCGGGAGGTCGGGGTTTTCTGGCCGGTGCCTGAAAGTGTGAGCGTTTGAGTGACGGGGTGGGAAGATGATCCGGTAAGTGCGAGAGTGGCATCCGCAGTGACAGTCGTGTTGTTGCTGATTGAGTTAGGGTTTTCCGGGATGAGGATGCCAGCGCTGACGGTGGTGGGGCCGGTGTAGGTATTTGCTTGGGAGAGTGTTAGAATTCCAGTGCCCGTTTTGGTGAGGCCACCGTCGGGGAATGATGGGTCGCGGCGAAGAATTTGTGGGATGGTGAGATCGAAGTTCTCGGTGTCGATGGTGATGCCGCTTGAGCGGATGAACGTGTTGGTTAGGTTGTCGATAAAAGCGTTGGATGACGCGGTTGCGCGCAGAATTCCCCCGTTGAGAATGAGCGTTCCGACGCCCGTGCCGCTGCGTAAAATGCCGTTGGTGATGAGGGTGGCGGCGTTTAGATTGACGGTGCCGCTGCCCCCGGTGCCGAAGCGGAAAGCGAGGGTTCCGATGTTGGCAGTGCCTTGATTGAGGTTGATGATGCCGGTGCCCTGGCCGGTAACTCCGAGTTGGAGCTCGCTGCTGGTGAATGAGCCGCCGTCGAGGGTGAGGGTGCCGGTGTTGCCAGACGAGTTTCCGATGACATCGGGACCGCTCGCGCCGAGGGTGGAAAAGGAGCCACCGCTTAGGATCATGGCACCGCTGCCGAGAGGGCCGCTGCCGATGACCAGTCCGCGATCAGCAGGGCGGAAGGTCGTGTTGCCGTGGCTGGTGTCGTGGATGAGCGGGCTGTTGTTGGAGTTGTTGACGTTGAGACGTGCGTAGTAGGTTCCAGTTTTGGGTGCTGGAGGAGTGGACCAGTTTCCGGGTGCGGTCCAGTCACTGCTAGAGACGCCGGTCCACTGGAAGCTGGCAGCCGCGGGGTGGGTGTCGGCGTTGTATTCGGCAAGGTTGTTGACTCCATCGCCATCGGCGTCTCCGGTGGCGTTTTGAGAGAGATTTCCAAAGTAGAACATTTCCCAATCGTTGGGGATGCCGTCGCCGTCGGAGTCGGTGACGATGCCCATATCACGGCGCAGGGCAGAGACCATTTTCACGTGGCGTGCACGGTTGTTTGTGCCGTCCTCGCTGTCGTAGTTTAGTCCGTAGGGCCAGAAGTGCATCGAGTCCGCGCCAACGGTGGTGGATGGGCCGTTGAAAAGTTTGGCACGATTGATCGCAAAGTTTCCGGTCCAAGTGTTTCCGGAGCGGTTTGTGTTCCATGCGGTGACTTGTCCGACGCCAAGTGTGTGGGAAATTTCATGAAGTGCGACACGGGTGCCGATGCTGCCGCCGAAGTCGATCCAACCGCTATAGCTTGCTTGGGCGGTGGGGACGCCTGAATTGTAGTTTGCCCACAGAGTTTTCGGGAAATATCCGTTAGCGTTATAGATCGCCACCGCTTCATTCATCGCGGCGATGATTGCGTCTCTTTTTGCACTTGGCCAATTTTCGTTTCCGCCTGCGAGTGACCATGTGAGCTGGCCGAGTGAAGAAACTTGGGATAGTAAAATTGTGAACAGACAGATGAGGGTCCGCATCATTGAAAGGGGCGGTGGTGGATTGACCCGGGGCATGGCTTTGGGGCCGTGTGTTGAAAATGGGCAAGGCCCGCGAATTGGAACGCGAGCCTTGCCTTGGATCCATACCCGACGAAGGGAGCACTGGGCTTACGGCTTCGAGATCTTGAGGCGGGCGAAATTTTTTCCGCCGACTCCAGTAGGAAGCGTGTAGGAGATGATGCTTGAGTCGTTGGTATCCGGAGTGACGGTGACCCACGATTCTGGAGCCAAAGTTGCCGAGGTTTCGATCGCATAGGTGACATCGGCCGCCGCTGCCGCTTCCGCGCCTTTGGTGAAGCTTAGCAGATTGCCGGTGAGTGTGCCGGGCGATGGATTGGCGAGCTTTGGATTGAGTCCGAGTGCGTATTCGACAAGATTGGTGATGCCATCCTTGTCGTCATCGCCATTTTCTCCTTCGGTGACGGTGTTGGTGGTCGCCCAAGTCGTGTAGCCGCTGGCGGCTGCGACGACGAGTTCGACTTCCTGATTGGCGTCGTCGTAAGTGACACTGTATCCGCTAGGAAGGTTGCCACCGAGTGTGCCGGTGCGGCTACCTGTGTAGGTTGCGATGATGTAGGTGCCTGGGGTGGCAGGTGTGATTTCGTTGATTTCGAGCGTGCCGTTCGTTAGCACGAGGTCGCCTAGCACTTCCAGCGCATCGGTGGAGGTATTATCCACGTCGCAGGCAAGAGTTCCGGCGATGTTGATGTTTGAATTGATGGTGAGTGAGCCGATGCCGCCGACGGTGCCTGGGGCGAGAGTGCCGTCAGAAGCAATATTGACAGCGCCGCCGATTTTTCCGATGCCGCCGAGAGTGCCGCTGTTGACTTGAACCGTGCCGCTTGCCTCGCTTTGATCGCCGTTGATAAGTAATGTTCCATCGGAGACGGTCGTTGGGCCGGAGTATGAATTCAGTCCTGTGAGAGTCTGAGTGCCGGTGCCGATCTTGGTGAGTGACAGGGTGCCGGTGGTATTCTTAATCACGCCCGTGAAGCTCGTGCCTGTGGCATCTCCGTCACCGAGGGTGAGCGTGTTGGAGGTGCCGTTGGCGACGTTGTCCACGATGCCTGCGCCGGTGAGTCCGTTGATGGTTTCATCGAAACCAGCGAGGTCCAGAGTGCCGTTGGTGATGGCAACATTGCCTTTACCCGTCCCGTTGGGAATTTGTTGGGCGGCACCCAGAGCCAAAGTTGTTTGGGCGCCGGCAAGGCTTGTGTTGCCCGCGTAGTCGTTAGGGCTAGATGTCGCGTTATTTAGAGTGGTGGTCCATTTGGAGTTGTTGGCGGATATGAAGAATCTGAATCCACTGTTACCGGTGAGTTTTCCACTTAGCAAGAGTGCGGTGCCATCCGCAGTTGAGTCACTGCCGAAGTGTGCATCGGCCAAATTGGCGTTGATGTTGCCGGAAATGACAAGGTTGGATAAGGCCGTTGAGTTCGTGCCGATTCGGAAGGATCCGCCGCGGTTTCCGTTGCCGCCGTAGCCGTTGACGATGACGTCGTTGACAAGGTTTCTGTTGGATGCTCCAAACCAGAT
>JBEGOB010000554.1:0-6994 GCA_041182265.1 Verrucomicrobiota bacterium | reverse complement strand
ATCGTGTTTTTTTGCTGCACGATTTCCATGGCGGTGGCGGTGCAGGCTTCACCGCCGGTCGAGAGCGTGGAGATGCTTTTCCGCAACTGGACCACCCGTGACGGACTCCCGGACAACCGGGTGCGCGACCTGACCAAAACCCGCAACGGATTCATCTGGGTGGCCACCGATGGCGGACTGGCCCGCTTCGATGGCGCGAATTTCAAGATCTTCGGGCTGCAGGAAGGGTTGCTGGCCCCCATCGTCCTATCCCTGCTGGAAACAGACGATGACGAGCTCTGGGCGGCCACGCTCGGCGGTGGGGTGAGCGTGCGGAGGGGCAATGAGATCGTGCGTACTTACACGACCGATGACGGGCTGCCGTCGAACTGGGTCTCCATCATCAACAAGGACCCGCATGGTGGGATCAACGTCTTTTCCCGTGGCAAGGGTGCGCACTTGCAAGACGGCCGCTTCGCCCCGACCGGGACCGGCTATGTTAGTTTCCCGCTGCGTGAAGCCGATGGCAGTATCTGGGGCATACGGAACGGCCAACTCCGCAGATTCGACCAGGGCACATGGAAACCGGATGCCGGCGGCGGACCGCAATCGGCCAGCGCATTGTGCCTGGATCCCCGGGGAAATCTCTGGGTGTGCGGTGAAGGTCGTCTTTGGACGCGTGAGGCCGGCGCCTGGCAATCCCGCGAGTTGCCGGATGGCACCACCCGACCGCCGGGGCAGATGGTGGCCGCGCCCGATGGCACCATCTGGATCGCCTACCACCGGCGTGGACTTTATGGATTCCGGGATGGCCGCTTCATCACGCCCGCCGCCACCTCGGACTACGTGCCGGACCTTGTGGAAAAGGTGATCATCACCCACGACGGCCGGATTTGGCTCACTTCCTCCAACGGGTTCTTTTCCATGTCGGAGTTGAAAATCGAGTCCGCCACGGTGGATGACTCCAGCGCGCCCCGCGCGTCGAACGACCTGGGTGGACTGGTCGAAAGCGCTCCCGGCGAATTCATCCTCGCCACCCAGGGGGCTGGATTCTACCGCTGGAAGGATGGTCATGCCGCGCGCCTGAGCAGCGACCGGGAGCTCGGCGCGGGAATGTATGGCAACGTGATCCTGCGCGCCGCCAACGGATCGATTTGGCTGGGCAGCGGCACCGGCTTGTTCGAGATGCAGGCCGATGGTGCCATCGTGCCGCACCCATTGCCCGGCGCTGTCCAGAAGGAAGTCTGGGCACTCACGGAAACCGCTGCGGGAATCTGGGTGGGAACCGGCTTCGGCGAACTCTATTTGCTCGGTGAAAATGAAACCACCCGCATTCCCCACAGTGGTGGCCGCGAGTCGATCAAGGCCATCCTCGAGGAACCCGACGGCACCTTGTGGTTAGGCACCAGGGGCAACGGCCTGCTGCGGCGAAAGGACGGCGAGTGGACCCGCTTCGGCCGTGACAGCGGGTTGTTGAGCGAGGTGATCCGGTCCTTGTATCTGGATCCGGCAGGCCGTCTGTGGGTCGGCTCCGATGGCGGCGGACTGGCGCTCTTGCGCGGTGACCGATTCATTTCAGCCACCACCCGCGAGGGTCTGCCCAGCGACACCATTTCCCAAATGATCCTCGGTGCGGACGGCCGCCTGTGGCTCGGCACCCACAACGGGCTGGCCGTGCTCAACTCCGATGTGCTCCAGGAAATGGAGAAGGACAAACCTCACGATCTGCGCCCCTTGTTGATCAATCGTTCCGATGGCGTGCCCAGCGATGTGTTCACCATTGTCCCACCATTGATCACGGGTGACGGCCGTTTCGCCTTCGCCACGCTCCACGGATTCATCCGCCTGCGCCCCGAAGACTTCCTGCCGGACAAGAACCGCCCGCCGGTATTCATCGAGAGCATCATGGCGAATGGAAATTCCATGCCGCCCAACCATGAAAAAATCACCCTGCCTCCAGGCACCGACGGGCTGCAGATCGAGTTCAGCGGCTTGTTTTTCAAAGATCCGGACCGCTTGAGGTTCCGCAACCGGCTGGTGGGACTCGAACAGGAATGGAACTACACCGGCGTCCTCCGCTCGGCCGTGTATCGCAATCTGGAACCCGGGAACTATCGCTTCGAAGTCGAGGCATCCACCGGCAACGGTCTTTGGAGCGAGCAGCCCGCCAGCGTGGGTGTGGAAATCACGCCCTATTTCTGGGAGACCACCTCGTTCAAGATCGCGGGTATTATTCTATCCGCTGGCATCGTCGCGTGGATCGTCCGCTCGCGGGAACGCCGCCGCTCGCGCCGTCGCATCGAGGTCCTCGAGCGCCGCCAGGCAGTGGATGCGGAGCGGGCCCGCATCGCGCGGGATCTTCACGACGATGTGGGCTCCGGCCTCACCCAAATGGCCCTGCGCAGCCAGTTGGTCGAACGCAATCTCACCAAGAATCCGGCCCGCGCGGTGAATCATCTCAACGTGATATTCTCCACTGCTGAGGGAATGACGCGGGCGCTCGACGAGATCATCTGGGCCGTCAACCCGAGCCATGACACCCTGGCGAACTTCATTTCGTTTCTCGCATCCTTCACCCAGAATTACGCCGAAGGCGCCGGGCTGCGCTGTCGCTTCGATGTCTCGGATTCCATCCCGCAGATCGCCATGCCCCAGACCGTCAGGCACCATCTCTATCTGGCCTGCAAGGAAGTTCTCCACAACGTCGTCAAACATGCCGCTGCCACGGAAGTCACTCTCAGCGTCACGGCGGATGGACGGGAATGCATCATCATCATCTCCGACGATGGAGCAGGCTTTATCGAAAAAACCGGAGCCGTGGGCGAGGATGGCCTCCTCAACATGACCGACCGCCTCCGCCAAATCCGCGGTTCGTGCTCACGCCGCAGCAACCCAGGCGAGGGAACCACCGTCGAATTCCGCATTCCAATGGACTGGAAAGACGGTTGAAACACATCATTCATCTGCTAACATAAACTTTTCTATCATCATGAAACCATCATCCCGGAATGCCAATCCATCCGCCCCCAAGACCGATGATCCCAAGCCCGTGCCGGGCGCTCCCATCCGGGTCGGGATCGTGGAAGATGATCCGGACATTCGCCTGGGTCTTGCCGAGATTCTGGAGGAGGAAGAAGACTTCGAATGTATCGGCTCCTTCGCCAGCGCGGAAGACGCCTTGACCGGGCTGGCGAAACTGAATCCGGATGTCGTCCTGATGGATGTGAATCTGCCCCGGATGAACGGCATCGAGTGTGTGCGCCGGATCACCGCCCGGCCGAATCCTCCGCAGATCATCATGCTTACTGTCAGGCAGGATTCCGACATCATCTTCGAGGCTCTCGCCGCAGGTGCCAGTGGCTATCTGCTCAAACCCCCGAAGGCCGGCGAGCTCATCAACGCCCTTCGCGACGCCTCCGCCGGTGGCGCGCCGATGACGTCCTCCATTGCCCGCCGCGTGGTCCAGTCCTTCAAGAGTGTCCGTGCCAAGACCTCGGAGACCGACAGCCTGGCACCCCGGGAGATCGAAGTGTTGGAAATGCTCGTCAAGGGCTACGCCTACAAGGAAGTGGCCGCGGAGCTGGATATCAGCTACTCCACGGTCCAGAGCCACATCGAGCGGATCTATCGGAAACTGCACGTCCATTCCCGTGCACACGCGGTTTCCAAATATCTCGGCACGTAGCGCCCGCCGGCGAGCGGTTCGGTGTTCTTGAAATCAAATGTTCCGGCGGCGACGCAGAACGTGTGCAAGCCCACCCAAGGCAAGCAGACCCAGCGGGCCCGGTTCCGGAATCACGGTGATGGCCACATTGTCGATCGTGTAGTCCAATGCAGCGTTGCTTGTCATGATGGCGAAAGTATCGAAGGTGTTCGTGCTTGTGCCGGTGTAGGTGCGGGTGACGCTGCCCGTCGGGAGTGTTCCAGTCAGAGGTCCGGACACGGCGAAGGTATAGTCAAAGGCTATGGCCGTGCGCGCGAGTGTCAGAGTAAAAGTATGCGTCAAATTGTCGTTGATGCCACCAAAGTTGAAATCCGATGTCAAGTTCACCGCCCCGGTGCTTGTTGTTGACATGAAACTATTGCCCCCAGTGGGCTGATAATACATGAAGGCATCACCATTGTTGGAGGCTCCCGTGGAGATGCCGCTCCAGTAACCGTAGTTATCGGCATTGGATGCCAAACTCGTCGCATTGCCTACCGTGTCGTCCGCCGTCAACGACGTCCCAGCAGAGTTGAACAGCCCCATGCGGAATTGACGATCCAGGGTCGCGAGCGAGTCCGTGAATCTTAGGTCAAAAGTCGCCGTGATCGAATCCCCGACGGCTAGGGCAGCCGCGGAAAACGTCGTCTGCATGGTCCGGCTGATCGCTCCTCCCGGTGCGACATTCATGCCGCCGCCCGGAAAGGTGATGGTATTCGTGCCAACATAATACCAGTTGCCGCCGTTGGGTGAACTGGTGCGGTTTCCATCGCTGAAATCGTCAGTCAGCAGTGTGGTGGCGAATGCGGATGGCACGCACAGGGCATGTAGGAAGAGGAGGTTTCTTGAAAACGATTTCATGATGATTTGGGGAGTTTTTGTGGATTTTCTGGAGGGTGTGCAGCCGCAAGCAAAAGGAATTTGAGGTGAAATTCAAAATCGCGATAGTCGGCAATTCTACCCACACGGCCGGGTGCTAGGGGCTGATCATTCCGCGGCCGGAGCTCATCTTGCTAGATAGAGCTACGGTTTGGTGTTTGGCGTGATGACCACCGAGGACGTCGTGGCGGGATCGATGTGGATGTGATCTCTGTTAGGAAAATCGCCCTTGCCGTTCGTGTTTGCCTGAAGGCTGACGCGATCGGAAAACGCGACGAAGATGCTCCCCGGATATTTTGTGGGACCGGGGTCCGTGTTGGAGTTCACAATCCGGTTGTCGCGCACGACCACGTTGCTGGCCGACAGGATCCCGATGGCCGCCCAGGGAGTGTCCTCGATCCGGTTGTTTTCGATTAGGATATTCCGCAGGACCGGGTAGGCCGCAGGTGCGAATCCCTGCTTCTCATTGGGGTCGTATCCCGCCGCGAGGAATAGGGCAGCGGGATCCATCCGTGCCGTATTGCAGGCTTCGAACACATTGTTCCGCACGATGATGTTTTCGGGAAAACTCCCCATGAACCAGCGCTTCCAACGCGAGACCATCCGCACCACCAAGCCGGCGTATCCGGAACTCGTCACCCTGTTATTTTCAATGAGTCCATTGGGCAGTGAGACGGTGATGCCATGACACATGCCGTTTTCAAAGGTATTACCCCGGATGATGTATTGGCCCTTGCCGAAAGCTCGGTTGATCAGAAAGCCGTCCGCCGGCACGAAATCCGGCAACAGGTCCTTGAACGTGATGACACAACGGTTCGAAGCGGCATGACCGGGATGATGGTTTTTCTGCCACTCGAAGTTCACGATTTCCGAGGACCAAGCAGCGGGTGAGAAGTCGGCTTTTCGCAATTCCATGCGATCGCCAATCCTGACCACGCCCCCGGCGGCATAGAACTGGAGGCGATCCGCGATCAGACTGTGTCTGGATTCCGTGGTGATCAGTCCGCCTCCCAGATAGTAATCACTGTAGTGCAAGCCATCGTCGTGGTTGAACCGCACCACGTTGTCTTCAAGAATGAAGTAGCCGAATGAGTTATGGATTTCAAACGCGGCGTGGACCGACTTGCTCCGGCCGGATCCCGGGCGCGGTTCGATGCGGCATCCGCTGATCCTCAGGTATTCGTTCAGATTGGCGTTCACTCCCACATAGGGCGCGCCGTGGATGTTCACCTTTTCGAACACGGCGTGACGGCATCCCTCCACATCGATCGCATTGGCCATGTAATGGGTGCCGAACCGCAGATTCGACTGCTGGCCGACTTTCGCCACGCCGCTGGCGGATTTCCTCGCAAGTTTCAGGCGGATCACATTCCCGGTGGTTTTCAAAATCGTGTTTTCTGGCAAGGCGAAGCCCCGCGGCGACCGGTTGCCGATGGTGGAATCCCATTCACGCCCTCCTATAATGGCTTGGGCGGATGGTATTTCCCGGCCATGGATCTCGTAGTCGATCTCATTTTCAGCGGGATTGACCGCGATGATCGTGCCGATTGCCGAAAGAGGCTTGTTCTTCCAGTCCCACTCCAAGGTGACATCAGTCATGCGGAATCGTTCGCAGTTGCGGATGCTGAGGTATTGCCCGCTGCGGCTGACTTCGTGGTCGAGAAATACCAGTTCGGAGCCCTGTCCATCGAACGTGAAATCCTTCAGATCGTGGAACTCAAGCTGGCTGGCAGCTTCCTTGCGGAGGAAATACGTGCCGCGAGGCACCCTCACGCCCGCAGCCTTTGTGTCCCGTGCGACGTTGATGGCATTTTGGAAGCCGCGGACATTCGCTTCCGGCGAGTTGCCCGGTGCGGTCCCGTAGTCGGCGACCGAGAGCAAGGGGCTTTCGCGCTCGCGCGGCAGTTCGATACTGAACGCCACCGGCCCGGATATCCCGTGCGGGGAACTTTTTCCACTTCTATCCGTTTCTCCGTAGCCGGGACATGCGGCAAGCAGGTATAATCCCATCACGGGGAACTTGAGCCGGGCCAGTTTGTTCATGGTCCTAGAGATCATCGTAGATTGTCTGAGAGATCCAGCTGTCCGACATGCAAATCATAGAATAGCGCGGTTCGGGAATTGCCATGAACCGGCGCAGCCGGGAGACCTGAATCATAGCTGATCGATCCGCGGTCCGCATCCTTCAGCATCCAGGTGCTGGAGGCTGAAAAAGCCCTACCGCCGATTTTCGAGGTCACACCAGTTAGCAATCCGATGTTTCCGGGCAGTTTCGTGTTTGAGCTGGATGCATACCCCCAGGGCAGGGCCGTGGCCTGCGAGGGGCTCTGATAGACCCCGTTCACATAAACAAACTGGTTGAGCAGGTAACTTGCCGAGGTTTCGGATTTTACCTCCTTGCTCCAGGCTGGACAGGCAAACGGACTTGTTTGA
>JBEGOB010000553.1:0-6119 GCA_041182265.1 Verrucomicrobiota bacterium | reverse complement strand
CAAGGGAGAGGTGCTTGTCAGCCGTGGCAAGATCGAGACATCGCCTCCGGAACTCGTGCGCCACAAGTTCGGACCGAACGATATCCAGGTTTACGAGTCGAAGAATCACCGGATGAATTTCATCGAATCCATACTCAGCCGCCAGCCAACCATTTGCCCAGCGGGTGTCGGGCATCGTTCCGGCACGATTTGCCAGCTTGTCGGGATCGCGGAACGCCTTGTGCGACCGCTCAAGTGGGACCCGCACACCGAGCAAATCGTCGGCGACAAGGATGCAGCGGCCATGCAAGACCGCGTGCGCCGAAAAGGTTTTGAGCTGCCTGCGTAACTCATTTCGGCGCGCAAGTGGGACCGATTCTCACTTGTCGCCATTTTGCAATTCAACGGCGACGGCGTGGACTGGACTGAGCACAACCGGCCCGAGAAGGCCGGATGGCTTGGGCTCGCCGTGTCGATTGGCCAGCGTATTCGTCACGTGGATGCGAATGGTATTGGTGCCGGATTTGAGATCCTGAGTCAGGTCCTGTTGGTAGGGCGGCCACAATATGGCAGCGGACTTGTGCCCGTTGATTTCGATGCAGGCGACATCCTGCACCGTTCCCAAGTCCAGAATCCAACGGCGCTTGGAAGCAAGCGAATCCGCCGGAATCTCTAGGGTTCGCGTGTAGGTGGCAGTGCCGGAATAATTCGCCCGCAGGTCGGTCCACGAACCGAGTTGTGCAGGTTGGTTTTTCTCAGGTTGATCCGCAAAGGAGAGTTGCCAATCCGCATTCAAACGAAGGGGCGCGGGAAGAGAAGGAAGACTGACATCCGCCTTGAAAATCTTATTTTGATAGATTCCTTTCAGCGCGAATGTTCCGGTTTGGCCGGAGACGACACGGGCGATCAGTGGGCCAGCGCCCGACGCCTCCACCGCAGTCACCTCCAGAGGGGATTCGATCAAATGCGGAGTGTTCGCGAGCGCCGGACTGTCATCCCGGAAAACGACCACTTTCAATTGGTGCGGAGTCAAAGTTAGAGGCAGCACGGTTTCGTGTTGGCCACGGGTGAACACTGCGGCGGTCCTACGGGTGCCGTTTTCCGGATCCCAAATTTCGGGGACTCTCGTGTCCTTGAAGTTTGCGGTTAGCTCGGCGGTTTCCTCCCCTTCGTTCATCAGGATATAGAGCGTCGTGTTCTTTCGGAGGCGTTTGAGAACGCGGATTTTTGCATTCTCTTTCGCAAGCGTAAGGGTCCGGGCCTTCGCTTGGTCGAGGAGAGGAATGAGTTCCGCAGTGCTTTTGGCAAACGCGGTCCATCCCGCCCCGCAGGCATGAGACTCTGTTCTAGGGGCGCTGCCGAAGAGCGACTTGAGAAGAGTCTGAAGTTCCGAATCCCGGCCATTGAGTTCTTCTTCAGGCATCAACTGGGTGGCGATCACAAACCCGCCATTTTCCACCATTTTTTCTAATGTTTTCAGAGCCTCAAGACTGATCGTGTGCGCCCGCGGCAGAATCACGACTCGGTAAAGTTGTTCACCGACTTGGATGCCGCCATCCACGGGCTTGGCTTTGCATGTCATGATGGGATTGTCGTTGAGCGAAGTTTCATCCAGCAGATCGAATGAGACCTGCGTGTCTTCCAACAGATGATAGACCTCGTCAAAGGCCGGGTTCATCAGGCGTCCGTCGAGATTCATTTCGTCCGCGTAAAGCGTGCTAACCGGATTGAGCAGTGCCACCTCCGCAACGGCCTTCCCGAGATTGGCTTCCTGCAGGCGCCCGTTCCAAAGATTGATCTCTTTCTGGGCAAACCACCACGGGTTGGACGGATCAAACGGCGGAGCATAGCCAACCGCATCGGGATTGGTCCAATAGGCATGATAAGAAGCTCGGTTACAACCGCGCACCATGAGGTATCCGTTCACATAGCGGACGATATCAGGCGTCACACCCCAACCGTAACCGCCGAAGACTTCGTAGAGGATATGCTGGTTTCCCATCTGATGGGCCGAGCTGGTCGCCCAGCGGGAGATCAAAGTCCGCTTGCCGGGAAGAATCTGGCCATAGATCGCGTCCACTCCGGGAGCATTGGACCACTGGTTCATCTGAAGGGCGTTGCCAGCGCCGAAGGCACCGTAAGGAGACGAACTGTCACAGATGGGATTGGTCATGAAGTCGAGTCCGTTGCTCTTGCACCATTCCCCCTGCAGGCGGGCAAATGGATCTGCCCAGCCTTCGATCACTTGTTGGAAATAGTGCGACCGAAGTTGGCGGCCCTCGCGTCCAAGGTCGCTAACAACGGCTGATAGGATGGGTGCGAGCTCCTTGCCAGAGGCGTTGATCTTGTTGGCGAAAGCTTCACTCCAGACCAAGAAGCCGCCGCCCGCGACGCTGTGAGGTTCATCACTCCA
Source organism: Verrucomicrobiota bacterium (assembly GCA_041182265.1). Taxonomy (GTDB): domain Bacteria; phylum Verrucomicrobiota; class Verrucomicrobiia; order Verrucomicrobiales; family Akkermansiaceae; genus Luteolibacter. The sequence continues at coordinate 3,727 of JBEGOB010000553.1, read as the reverse complement.
GAAGCCTTTGAATGGGGAGCCGATGGCCCAGGGATAGCGGCGGACGATTTCCCCGTAAGTGATTTGAAGATGCCGCTTGATGCTGTCCGGATTGAATAGATCCGGATAGTTGAAGGGTATTTTTTCGTCATGCCGCTTCATGAAATAGTCAATGGCCCACTCGCCGGTGGGGGCTTGCCACGGTGATCCGGATTTGAACTGCGTGGTGAGATCCAAGATGCCTCCGCCCTGGAGTTTCCCGCCGACGAGGGGCACGGCGGCGACGGAAAACACCTCTTCAATGGAAGCGGACGGCGCCCAAAAGCGCCACTGAGCGTCGTTTTCACAACGATCCTCGAAGAGCACGTCGTCCCCGTGAGAGAGAACTCTGAAGTTATCATAATGTCCTCTGCACGGATGCGGCAGATTGAACCCGATTGTTCCTTGGGTAAACGTGTCATCCATCGTGACATCCACCGAGGTGCCGTTGATCAAGGTTTCAAACCGGTTGCCGAGGATTCGGGTTTCGATGTGATACGGCTTTTCTTCCAATGTGAACGGCAGACGCACGCTGGGCAATGACTTGATGGCTTTGCCATCCTTGAGAATGCTTTTTTTGAGTGCGGGAACACCCATTCCCAAGTCGCTGTTATCTGTTAAAGACCAAGAGTATCCGCTGAGTGTTTTCTTGTCGCCGCGGAAAATCCACTCCGTGTTGACATAGGAACCTGGAACGAGTGGGTTGCCGGACCAACTCTTGGGAGTGAGATCCAAGGTGTATTTGTAATCGATCCAATTTCCCCCTAAGTTTCCGATGAAAGCTCCTGTGGAACGTGCGGTCATTTCCCCGCCATGGTACTTGATCACCGAGGGCAGACTGTAAAAACCGGGAAATTCCTGCTGGAGATTCACCACTCTTCCGCCGCTTACGGGGGCTTGGACATGCAGGAGCTTGAGCGCACGCAAGTCCGGCCGTGGCTCCAGTGTTAGCTCATCATGGACTTTACCGCCGGGAACCACGAGGGTGGCGCCGTGCCCGGTTGGAATATGTTGGTCATTGGTGAGCCAGATCGACATCTCTAACTCTTTCGCTTGCCGGAGAACCACCTCGAAGAGCGTGTAGAATTCCTCCGTGTAGAATTTCGGAGTGGATCCGAGTGGGAACATCATGATGCCGCGAAATCCTGCTGCGTGCATTTGAGTCATCTGATCTCGGATCACCTCCGGCGTCATGGGCGTCTGGTGCCAGAACCACAGGATACCCGGCATACTGGCGGCGGGCGGTGTGGAAAATTCCTCCGGATTGAGCGGTCGATCCGCGAGCGACTCGCTCCACGCCGGTGTGGAAAGTAGAACGGCCGACACTAGGGCGCTCCATTTCAAAATATTGCAGTTCATACTTATTTTCTAATCATTCCGCTTCGGTGCGGTCACTTTCCGAAGATTGCCGGGCCGAGTGTTCACTTCACTTCGAGTGCGAGGCGAGCCTTGCCATCCTTGTCTTTGGTAAGGTCTGGGGCCCACTGGATCGAAAATCCCTCGCTCAATGATGCGGGCTTGGTGTTGGAAAGCTTCACGGCTGAGTTCGGAGCCGCGGTGAAGAAGAATTTTTTGTTTCCGTATGCGGCGATTTTGATTTCTGCGGCGGCAATTCCGGGGCCGTTGATTTCTGCGCTGCTGGCATCCACCACTTTTTCGAAGGTGATTTTCTGCCTCTTCCCGTCGGTCCATTTCAAGTCAATACTATCATCTTTGAGTCTGTCTTCAGCCGCTTTGGCCTCTTTTTTAGCCGCTCTTTTGGCGTCCCGCTCATCGAGCTCTCCATGGTTGTTCGCCTCCTTGGCAGGTGGATTGACATTGGGGAAAATGGCAGTGACGACACCACGAATTGGATTCTTGATCGTGCCTGGGTCGAGAACGCGACTCCCGATGAAAACAATGCCGCGTGATTGTTCGATGGTGATCTCGAGGCTGGCCTCGCCGACGGTCTTTGCGCGAATGATGGATTTGCTCAGTTGATCCGTGGCGGGATCGGCCGACTCAATCGTATCCGCCCGAACTGGCTTCAAGACCGTTGTCCCGTCGGGCAAGGTTTCCTCGATGCCTAAATCAATGTTGATGAGCAAATTTCCCAAAATTGGTGCGCCTTCGCCTACGGGAATCAGAGTGATTTCGCCATCGGCGGCGGCGACTTTGAACTCGTAGCGCTTGCTGGCATGCACGGCGAAATACCCAAGCCATGGCTGATTTTGGAGGGCCGGAAGCTCGGCGGCGAGCGGTTGAATGGCGAACGCGGCGAAAAGACTGAATGTCGTTAGAAGCGCCTTGATAGGGTGGGGATGAGTTAGCTTTTGACAAATGGCTTCTGAGGCGGGCGTTGTGCCGAGTCGAGGAAGTGAAAATAGGCACCTATTGAACGACTCGGTAGGATTCTGAAGCACGATAGGATGTTGGTGGGATTTCACAAAAAGGCGGAGACTCCTTCCTTGAGGAGACTCATGAGCCCGATTGTATTCAGTTCCTCGATTTTGAGTATCCTCATTTTATAGGATGTTCTTATCGCCGCATGGCTCGCCCTGCTGGCGACGTACCCGCATTCTTGCGCGCCCAATCCGCCACAGGAAAGCCCGCCGTGGAGTTCTGCTGAGTGTTCTGGGAACCATTCCCCATCACCACGGTTTTCGATCGAATTGGTAGCAGCTACCTGCCGCTGGATGTTTTCCGGCCGGGACGAACCGCTTCTTCAATTTTTCTTCGAATCTCGCGAGGCTTCCGCCGCCGCGGTTTTCACGACCTGATCTTTGCGTGTAGCCTCCTTAAGCCATTCTAGGAGTGGCGATGCATCATGTCTCGGGATCGAGTCGTGACACCAGAACACCGGCTAATCAACGGCGGCGAAGCAGGGCAAGCACTCCGAGGCCACCGAGCAGCGCGGTGACGCTCGGCTCGGGGATCGCGGTGATGGTGACGTAGGTATTGCTGGCACTCACGCCTCCGTTTGCTCCGGCAGTCGTGTCGTTGTAGTCGATCATCCAGATTCCCCCAGCATCGGTGAAGGTGGCGCCATCTGCCAGTACGTTCGAGGAGATGTCCATGAAGGTTCCGCTGAATGTGCCATCGTAGGCGAACAGGGTGAATTTATTATTCGCCGTGTAGGTTCCAAGCTGGACCAGATCCAGAATCGAGCCTGCGGTGATGGTCAGGTCTCCGGCGATGTCAGCCAGATCGGCTGAGTTCAAGCCTGGAGCCGCAGCCCCTGTGAGATCATAGAGGTAGGTGGATAGCGCGCCCAGCGTGAGGCTACTACTGAAGTTGGTGGTTCCCGGTGAATTGCCGATCGCCAGTTGGGTGGAAACCGCTAGGGCGCCGGTCACGTTGCCGGATCCTTTGAGGGTGCCAACCGTGTAGCCGAGACCTTTGGCGGCAACATCGAGGGTGCCGAGCGTGCCGAGGGAAACTTCGCTGGTGCCATTCATGGTGCCGGTGGCATCGAGTTTCAGCGTGCCGCCGCTGATGAGGGTGGCTCCGGTGTAAGTGTTGGCGCCAGAGAGGGTTAGCGTGCCGGAACCGATCTTGGTGAGCGCCAGCGTGCCGGCGGTGTTTTTGATCACGCCGGAAAAGGTGTTCGCGGCGCCGGTCGCGTCATTGTCGCCGACGGTCAAGGTCGGCGTGCCGCTGATGCCGTCCACCGTGCCCGTGCCGGAAAGGCCGTTGATGGTTTCACTGAAGCCGCCCATGTTGAAGGCAC
>JBEGOB010000552.1:0-2970 GCA_041182265.1 Verrucomicrobiota bacterium | reverse complement strand
TTGAAGCAGCGCTATCGAGTGCGGCTAGCTACAACTTGCCTTAATGACCATATTCGTGGAAAATCAATTTGACTGGCCCGATCAACCCACCCGCCATCAAGTCCGCCTTTGTGTCTAGCGGGACAGAAATTGAGGGGCGATCTGTCAACCCTGGAACACCATTTGGGAAATCACGCAGGCCTATGAGCCGGTTAAACCATGTGTTGGTTACCTTCACCGACAATCGATTTGATCCTGCCTTTGCGGCAGTGCTTACATCTATCAGCATTGGGTTGCTCCAAGCAACGCCGCAGCTTCGACCGTTCAGGTGCACTTCCGCAAGAACGCCAACTTCCCCCAAATCCAGCAGGCAAACATCGCGCAACTTGTCTGCGGTCAATTCAAAATCGATGGTGTATGTCGCTGTGCCGTGAAAATGGCGAACTGCCGGGTCTTTGTGTTCAGACCAGGATATCAAATTATCAAATTGGCGTTCCCGATCTACCATATTCGGAAAGCTGACAGACCAGGCGCCCGCAATTTGCAGTTCCCCTCGCTTTACAAAGCGCTTAACTTTGGACGCCTTAGGTATATTCGTGAACGGCAGCGATGCACGCCCGTTCTGCGCCAACGACACCCCAGTAACGTTGGCCGACTTGTTTGAAATGATCACAAAGATGGAACTCGTTGGAGGCAACTCCAGCGGCACCTTCACGCGATTGGCGCTTCGGACAAACTCCGGAGTACCTGAAACCAGCCCCGTTACCGCATCCCACAATTGGGGCACACCATTTGGCGCATACAAGTCAGCATCAATGGCAAGCGGTTTGTTTGATTGGTTTGATAGGAAGAAAATTTCACCACTTGCTGTGCGCCTGTGGATCCACGCCAGCTCATCGGGTGCTCCAGCGATTGAGGGGTGCGCATTCGCATCAATCAAGGAATCGCTGAGGGCTTCGGCCCCTTTCCATCGCCCTCCCGCCTTGATCGCTTTGGCTGCCAATACCACACGCGCGTCCGCACTGGGATACCCCGCCTGACTCGGTGATCGCGTGGGCAAGGGACCGACAATTTGCCCACCTGAACGCGCGAGCACCGCAATTCGCTCGATGACCTCCGGGCGCATTGTTGCAAGAGGCGGCAAGACCAGAACGTCGAACGAGAAGCCGTGTGGCAGAACAAAACGTCCACGGTGCACCTTGAGATCACGTAAGATAACTTCCGCGTTGATAAAGACGCCCTTGTAACCGGGGGGCGGTGGCGGAAGGAGTGGCCCAGTCCCGGATGGCGCATTATCGCCGATGAAATAGGCAATCTGCGCTACTGGTTGACCTTGCTGGAGCAGAAAGCTCGAGCGTTTGATGTAGTCCATCCATCCCTTAGACTTCATGAACCAGTCGTTGTGGCGATTGAATTCGGTACCGAACCAGGCATTAACGCCTGGCCTTTGATCGTCGTCTGGCTGATGAATGTTAACGTGCATGACTAGGTGGTTTACGCCTTTGGAAAAGGACCAGTCGCCACGCGCCTTCAAGTTCGCTGGATAATTTCGCCACGCCTCACCGCCGGTAAAGGCTTCAGCTGATACGATAGGCTTTCCGTAAATCGCGGCTGCAGAAGCCGCCGCAGATAGTTCAATCGAAAAATCCCCCGAGACCCAGAATTCTCCCCCGATGCGATCCCCTTGGCCGCCATACTGCAAAAACTCAGCTGGAAACCCCCAGTGTCCGTAATTTTCAAGCCAGAGGCCCAGACCGTATCGCCTGCTAATCTCGCGCAATGCGCCAACGTAATTCTGCGCAATCATGTCGGCGACAAGACGTCGCATGTCCCACAAGAATCGGTCTGTTCTATCCGCGCTTCCAACGATGCGGCCTGTCAATGCCGGCAACCAAGCACGCGGATCATAGCCGTATTTTGCCTTGAAATTGAGGTGGAAGCCGTCCGTCCAGTTCTGGGAGCCAGTTTCGTAAGAATCTGCCACAATCCGCCGAAGACCCTTGCTTGCGCTGTCCTTCCCCAACCGGCGCAATAATTCACCGACATAAGCATCAAAGTGCTGGGTCAACGCTCCAACATTCATTTTGTCGACTTCCAGACCGGTGGCCTCGGGCGGCGCGGGTGCATTCTTTACGCCGGTTGGCACCATTCCGCTGTGTACGATTACCCAGTCACCTGGAGGAATGTCCCAAGAAAGTGCGCCGTCGTCTCCGACTTTTGATGACAGATCGACGATCCCATTTGGATCGATGGCATAAGTTGTGTCTTCAGCATCAACCGGTTCGCGCCAAATATAGCTGTCCCATTTTGGTGAAGGAGTCTGGTGCATCTTGCCCAACTGCTTCTCGATATAATGCTCAACCCTGCGAGATTCGAATATTCGGATGCTCTTCAAACCACAGCCCTTGTCGCCTCCAATAGTATCGAACACGATTCTAAATTTCGTCGCTGTGACGGGCGCAAAGCTCATCGAGGCCGGTCCAAAAGGTATGGGTCCCACGCTTGGCATTGGATTTCTGCGGTCTAGCTCAAATCGCCCGACCTCGCGGAAACCATCGCCAGCGTCAGCTTCAAGGGTAATTCGAGCGTAGATAGGTAACGGAAGCGGCGCGATTTCGATGCTCCGCGCTGTGAAAGGCACATCAGCGTCCAAGTCGATGATCTGGCTGCCGGTGCCAAGTTGCGACACGCCACCGAAGCCAGGCCCTTCCATGAATGACACAGTGCCAACGAGTCTCTCATCGAATGGCACCCCACTGCTAGCTTCAAGCGAAAAAAGCTGAGCTACGTTTTTCACGGGCGGGTTTGAGGATACCCGACGCGGTACCAACATCGCCCCCTCACCTCGAGGTGCGGGAAATGCATTGGTGGCAACGTGCTGAAAGAAGCCATCGGGCCGTTTCAATTTTTCCGAAAATTTCGCTGGACCGCTAACGGCTACCTCGGTCGACGTGATGTAGCGCATCGACTGGTCCGGCCTGACCCATGGAC
>JBEGOB010000551.1:0-12885 GCA_041182265.1 Verrucomicrobiota bacterium | reverse complement strand
CAGCGAGCTTGCCTCAGTGACTGATTCAACGTGTATTTCGCCCGATTCGTCAAAATTGTGTCGCCGCTTCGTCTTTAAGGAAATAGAGAACGGAATGCTTTTGCGTATCCTCAACATGTCTGCATTCGCGAGCTGTTCCTTTTTCCCGAGCCTTGCATTTGCTTTGTTGTTTGCGACGGGCATCGCCAGCGCTTTCCCGCCTGCGCCGTATTATACGCTATACGGCATGGTCCGCGACCAAGTCGGCCAGACGGTCAACGCCGAGGGCGCGGTGGTAATTCTGCTCAAGGGCGGAGTCGAGGTCGGCCGCACGCCGATCACTTCGAACCGGCTCGACCAAAGTTACGAGCTCAACCTGCGGATCGACCAGAACCGCAGCGGCACCACGTTTTACACCGACAAAGCCGTCGCCGCTGGCGGACTGTTCAGCTTGGTGGTCTCGATGAACGGCGAGTTTTTCTACCCGATCGAAGTTTCGGGAAATCTCACGGCAGGAAAAGGCGGCGAGCGTGTGAAACTCGACCTGACCCTCGGCGAGGACAAGGACAAGGACGGCCTGCCCGATACCTGGGAGGCGTGGCAGCTCTATCAAGCCGGTCTCTATCCAGATGAAAACGGTGAGTGGGATCTCAGCTTGATCGACAAAAACGGCGATTTCGACAAAGACGTCCAGAGTAACCTGTTTGAATACATCGCAGGCACCTTCGCCGGCGACGCCACCGAGACTTTCGGCCTGACGATCAAGGAGAAATTGCCCGAGAGCGTGCGCTTCGAGTTCTACGGGATCACCGGCAAGGTTTACACCATCGAAAGCTCACTCGATATGAAAACCTGGACGCGCGTGCCCTTCGCAGTGGGTGCGCCCGGCGCTGGTTCTAACGCGCACCAAGCCAGCGATGTCGGCATTGTCTCGGCCTTCACCGCGCCGCGTTCGAGTTCCTCCGAATTCTACCGCCTCTCCGTTCGATGAAATTCTCCCTCCTCGCTCTTGTTTCGTTTCTCTCCGCCGTCACGGTCCATGCCCAGTGGAAGACCACGACGTATGCGCTCAAAGGCGGGTGGAACGCGATCTATCTCAATGGCGATGCCCCGCAGGATAGCTTGGAAAACCTTTTGCCAGCCAGTGCGATCGAAGTGTGGCGCTGGAATACCAACCCGACGCAGACTCAGTTCGCTCAATCCCCGTTGATTCCCTCCGCAGGCACGCCCGAGTGGAGTGTTTGGAAGCGGGGCTTGCCCCTGGAGAGTTCGCTCTCACAACTGTTCGGGCAATCGGCGTATCTGGTCCGTTGTGCAGGAAATTCGACCAACTCCTACTCGGTCTCATTGAAGCAGTCGCTGCGGATGCCGGAGAGTTCATGGGTGCGAAACGGCGCAAACCTGCTGGGTTTTCCATCCTACAAGAACGGTTCCACTTATCCGACATTTGCCAGCTACTTCGCCACGTTTCCTGCGGCGATCGCGTCGAACGCGAAGGTTTACAAGTATGTGGGCGGCGACCTCGGTGCGGGAAATCCACTGCAAGTTTTCTCTCCTAGCAATGAGCGACTGGATGCGACCCAAGCTTACTGGTTCTCGGCGGAGGTTGCGGGAAATTTCGTGGCACCCTTGGAGATCACCCCGTCCAGCGCGAACGGCATCAGCTTCGGACGCAGTGGCTCGGTGGTCACCGTGCGCATCCGAAACCGGACTGCTGCTGCGATGACTCTGATGTTCAGCCCGGAGCTCAGCGAAGCGGCCCCTGCGGGTCAAGCGCCGGTGGTCGGGGCGGTTCCGCTCACCCGCCGCACCTTCAATGCGGTTACCCTGCAATGGACCGAGACGGCGTTTTCCTCGTCCTTCACCGAGGCGATCGGTCCGCAGGGCTCGCTGGAGCTGAGTTTTGGAATTTACCGTGCCGCCAGTGCCATGACTGCTGCGGCGGCGGACGCGCTTTTTGCCTCCTTCGTGCGTGTCACCGACAGCGCGAATTTGATGGACGTCCGAATCCCCGCCACGGCTAGGAAATCCTCGTTGGCGGGGCTATGGATTGGCGATGTCTCGTTGACGAATGTTTCCAACAAAGTCTCGAATGCCGCGCAAGCCACCGCCTCGGTGACGGGAGGCGAGCTTGTCGGTCTGTCCGTATTGGGTTCCGGGGGTTTTGGTTATACAGATCCGCCACTGGTGACGATCGCGCCGCCGCACGCTAATGCGAATTTGACAGCATCTGCCGTGGCCGCGCTCTCAGGGTCTGGAACCTTGTCGTCCGTGAGCGTGGTGGATCCGGGAAATGGGTATGTCAACGCACCTGAAATTTCGATCTCAAGTCCGCCGGCAAGTGTGAATGCAAGCGCGACAGCCGTCACCGGCAATGACGTCGATGGCACGGTCGCAACCATCACGCCCGTCATCACAGGAACCAATTATACAACGCCCCCGGAAGTCACCATCGCTCCCCCTGAGGAATCCGTCCAAGCGGCGGCGGTGGCCAGCGTGGCGGGTGGTCAAGTCACGAGCATCGTGGTGCAGAGGGTCGGTTACTTTTACCCAAGCGTGCCGAGCGTCACTCTATCGGAGCCACCGGCGTCCGTGACCGCCACCGCAAGTGCGAGCATATCCAACGCGACGGGCGCACTCTCTTCACTCTCTGTTCTGGGAGGCGGCAGTTATTACGCAAGTCCTCCGACGGTGACTTTCTCATCACCCACCCGCATCACCGCCACTGCGACCTCGGAGGTGGCTAACGGCTCAGTCACGGCCATCACCTCGCAGACACCCGGTGGATGGTATCCATCAAGTTCACTGCCTACGGTCACAGTGGCCGCGCCTCCAGCCAGTGTGACAGCGCTTGGCACCGCCACCCGGTCAGGCAGTCAGATCACCCAAATTACGATCAGCAATCCGGGTGGTTACTACACTGCGGCACCCACAGTTACCTTTTCTGGCTCGGGCGGCGCGACTGCCGTCGCAACGATCAGTGCGGGTATTGTAACTAAAGTCACAATTACCAATCCAGGAAACTACACAAGCACTCCGACCGTCACATTCAGCGCCCCGCCCTCAGGAGTGAGGGCGACCGCAAACGCCGGGGCTTGGTCGGAAGGCGGAATCAATGGCTACACCATCGTGAACGCAGGAAGGGGATATTTCACCGCACCCACCGTGACCGTCGCAGCTCCGCCTGTGGGAAGCGTGCCCACCGCCACGGCTTCGGTTGAAAATGGTGCTGTCACCCAACTCGCGATCGTAAGTCCGGGGAGTGGCTATCTCACGGCTCCAAGCGTCACCCTTTCAGCACCTCCCGCGCCCGTGCGAGCCACGGTAAGTGCCGTGGTGAACTCCGGACGTGCGTGGCGTTATACCATCACCGATCCCGGTGCGGGATATTCTGAAGCTCCCGTGCTCACCATCGACGCTCCTCCATCCCCGGTGCAAGCGACTGCAAGCGCTAATCTATCCGCTGGAGGTGTCGTTAGCTACACGATCACCAATCCCGGAAAGGGCTACCAGTGGTCACAGTTTGCGCCGGCACCGCTCGTGAGTATCGCCCCGCCGCCAGCACCGACGGCAGCTCTGGCAACGAGTGTTCTCACCCATGGCCGGGTCACCGCGATTAACGTGAGCAATCCCGGAACTGGCTACTTCGCGGCTCCCACCATCAGCATAGCCCCACCTCCGGCGAATGTGCGTGCCACCGCCACCGCCACGGTGAGCAATGGTGCGGTCGCGGGTTTCTCCATTGATAGTCCGGGCAGTGGCTATGACACGGCACCCGTGGTTTCGATCGCGCCTCCGCCGCCACTCGCCGGAACCTCCACGCCTAAGCCCTTTGCTCTGCGCACGCTGCTTCATCTATCGGATGACAATGTCACCAGTCTCCTTCCCCAAGTTTACCTAGGCCAGTTAGCGGCTGCTCCCAACGACGTAGGACTGTGCACGGACGAGTCTAGCTTGAAACAAGATGCCTTGGCGGGTGCCCAGCGTTTCAGCTCCGCGCACATGCCGCTGGATACGGTGATCACCTCTGGTTCCGGCAGCATCGGGGTGGGTGAGACTCTCACACGCACCATCCGCATTGCTTACAATGATCCGACAAACCCCTTCGTGCATGCCTATCACCCGGACCACGACAACAAGAGCGCCCGCGGTGCTCCCTTGCCTGAGGGAGCGCGCGAGTCGCCCGATATCACTCGCGAGTGCACGTTCGTCTTTACCGCATCCCCGCCAGCTGGCAGCTCGGCGACTATCGGTTGGGGAAGCAGCATCCTCGGCGGAACTTACACCGAGACCATCACCGGGCTGCACAAAGAGCCGCTCGTGCTTTCCGGAATCTTTGAACTGCGTAGGGCGTCTGAAATCGGAACTCTGACCCGCTGAAGCACCCTCCGCCACGATCCTTTTTAGTCACCACTTGATCCATCCCACCTCTATGAAAAAGTCCGCCCTGTTCGTTGCCTTCTTATATCTAGCCACTGGCGCGCTCCAAGCCGATGTTCCCGCGTTTCTCAACTATCAGGGAAAGGTCTATGACTCCAGCGGACTCCCGATCGGTGCCACCGGCACGGCATCCGCCCCTGTGGCAAGCCCGGTGAACCGCAAGGTCATTTTCAGAATCTATGATGCCGTTTCGGGTGGGACGCGCTTGTGGACCGAGGAGCAGACGGTGACGATATCTGTGGGTGAATTCAGTGTATTGTTAGGTCAGGGCATCGCGGGGACAGGCACCGCATCTTCGGAAAGCCGCCCGTCCATTGAGTCGGTCTTCACTTCGGGAAGTGCCAACCGTTATCTGGAGCTTACGCTGGACAATGGAGACAATGCGATCTCGGCGGCGGATGTGCCGATCACCCCGCGCCAACAAATCACCACCACGGCTTACAGTTTCCGGGCGAGATCGGCGGATAGCATTGCCGGGGCCTTGGATTTAGCGATCACACCTTTGGCGGGTTCCGCATCGAATCATGGTCTTGGTTGGTATGGCACGGGCCGCTTGTTTGGCGGTGTCGCCATCGATGGCCCGGTTCTTTATGGCAATGCAGGCGGCGCTTTGGGATCAAACACCAATGGCACCTACAACACCGCATTGCGCTGGAACGCAGCTGGCCAATTGGGCGTGGGAACCGCGACCCTAGCGGGCGCCGCAGCTTCCAGTAAATTGGTCCTGCAGGGCAATGATGGATCCACCCCTGCCCAACAATTGGTGATCCGCGGCGAGACGGACACCAACAAGCGGCTTCTTCTCGGATTCGATACCACTCTCAATCAGGCAAGCCTCCAGTCCTACTCGACATCCACTCTGGGTGCCGGCTTGGCGCTCAATCCTCAAGGCGGGAACGTCGGGATTGGCACGTCCGCTCCTGAGGCGGGTCCGAAGCTCAACATTGCCGACGGCGCAATCAACACAGGTCGCTTCGCATCGATGCAGATCGTCACCGCCGGCACCGGGGCATCCTATCCCCAACTTGCCTTGGTGAGAAATGGCTGGCACGCGGCAGGCCTGGGGCACAAGCAGGACTCCAACGTTTTTGGTTTCGGAAATACGGTCTCCGCGTTCGATCCGAACTTTCTCGCGATCAATCCGACCAACAGCAACGTGGGAATCGGCACCAGCAATCCATCGTCGAAGCTCCACATCAACGGCGGGGATTTAAGAATTGAAAACACCGCGAATCCAAGCATCGCGCTGGCATCCGGTGTCGGTTTTGCCAACCTTGCCTACGTCACTGCTGCCGGCTCCTACTCCGCCTCGGCGCAAGCGGGTGATACCGTCCTGCGCACCTTGACGGGCAATCTGCACTTGCAGTCGGGAGGTCAGCAGGCCGGCCTCACGGTCAGCTCTTCGAACAACGTCGGCATCGGCACCTCGGTTCCCGGCACGAAACTTTCCATCGCCGATGGAGCGGCGGACAACACCCGTTACGGCTCCTTGCAGATCACTCGCGAGGCCAGTGGCCATTCGGCGGCTCACATGGCGTTTGTGCGTTCCGGCAACAATGCGATTGGCATGGGCTATGGTCGAGGCAGCAGTTCCTTCGGAATCGGCGAGGCGGCGACGGGTGCTTTCTCGCCAAATCTTCTCGCGATCGAAACCGACGGCACGACCCGGATCGGCTCCTCTTCAACTCTGGCGAAGCTCAACATAGGATCTAAACTCGCAAACTTTGATTCCTTCGGGCGCCTAACCACCAACGGTGGAAATAATGAAAACACGACTTATAATGAACAGCTCTCGATCAACGCCAGCGGCCATATCTTCGCCCTTCAATTCGATGTTTCGTCGGATCGTCGTGTGAAAAAGGATTTGATGGTGTCCAAGGGCGCTGCCGATTTGGAAGCACTGCTCGGCATTGAAATCACGGACTACCGATTTAAGGATTCCATGATCCTCGGCAACACCCCGCACAAAAAGGTCATCGCCCAGCAGGTCGAGTCGGTTTATCCTCAGGCAGTCACGAAGGGTAGGGGCGAAATTCCGGATATCTATCAAAACGCTCCCGTTCGCGATGCTTGGGTAGAAATCAACAGCGATCTGAAAGTGGGCGAGCAAGTGAAGCTCGTCTATCCAAAGGGTGAGTCCGTGGTGGCCGTGCTCGAAGTGAAGCCAGGAGCCTTCCGTCCAGACCTGGAGTTGGACTGTGACAACGTCTTCGTCTATGGCCGCCAGGTGGAAGACTTCAGGCGCGTGGACTACGACGCCATCGCCATGCTCAACGTCTCTGCCACCCAGCAAATCAAGCGGGAAAAGGATGCGGAAATCGAGGCGCTCCGGGCGGAAAACTCCGAGCTCCGTGAACAACTCGACGCGCTCCGCATGATCACCGCTGACTTGCAGCAACGGGATGATGTCTGGGAATCACGCATGCTCGCCATCGAGCGCTCCTTGGAAGGTGGACAGGCCGCACCCAAAACGGTCTCGATCAAGGCCACGAATCTCGCCCGCTAAATCAGCCGCTTCTCCCCACCCTCTGCCATGAAGATCCGGCTGTTCCATCTCACCGTCATCGTCAGCAGTCTGTTGCTGTGTCCGCAGATTCGCGCTCAGTACGAACTGAAGGCGGGTAATTTCAACAGCATCTACGCCCCCTACACCGCTGCCGGTGCCCCCGCCACTCCGGCGGGCCCGCCAGCCGGAAGCAATCAGGCGACGCTTCCCACGACCTTGAATTCCAACTTCCGGGGCATGGGGCAGGTCGCCGGTTCATCCGCCATCCAGGATTTCACTCCCAACGACGGGACTCCCGGTGTCATTCCGGCAGCTTTCGGCGATCGTTTCCCGTCCACGCCGGACAACGCCGTGGTTCTCGGACGCAGCACGGTCGGCAGCAGCTTTGCTTCGGGTGTGCCGCGCTATTTCATGGGCGACGTCATCGCGCCGCCGCTCGTCATGGTGGATGGGATCACACCGGCACCCGCGAACTATTGGCGGGCCAAGCCGGTGGCACCCGGCGAATTGCTGAGTCTTGCCGGCGGGCCGGCAGCGCCTGTTCCCGCCTTCAGCGTGAATGTGGTTTCTTCGAGCACGTCATCGAAGCAAGTCACCGTGGCTTCAGTCTCCAACGGCGTTGTCGTCGGCGCGACCGTTCTTGGCCAGCCGATCACCACCATCACGGGCACCATTCTCACTCTCGGTGGGAATGCCAACCAAACCATTTCTGGAAATGAAAGTGTCGTGGTGACTCCGGCCTTGTCTTATTATTACAGTCCTCATGCGGAAAAAGTCCTCGCCTCACAGCCGGGTCGCGTTTCCATCATCTGGGTGACCCTGGAACCGGTTGGCGGCCACTATCAAGTCATGTCCGAGACCTTCGCGGTTTCATCCAACACCTCATCGCCCGTTAGGACCATTTACTGGACCGAGGGTGGCTTCGACGGACCGAAGGTGCAAATCACCGACAGCCGGATCAGCACCGTGAACCCGATTTTTTACAGCACCGTGCCGAAGGCGGTGGCGCAGGAGGTGTCCATCCCGGGAAACGATCCTGCCATTTCGACTCTCACGACCTTGACGTTTGAAAAATACAAGGGCGTCGGCCAACTTCAGGCCTACAATGTCGAAGGGCGGATTCTCGTTGAGTATCTGGGAGGTGTCCGGCTTGGCGCGGATGTTTATGAATACTTGGGTTCCGAAGTTGTGGACATCGTGCGCACTCCGGATGTGAACTACTCCACCGCCTATCTCGGCCAGGAAATCCGGCCACATGATGGTGATACCTCGCTGGTGGCATCTCCCGTGCGCAGCAGCGGCAGCGACTCCACCTCTTACTATGGCACCAGTGTTCGTTCGGACGGTTCGCAGGTCTTTCATGCCGAGCGCGAGACCAGCGCCGTCAACCGGCCTGACGATGGAAATCCAGCTTCGTCTGGAGCCTACAACAAGGTGGTGTTCTATTGGAATGAAAAGGGAAGTTTTGATATCATGTGGCCGAAGTATCAGGATCGGTATTGGCTGCGTTGGTCTCCGGATCTTTCCGACTACGCCCATTACACCGTCGATGAAACGGGCAGCAACAGCAGCACTGGCATTCAATTCACGGATGGCACCCTGCCGAATATCGTCTTCCAGGATGATGGCACCCAGACCGAGGCGAAGATCGATTTGCTAACTCAGCGTTTATTTGTCGGGTTCACTGCCGGAAGCGACCAGATCAACCGTTCGCTCCTCAAATTCAGCGATGGTTCGGAGAATTGGTATGTCAATGTTTACACCCAGTTCGAGGGCCGGAGCCAGCAACTTTCATCCACAAGCCAAACCGTCGCCGGTGTCACCACCGTCACCGTTCCCTCCACCGCCGGGCTCGAAGTCGGCATGATTGTCTCCGGCGAGGGAATTTCCGGGACTGCCAGTATTTTAAGGATCATTGATGGCACGCGCGTCGTGATCTCGCAAAACCTCGCGAATGGGACCAATAACCTCACTTACACGGTCGAGTCCGATGGTGGCGCGCGGATCGATGCCGCCGCGACTGTCGGTGAACGTCTGGTCCCACCTGCCGGGCACGAGCTCGCGGGCTTTGTGTCCGGAGGTTCAGGATTCCATCAGGCGGCTTACGTGAACCCGTTCGTCTCGGGTGTCGAGGCGGCCAATGCCGGTGCCATCATTCCGGTCAACGCACGGCCTACGGACCGCGTGCTAACAGTCCGCTGGTTCAAGAAAATCTCGCCGCCGAGCGCATCGTTCAAAGACTTATACATTCCCGGGAAAATCGGTCGCTACACCGTGAGTTATCCGCTGGATGCGCCGCAAATTGTCATTGCGCAGGGCGCGCGCACGCAGGCCGTTCCCGGAGACGAATCCGCGGGCAGTATCTATTTCCAGAACGATCCAGCGAAACCCGGTTTCAACCCGAACGAGGAGCACGCCATCATGGTCGGCGGCAAGCCATACGCTTTGCGGGATGATCTCAACCTGATTTCGGGAAGTGGCTACACTTCGGAGCCATTCGTGCTTGTCGCCTACACCAGTGCGGTGGACCAACGCCCTGCCGTCCGCGCCTACCGTGTGCTGCGTTCGGATTCCACCCATGACTTCGACTATCCGGCGGTGGCGGGCACTCTGCTGGTCACGCCGTATCCGCTGCCATTGTTGCCTTTGCCGATGGTTGGGACTGGGGCAGCGCGGACCGCGAAGAACATCGAGATCGTCGGTGGCGACCTGCCGCCTAACGCCGCGCTTGAATCGAAATCCGCCTATCAAGGTTTCACGTTCAAGGATCGCAAGGGTTTCACTTGGATCCATCGCGGGCCTCATGCAGGTGCTTCTCCATCGCTGGAAATGAGGCTTTATTATGTCAGTCAGGCTGGCTTCTATGTGCCTCAAGCGACCACACAGCCAGCTCCCGGGACGATCCTTCCGTTCCTTCGTGGCGCGAGTCGCACGGGTAAGAAATTGGATTTCAATGCCATCGATGTGGGCGATGACGACGAGCCGCTGGCAATTCGCTATCATCCGCAATGGCCAGACAACGTGGCGGAATTGCAGGTGGGTGAAACTCTGACCTTGCCGAAGTTCGGCCTGCCCCAAGTCCGGGGCCAGACGAGTGCGGAAGTGATCTATCAACAATCTCTCGCCTTGGATGAAACGGATGGTCTGAGTGCAAACAGCGTCACCTTGCATGATCCGACACGCGAGAAAACCGTGGCGCTGAATGCGCCTAGTGTCGGTCTTGATGAAATACCGGCAGCGATCAAGACATCCAACTATCAGGGGAAGATCTATTTCCAGACCTTGCCTCCGCATTTGCAGCAGCGGGTCTTTGTCGATCCCCTGCGTGGTCCCAAGGGCACGCTGGTATTCACCGGTGTTTTCCACGATGAGATTGCAGGTGAGGACTATCTGGATCTGAACCTGCTCACCGCTGCGGACGAGCTTCTGCTCAAGGGACTCGTGCCTGAGGGGGATGTGGATGAGTCCAAGTGGCATGCGGCGGTCGATTTGCTCAGCACCTTGGTGGAGACCTTCAAGTCGGATCCCGCGAAGTTCGGGAACTACATTCCGGATCGCACCAAGGACACAGTCGTCGGAGAAAATGATTTGGCGGTGGTGAGCAGTTCCGAAACCGCGGTGGACAGTTATGCTCTAACTGCGACTGGACAGGGAACCGGTTACGTGACCCTCGTTTTCGGAAATGGCACTGCATTCACTCCGGTGGGAGATCCTGTGCAGGTGAAAGTTTTCAAAGTTGCTGAGCAACTCTACACCGGAGATCTCAAGGTGATCGCGTCCAGCAACCCGCTCGACGAGCAGGTGACCCTGCGCCACAGCGGCGATTTCGCGGGCAAGCCGGAGGATTATGAATTCGATTGGCGTTGGACGACTGGCGAGGCCAGCGCGCCGGCAATCTATTCCCAAGTCATGACCACACGCATCGGTGATGCCGCCGCCGGCACCAACACCTGGACTGTGGTCAGTGATCCGGGTGCGATGTTAGCCAGTACCGGGCAATACGCTGAAGCGGGTTCTCCGCTACAACTCCCTCGCTTAGAAAACGTGAATCCCGTGACTTATGTCCTCGACGGACAGGGGCTTCCAACCGATGTCGTGGTGGAGGCGGACAGCTACACCAGCGCCGAAGTCGCGGCGGGTTATCCAGCGGTCTGCATGAAGTCGGTGGCTCCGCTCAATTTCTCGACCGGGGTGCCGGATCGTATTATTTTCAGCGCCACTCTCGGGGATCTCGATGGCTTTGTTTTGTATGTGAATGGGAATGCCGCCTTGGCCTACAATGTATCGCTGCAAGGGTTCACTTCAAGTGGGGCCAGCACGGGGATTTCCGCCCGCGGTCTTGCCAAGCAGTTCAGCGTTCCCTCAGGATATTTCTCCAAGGGGGCTAACCGGATTGAAGTCGCGCTGTATTCCACCGCAGATCCAAACAGCCTTTCATCGGTTAATTTCATGTTGGAAGCCGCCGAGGAGACGGATCTTGTGGAATCGGGTTCCACTTGGAATCCCACTCTGGATCCTGACGCGAAACTCGGTTCTTCTGCGATCGTTGGCGGGTCCGTCACCAATCCGTTCGGCGGTCCGCAGTTCGTGCTCAACGACCGCTGGTTCACCATGCGCTATCGCCCGAAGGCCAGTGCGAACAACGTGCTCGGCACGCCATGGTCGCGCTGGACCGCCCCGCAATTCAACGAAGGGTGGGTGAAGCGTGTGCTGGCAGCGATCAATCCGTTCGAGCAACGGGTCAAGGATCTCTACAACAACGCCGTGAACACGGACGTCAGCATGCTCACCCAAGCCGGCACCCGCTGGGAGGGCGACATCGCTCTAACGATGAGCAATATTCAAGATGTCGGGCTGATCGAAATTTATGAAACTGTGCTCAACCGGGCGAAGGCCATGAGCATCGATGCAAACACGAACGATCCTGACGCGAACAACGCGCTCTTACTCGCTGCGGGTTACTTGAATGACCTTTACATGATTCTCGGCAACGAGGCCTTCGCCGATGCTCAGAACCCGACGATTTCGCTGGATGACGGTCTTGTGAACACCAGTCGCTTTTCGTTCGAGGGGCAGGTCGCCAGCTCGCTGGACGAGGAACTCGCGTTGCTGCGTGGACGCGATGACTCGGTCAGTCCGGGGGTAGCCATCGCACCCGCGTATAACAGGCTTTACTGGAATTACACGCGTGGAATCAACAGTGGTGAGGCGATCTATGCCACCAACTATAACATCAAGGAAAAGGCCGGCAGCGCCAATGCCAATGGTATCTTGGATGAGGCCGACTCGCAGAACATGTTCCCTCAAGGCCATGGCGATGCCTACGGGCACTATCTGACCGCTTTGTCGGGATACTATCGTTTGCTTCGCAATCCGAATTTCGGCTGGCAGCCGCGTGCCGAGGCGGTGACGGTGCTTGGACAAGCGGTGACGGTGGACTTCCAGGATGAGCGCAAGTTTGCAGCTGCAGCAAGCGGTCTCGCTCGCGTCGCGACAGAGGTCTGTGCGCTCACATTCCGCAAGTCCTACAAGGACGATCCAACCGCAGGTTGGGGGCATTACCGGGATCAGGCAGCGACGAATAGCCAGACCGGTGTGACCCGTCACTGGGGACTGGATGAGGAAGTGAGCCGCAGCACCCAAGGCGCTCTGTTTCATTGGGCGGTGGCGAACGCGCTCGTTCCCGAGGTGGATTCACACAATTCCGGAATTCAAAAGATCGATCGCACGACCATTCCGGAGCTTGGAGAACTCGCCGAAGCTGGGAATCTCTTTCAGTCCACGATCGACAATGCGAACGCTCGCCTCAATCCGCTTGGCTTGAGCCCGGGTGCGGTGGCGTTTGATATTTCTCCTGACGCATTGCAAGCGGGCAGGTCCCATTTCGAGCAGATCTATGATCGTGCCCTCCAAGCGACGCTCAATGCGGCGGGTTCATTCAACCAAGCGGCCCTGATGTC
>JBEGOB010000550.1:0-10741 GCA_041182265.1 Verrucomicrobiota bacterium | reverse complement strand
TCCTGATTGCCAGCGCGGTAGTGCGCGGCTCAGCGGTCGAATAGTGCGAGAAATTGAGCGTTCCAAGTCAGGGAGAGGGTAGGTGAGTGACGGTGTAGGGTGGGTGAAGCGGATTTTACCTCAGCCATCGGCACGCTTGCTGCGAAGCATGGGTGCGATTGCGTCGATGGCTTCAAGTAAGGCGGCGTCAGGCATTGCTGCCTGAAGTGCGGCGAGTGAGTCATCGAGTTGGGTGACGTTTCGAGCGCCGATGATGGACGATGTCATGGCGGGTGAGCGGAGAGTCCACAAGATGGCCATGTGATTGAGGCTTAGGCCATGGGCTGCGGCCAGATCTCCGAGGGCCCGCACTTTTTCCTGCTGTTGGGCGACTTGTTCCACTTGGAGAAATCCCTCACTGCGCGCAGCACGCGAGTCTTCCGGAATCCCGTTGAGATACTTCGGCGTCAGCATGCCTTGGGCGAGAGGGCTGAAGCCGATGCAGCCGATTTTTTCCTCCGCGAGGTAGTCAAGGATGCCCTCAGCTTCCGGCCAGCGGTTGAGGATCGAGTAGGGCGGTTGATAGATCGTGCAGCGGACTCCCATCTCCTTCAAAATTTTGACAGCCTTTTTCAGGCGTTTGAGCGGGTATTTCGAGAGGCCAACGTAAAGCGCTTTGCCGCTGTTCACCGCGCTGGCGAGGGCAGACATGGTTTCCTCCAAGCGGGTCTCCGGATCCGGGCAGTGCGAGTAAAAGATATCCACATAATTTAGGCGAAGGCGGCGGAGTGATTGGTCGAGCGATGCCAACAGGTGCTTGCGGGAACCGCCTTTGCCGTAGGGGCCGCTCCACATGTCATGGCCGGCCTTGCTGGTGATGGTGAGTTCGTCGCGATGCGCTGCGAAATCTTCGATGAGAATGCGTCCGACGTTTTCCTCGGCAGACCCGGCGGGCGGGCCGTAGTTGTTTGCGAGGTCGAAGTGGGTGATGCCGCGGTCGAAGGCCCTGCGCATGATGCGCCGCGCCTCTTCAAAATCGTCCACATGGCCGAAATTGTGCCAAAACCCCAAGGAGATTGCTGGCAGCAACAAACCGGAGTCTCCGCAACGCCGGTAAGGCATCCGTCCATCGTAACGCGCTGAATCAAACATGCTTCAAAGATGCCCGGCAAGCGGTGGCTTGCCAAGCTGAACCATCGTAGACCTGCGAATTCGGTGAAATACAGGCGCTTGTTGCGCCTTACTTCTTTTTCGCTTGGCTGAGCGCTTGGGAAAACCAGTCGTTGTTCGGTGCGGCGTTCGGGCGGAGGTCACCGCTGCGGCCTGGGGGGCGCGCACCGGAATTTCGGTTTCCGCTTGGACGCGCATCGCGGTCGTCCCCAGATGAGCGACGGTTGTCGAGGTCCACTTTGGACTTCATGGAAAGGGCGATGCGGTTGCGCTTGAGATCGACTTCCACCACGGTGACTTGGACTTTTTGGCCTACCTTGACGACTTCCGAGGCATCGCGAATGAAGTGATCCGCGAGTTGGCTGACGTGCACCAGGCCATCTTGGTGGACACCGACATCGACGAAAGCACCGAACGCGGTGACGTTGGTCACGATGCCCGGGAGTTTCATGCCGATTTGCAAATCCCCTGGTTTTTCCACGCCGTCTTGGAAGGCGAAAAACTCGAATTGCTTGCGCGGGTCACGGCCAGGTTTTGAGAGTTCCGCGACGATGTCTTTGAGCGTTGGCAGGCCGACTTGGTCATCAACGTATTTTTGGAGGTCGATTTTCTTCCGAGCGGCCTCGTTTCCAAGCAATTCTTCGACCTTGCAACCGACGTCCGCAGCCATTTTTTCGACGAGTGGGTAGCGTTCTGGATGGACGGCGGATGAGTCAAGCGGATGGGCACCACCACGCACGCGGAGGAAACCTGCTGCTTGCTCGAAGGCTTTGTCGCCAAGACGCGGGACTTTTTTCAATTGTTCACGCGACGTGAAGGCACCGTTCTCATTCCGCCAAGCGACGATGTTTTCCGCGAGCGAGGCGTTCAGCCCGGAGACGTAAGACAGCAATTGCTTGGAGGCCGTGTTGACTTCCACGCCCACGGCATTCACACAGGAAATCACGGAATCATCGAGACTGGCTTTGAGTGCACGCTGGTCCACATCATGTTGATACTGACCGACTCCGATGGCCTTCGCATCGATTTTCACCAACTCGGCAAGCGGGTCCATTAGGCGGCGACCAATGCTGACTGCGCCGCGAACCGTGACGTCTTCGTTGGGGAATTCCTCGCGAGCCACGTCCGACGCGGAGTAGATGGATGCACCGCTTTCATTCACCATCACGACGGGGATCGATGACGGGAGTTTGATTTTCTTGATAAACGCCTCGGTTTCGCGGGAGGCGGTGCCATTGCCGATCGCGATGGCCTCGATATCGAATTTTTTCACCAAAGCCGTGACCTCGACGGCGGCTTCGTAGGCTTGATTTTGTGAGCCGGCAGTGGCGTGAAGGACGGTGTGGTGGAGCAGTTTTCCAGAGCGATCCAGGACGACAGTTTTGCAGCCCGTGCGGAATCCGGGGTCGATCGCGAGCAGGCGCTTTTCACCGAGAGGAGACGCGAGAAGGAGTTCCCGGAAATTTTCGGCAAAAACACCAATGGCAGTCTCGTCCGCGCGTTTTTTGGCGAAGAGTCGAGCTTCAGTCTCCATCGAGGGCATGAGCAGGCGCTTGCAGCCGTCTTCGACCGCTTGAGCGACTTGGCGACCGGCCTCGCCACTCGATTTCACCCAATCCGGCAAGGCCTGTTGGGTCACCCGGTCGAGCGGCACCTCGACGCGCATGAGCAGAAATCCATCCTTCTCGCCGCGCCGGATGGCCAGCATGCGGTGGGATGGGATGGATTTCAGCGGCTCGCTCCAGCCGAAATAGTCGCGGAATTTTTGCGCATCAGCCTCCTCTTCCTTGCCATACATAATCTTGGAGGAAACGGAGGCCTCCTCCTCGTAGATTTTCCGGACGCGGCCGCGCAGAGGAGCGTCATCGGCGACGCGCTCCGCGATGATGTCGCGAGCGCCGGCCAAGGCATCGGCCGCGGTCGGGACTTCCTTTTCCGGATCGACAAATTTCGTGGATTCCTCGGTGGGGTCCGCGCTCTGGTTTTCAAGAAGCCAATCTGCGAGCGGCGTCAATCCGCGCTCGATGGCCTTGGTCGCCCGGGTTTGGCGCTTCGGGCGGAAGGGTGCGAAAATGTCCTCCACGGCGGTCAGCGTGAGCGCCGCTTCGAGTTTTTTCTTCAGTTCGGGCGTCAGAAGTGAGCGTTCCTCCAAGGACTTCAGCACCGTGCTCCGGCGGGAATCGAGCTCCGCAAGTTGGAGCATGCGGTCGCGAATGGTCGTGATTTGCACCTCGTCAAGCGAGCCGGTTTGTTCTTTGCGATACCGTGAAATGAAGGGGACGGTGCCGCCCTCCGCCAGCAATTTGGCGGTGGTCGTGACGGATGAAAGGGAAATCCCGGTTTCGCGGGCGATGGCTTCGAGGTGGGTCATGCGGGCTGGAAACTACAATTGCTTCGGCAAACGGAGCAAGAAATTACCCATTCAAAGCGCATGGCCGCCACTGAGGGGCATGCGGGCGCGATCCGCTGCGGTAGCATGGGCTGGGCAGAATGACGGACGAGCGCGATGTGGCATTTGGACGATGGCTAGGTAAATCCACTATCAGTCGGATAGTGATCCCCCCGATAGACGCTTCGGACGGTTTCATTGCAATATGCGGAATGGTACCCACGAATCGATGGAATGAAGGGCAATGCTTTCATCACCGCAGACTATCGTCGGAGTTTTTCCGAATGCGGAGATTCTATCGCTAACCGTCTAGCGACTTATTCGCACGTCTATGGAAACGTTTTGTTAGTTATTGGGGGATGTAGAAATCCACCAGCGGAATGAATAAAAACTCAATGAATACCACGCTAATCGCCAACGATCGTTCAAGTGATCCAATGCTGCCGACCAAGAGTCATCCGATGCGGGTTCACTCGCCAAGGAGGCTTCTATTCGACCAGTTGCGTGATTTATACAGTATGGAAAAACAGCTCGCGGGATCCCTGCCGATTCTTGCTGATTCGGTCACACATCCTGGGCTGAAAGATATGGTTGCCCGGCAATCCTATCGAACCTATCGGCGGAAAGTGCAGCTGCTTGTTATTTTCAGGTGTCATGATCTATCTCCAGGAACCGCGCAATTCCGGGTGATCGAGGGCTTGGTTCAAGGAGGTGATTTGAGCTTTTCGCGGATTGATGATCCTGCGACACGAGATCTAATGATTCTCGCCCATTGCACATGGGTTGCAGAATACGCCATCGCAGGCTACGGCATTGCATCCAGTCTCGCCCGCAGGATGGGGTATCTTCAAGAATCAGAAGCATTCACCGTTCTAAGAGCTGAAGAGGACCAAGCTGCCAAAGCTTTGAAGAACCTTGAATCGGAAGTATTCGACATCGCCTACCTCCATGAAAAAAGACCTGACCTCAGGCATCATTAACTCCAGTGAATGACGAAAATTCAGCTGAGTTCGAAGGATCGTATGACGTTGTCGTGGTGGGCGGTGGCCCCACGGGACTGAGTGCTGCATTATTGCTAGGTCGTAGCAATCGGAAGGTTTTAGTCTGTGATGCAAGTCACCCGAGAAACGCATCATCGCATGCGATGCATGGATTTCTTGGTTCAGATGGAGTTTCTCCAGTCGAGTTCTTGGTGCATGCGCGCGAACAACTGGGGAACTACGAATCGGTAAATTTGAAGCACATCACGGTGGAGAATATTGAGCGAAAAGGATTGGGGTTTTCCGTGATTTCCAACGGGGGTAGATCGTTCTTTACGCGTGCTGTCTTGCTTGCAACTGGGCTTGTCGATCAATTGCCGGATATTGCGGGAGTTTATGATTTTTACGGAACATCACTGCATCATTGTCCGTATTGCGATGCTTGGGAGCACCGCGGAAAAAACTTGGGAGTGATCGGAGATCATCCGGAAAGTGTGCGAATCGCAGTCTTGCTAACACTTTGGAGTAAGCATCTGACTTTATACACCCATCGTGGAAAAATCACTCAATCGGCATTGTGGGTTCGTTTGCGTTCCGCGGGTGTCACTGTGATTGAGGGCGAGATTCAATCATTGCAAGGAGATGACGGAAAATTGAGCGAAGTTGTCATGATTGACGGAACTCGCTATCCTTGCGATGCCCTGTTTTTTTCGCCAGATCAGGCTGAACCCGTACCGCTCGCCCGGCGAATGGGCTGTGTGATCGAGCGATCTAGCGGAAGGATTGGAATCGGTGCCGCTTATGATGCCGACGTGCAGGGCTTGTTTGTTGTGGGCAATGCACCGAAGGATATTCAAATGGCCATTGTTGCTGCGGCGGAAGGGGTAAAGGCGGCAGTTGCTTGCAATGAGTGGCTGTTGGAAGCGGATCACTCCTATCTTTCTTCGGTGAGTTCATGATGGATGGAATGGCAGGTGTTCGAGTCATAGAACGTATTTGCAATATGTTTGATGAGAGTCTTGCAGAATGCCCGCCTTTGGCATTGGCGTCCTATTGATGGCCTTGCATTTTCCTGCAGGAATCGTCGCCAGTCCACCTTGGCACGCACATCGCTAGAATGCGGCTTGTCTTCATTCATGCCAAACTTTGACAAATCAACACATGTCGTTTCCTTATCCTACACATCGGTCGGTGCTTGAGCTTCCACGTATTCCAGTTGTACCTGAAATTTTTCCGCAGAGTGGGGTTTCTGGTAGGAGGTCTGTTGATATACATGATTCAACGGTATCGGAATCGGTGCCGATCATCGCGATTTGTCACTTGAGTTGGGATTGGGTGTGGCAGCGGCCTCAGCAATTTCTTTCGAGATTGGCGCTTACCCATCCACTGCTATTCGTGCAAACTCATTGCACCGAGATTGAGGAGAGTTGTGTTAAAGTGAGAAGATCCGAGCAATCGGCGGATATCACGATTCTTGAAATTCACCTACCGGCGTCGCGGTGGCATGAGGGTGGCTTTATTGATGCGGAGAGAAGGCGTGTGTTGCAGGAGGCGATGGGAAGTATTCTCGAGCACCGTTTCGACCGTGCGATTCTATGGATCAATGATCCGATGGCGGTGACGGCATACGTGGGACACTTGGGCGAGCGCATGTTGGTCTATGATTGCATGGACGAACTGACGCAATTTGTCGGAGCGCCGCCTGAGTTGGAGGCGCGCGAGAAAGAACTCACGCGTCTTGCGGATGTGATTTTCTGCGGCGGGCGCAAAATGCGGGACAAGAGACTTCCACTTAATCCAAATACTCACTTTTATGGCACGGGTGTGGATTGCGATCATTTTGGAACTGCGATGGATCACGAATTGGCGGTGCACCCCGACATTCAGCGACTCACTGGATCGGTGATTGGATTCTTTGGAGTCATCGATGAGCGGATCGACTATCAATTGATCGAGTTTCTAGCAGACTGGGATCCGGATTGGCACATTGTGATGCTTGGACCATTTGCAAAGATTGATCCGGCGGGCTTGCCGCAACGCCCGAACTTGCATTGGCTCGGACCGCAGACGTATGAGGATTTACCGTCATTCACGAAAGGCATGGATGTGTGCATCATGCCTTTTGCGATCAATGATGCGACGGAATATATCAATCCCACCAAGGCGCTTGAATACATGGCCGCGGGGAAACCCGTGGTCGCGACCGCACTTGATGAGGTGAGGAGTAATTTTTCAGGGTCCTGCGACATTGCCGAGAGCGATGAGGAGTTCGCCGCGATGTGTCGCCTGGCTATTCTGTGTCCACCCCGCGGAAGTATTCGTCGGGGCTTGACGCTGGCTGCTGCTAGCACGTGGGAGGCGACGGTTGTGAAAATGGAGGGGCACATGAATGATGTGTTGGCTGGGAGCGTTCGTAGTATTTCGTGCGCACCGGTTAAAAATCCTCATCCAAGCACCCAAGAAGCGTATGTTTGATTACCTGATTGTCGGCGCTGGCTTTGCGGGGAGCGTGATGGCTGAGAGGCTAGCGCGTGGAATGCACAAACGTGTGCTGCTGGTGGACCGACGGCGTCACATCGCTGGAAATGCCTATGATTGCCATGATGCCTCCGGGCTTCTCGTTCACCGCTATGGTCCTCACATTTTCCACACCAACTCATCCGAGGTGTTTTCCTATTTATCAAGGTTTACCAAATGGAGGGACTATCAGCACAGGGTTAAGGCGAGCGTAGATGGTCGTTTGGTCTCCATCCCGGTGAATCTCGATACGGTCAATGAACTTTACAATTTCAGTTTAAGTGCCGCAGGGATGAAGGATTACCTTCAAAGCGTCGCGGAATCCCGAGATCCCATTCTGACATCGGAAGATGTGGTTTTGAATGGAATGGGGAGGGATTTGTATGAGAAGTTTTTCAAATCCTACACGAAGAAGCAATGGGGTTTGGATCCGTCTGAGTTGGATGCACAGGTGACGGCACGGGTTCCTGTGAGATTCAATCGCGATGACCGCTATTTCACCGATTCCTATCAAGCCATGCCAGCGCGGGGATACACGCACTTGTTCGAGAATATGTTGGATCACGCGAATATTAAAGTGATGCTGAATACGGATTATCGTGAGATCCAGAGTCAGATCAAATTTCGTCAACTGATCTTTACCGGGCCGATCGACGAGTATTTCGACCATCGCTTTGGAGAGTTACCCTATCGATCGTTGGAGTTCAGGCATGAGACGCATCATCAGGAGGTTTTTCAGTCAGCGCCGGTTGTGAACTATCCGAATGAGTATGCATACACGCGGATCACGGAGTTCAAGTATCTCACCGGTCAGCAGCACCGTGATACAAGCATCGTGTATGAATATCCCCGAGCGGAGGGCGATCCTTACTATCCAATTCCGCGCCCGGCGAACGCTGCCTTGTATCAAAAGTATCAAGCCTTGGCGGCAGCTGCGCCGGACGTCCACTTTGCGGGGCGTTTGGCGACCTATCGCTACTACAACATGGACCAAGTGGTTGCACAGGCTCTGACTTTAGCGGCGAAAATCGCTGGTGTGAAGCGTGCAGAGGCACTGGTCATGGCTTGAGTCATACCTATCCAATTCCATGTTAAACGATAGCTTCGCACCACGTCCTGAGTATCCGCGACCGGACCGTCAGCGCGGAAGGATTGAGGGAGTGGATTGGCTGAACTTGAATGGACCTTGGGATTTTCGGTTTGATCCGGAGTGCGAGGGGGAGGCGCGGCGATGGCAGCATGCGGATGGCCCCGATTGGGGATTTGGCCAAATTATCGTCCCATTTTGTTGGGAGTCATTGGCCGCGTGGGGTGAGGGGGATACAGCAGGAAATGATCAATATTACTCGACGCGCGCCTACCTCAATCCGCTTGTGGTCACGCGTGAGAATCATCGTAGCGCTGCACGTTATGAGATGGGTTGGTATCGGCGGTGGGTGGAAATTCCCGCAGGAACTGCATGGCGTGGGAAACGCGCGATTCTTACCATTGGCGCGGCTGACTTCTTTACCGACTGCTGGTGCAATGGTGTGCATCTTGGTCGGCATGAGGGCGGCTACGTTCCGTTTGAGTTTGATTTGACCGATGCTCTAGTAGCGTCTGATGGACTTGGGGGCAGGCGTGCCTTGCTCGTGATTCGCGTTGAGGACCCGATGGATCACCACGAGCAGCCTGTGGGTAAGCAGTGGGGGTGGTACACCAGCACGAGTGGAATTTGGCAGACTGTTTTCATTGAACCGCGCAGTGAATCGCATGTGGATTATTTTCGAATCCTTCCCGATGTGGATTCCGGCCATGTGGCATTCGAAGTCTTTTGCGTGGGCTTGGCTCCTGACGCAGAATTGAGCGTTGAAATTATTCCGCCAAATGCAGCTGCATTTCGGATTAAATTGTGCGTTACAGGGAATATCGCGACGGGAGATGCGGAGATTCATCCAGTGACCCTTTGGGACACGACGGATCCGAAGCTATATCGGCACGTGATTCGGATTGCTGATGAAGGCGGTCGGGTTCTCGATGAAGTGAGAGGGTATTTCGGCATGCGGAAGATCAGCACCATGCCGGCTAGAGAGGGAGATGCACCAGCGATGCTCTGCTTGAACAATAAGCCAATTTACCTAAGGGGCGCACTCTACCAGTCTTACTATCCTGCCGGAGTCTATACTGCGTGTGATACGGCGACCTTGAAAAATGACATCGCGTTTGCCTTGGAGGCCGGTTTTGATTTTTTGAGAATACACATCAAGCTCGATGACCCGCTGTTTCTTTACTATGCGGATTGTCTTGGGATATTGATCATGCAGGATCTTCCGAATTTCGGGGAAGGGGGGGATACGGCTTTGGGTAGGCGGAGATTTGAAGAGATGATGCGTGAAGGGTTTAAGCGTGATTTTAATCATCCGTGCATCATCTCGTGGTGTATTTTCAATGAGACATGGGGTTTTGGCGGGCAGACTGAGTTGATCAAGGTGATCACTCCTGAGTTGTCGCCATTGCTGATGCGTCGTGAGGCTGAGAAAATCGCGAATTCATCTTCGTTTCGGTGGGTGCATGAAATGTGGAATCTAGCGAAATCTTTGGATCCCACGCGTTTGATCGAAGACATGAGTGTTGTTGTTTGGGAGCATCTTGCCGCTTATGGTCATGTGGATACTGACATCAACTCGTGGCATTTCTATCTCAATGATTACACGAAGGCGAAGGCACACATTGAGGATGTGGTTTCGAAAACCTACCATGGCTCGACCTTCAATTACATCGAGGGATATGCGCAGCGAAACGTTCCTTTGATCAATAGTGAGTATGGCGGGGTGGGTGCCTTGGATGGGGACTGTGATGTGGGCTGGAGTTTCAAGTTTCTGACCAACGAGTTGCGGCTTCATGTGAAGTTGTCCGCGTATATCTTCACTCAGTTGATGGATGTTGAGTGGGAGAGAAACGGTCTTTTAAACTATGATCGGTCGCGGAAAGAGCTTGGATATCGTCCGACAAGTATCAATCAGGGTGACGTGCTGCCGATCGATGCGCCGCCGATTGCGCGGCACGCGCCTGGTGATGAAATTGTGGTGGACATTCTATCGTCGCATTTTTCGCGGCGACGGCGTGATGGTGTGATTTTTCAGTGGAGCTATTCCGGCATGGATTTGCGGGGTGTGATGCATCAGAACTTGGAGTGTGGCTATGGGCCGATTCCGTTCCGGCACCACCGCGTGGAGTTGGCGAAGCGGTTGATTTTAAATTTGCCGAATATT
This sequence comes from Verrucomicrobiota bacterium, assembly GCA_041182265.1. GTDB lineage: Bacteria > Verrucomicrobiota > Verrucomicrobiia > Verrucomicrobiales > Akkermansiaceae > Luteolibacter. The sequence continues at coordinate 455 of JBEGOB010000550.1, read as the reverse complement.
CCAATGCTCTGCACTTTGTCGGTTGCCGCGGTGATGCCGGATGGCTCATTGATTGCATCTAACTTCATTCAACATTGGGTGTGTGCGAAGGATCCGCCAGAGCGTGAGGAGACTTTGAATTCATTGATTTTAAGGCGAAAGGTTTGTGCGTGGGATATCGCCGAGTGGAGTGGTGGCAACGGCTCGCGGGAGCAGGCGGAATTGGATGCTTCGTGTTTTGGAGTGGGGGAAGGTTGCTTCGAGTGGCGATTCAACGATGAGGCTTTGGTCCGTTTGTCATCGGCGCGACGAGTTGTTATTTTGATGGAAGCGTCGAGTCGTCGCGAAGGGGTGGCGCAGAGTGACTGCGATCGCGTGGAGAGTTCGTTCAGTTTATCCGTCAACGGTTTGCCGGTGATGCGTAACATCCTACCGAATCATCCGCATGACAGCCGTGGGGCTTTAAGTTATTTGCG
>JBEGOB010000549.1:0-3806 GCA_041182265.1 Verrucomicrobiota bacterium | reverse complement strand
GGCCGGAAAATGCTGGGGAGAGGGCGCATCATTGGCGTGTATCCTAACGGCTCGGTCCGGATCCAACCGGACCGGCGGGGATGGCGTCAGATTGTGGTGGCGCCGGCGGAGCTGAATTCCGGCAAGGGCGTGACGATCTCGCCACCGGAGGATGCCGCCCAGGAACCGGAGCCGCTTGCCATGCCAATCGAGGCCTGCGTGGCTGGCCTGACGATGGCGGACCTCCTGCCGATCATGGGCAACCCCGGCCGCGACCGGCTCACGGCCGCGAAAACGGAAACGATCATCCGCCGCGAGGGCTATGAGATTTCTGGGTTTATTCTGATTTTACCGACCACCGGCCATCGCTGCCTGGTCGAACTCTCTGCCGTCCGCTGGCTGCCCAACGAGGCTATGCTGGCGCTGATGGGCGATTCTCCATCCTAATCTATCAATGCTATGTTCAATTCATTATTACTCACGTCTATTCTCCGCTGGATACCGGTCGCCGACGAGCTGCCGGACGACGATCAAACGGTCCTGATCGCCGACTCTGAATCCGAGGTGGAAATCGGTTTCTTGGACGGTCCGAACGGCTGGCGATTGGCAAACGGTGCCCGAGTGCCCGCGCCGGTGACACACTGGGCGGAGTTGCCCGAGCCGCCGCACCTCGCGGCCTCTGGAATTTCACCCCCTCCCACCGATGCCAGCCTGTCCTAACTGCAAAGCGCCGCTGTCCGAAAATTGGACCCGCTGCGGGATGTGCCGCCACCCACGGAGCGAAACCGCGCCGCCGGTTCGTGTGCAACTCTCCCGAGTGAGAGGCTGGAAAATGCCGCCCAACACCATGAGCGTGGCCCGGCCTCACCCAATGGGAAATCCCCACCGTGTTGGATTTTGCCCGACATGCGGCGTGACTCACACGCGAGAGGAGGCGATTGCTGAGTTCCAGGCGATGTTCACCAACAACCCGTTTCTGGTGGCGATGACTGAGCAGGCACTCAAAGGCAAAAATCTGGCCTGCTGGTGCAAACTCGATGAGCCATGCCACGCGGATTTCCTGCTGCGTTTGGCTAACGATCCAAGAACAAATCGTAATCAATGAAACCACCATCCTTCAGGTCTCGCAACAGATCCCGCTCAATCCCAAGCTCTTCCAGATCGTGGGAAATAACCCCGTATGACCGCGAGCCGTTCTCCAATATGTGCAGATACCTCTTACGCCACTTTGCGGTGGTGATTACTTTGGTGTTACTGCTCATCGCGGGGTTTCTTCATTTTTCTCAGGCTAACGCTGAAGTGCAGGCGATCCGGACGGGAGCGCCAGCCGACCACGAATAAAAACATGGAAACTACCCCTAAAAATCTAACTCGGAGCGGGTCCGGGTCGCCTGGCATGACTTGTTATGCTCTTCGTGTCCTGCGACTCACGCTCAAACGGCAGTGGTTCGACATGATAGCGAGCGGCGAGAAGCGGGAGGAATACCGCGAGCAAGGGAAATGGATCGACTCACGCGTCAACGCCAACAAGGAATATGACGTGGTGGAGTTCAAGAACGGCTACGGCCCGGACGTGCCTTGCTGCGTGGTCGAATATCTCGGCTACGACTGGGCGGCTGGAAATCCCGCTTGGGGCGCAGTGCCAGGCAAGTTTTACAAGGTGATCCGACTCGGGCGGGTCATTTCTCTGCATAACGCATAGCTCTGGCATCGCTGCCGGGAGCGCCACACCGAAAAACCAATCAACTATGAAATCACCAACCGACACCGAGAACACAGCGGGCAGCGATTGCCAGGAGCGACTTGTTAGCCTTCTTTTGGAGATCGACGCAGCTAAAAAGAAAGTCGCCGAATTACGAAAAAAGATCGCAGATGCCAAAAAGATGGGACGGCGGAAGAAAGATAAAGCGGAATATGGTCCCGGATCTAAAAGGTTCGTCATCGCGCATGCTGTCCTGATCGATGGCAAGACAATCAAAGAAGCGGCAAAAATAGCGCAAACAGGGCCGGTGAACGCTAGACATCTTATGCACGATTACTGCCGACGAATGAATCCCGAAGTCTATCGGTCGGGGTATCACCACAACGTCTATGAGGGCGGATGGGAAAACGACTGCCCGCCTTTGCTGAAATGGCTGCGAGAACACGCGCCGAAATTCTTTCAGGCTAACGCCTAGCTCTGGCACCGCGCCGAGAGCGCGGGCCGCTACACCTCAAATCAATGAAATCACCAGCAAATCCCAACAACGGAGCGGGCGCGGTTGTCCAGGAGCGTCTTGTTCGGCGTCTTGTCGAATCGCGGGAAAGCCTCCGATGGACGCAAGCGGATCTAGCCAAAGCGACCGGGCTGCAACCAGCGGCAATCTCGCACTTTGAGTGTGGGCAACGTCTCCCGTCGCTGCCCAACGCGGTGAAACTGGCCGATGCACTCCGCGTCTCACTCGACTGGCTCACAGGCCGGAACGACTGCGTGCCGAAACAACACCCCTTCGTGGAGATCGACGGGGTGGTCTATTATCCTTCGCCGAACGTCCCAGCGATGGCATCCGCCGACACTCAAACTCCGAACGAAAATGGCCAGTCCTAACGAAATCCCCGCGCCGAAAGAACCCCAGAAGGCGGATTGTCCATCCGCGTCTTGTTCTGGCTCTTCCGAATGGCCAGACGACGACGCTTGCTGCCGGTCATGCGGATGCACCGCAGACTTGGTGCATGATGACGATGGAGAGCTTGTGTGCTGCGACTGTCTCTTTGAGGAAGAAACCTACGACATCAATCAACCATGAAAATAACACACCAAATCGGAGACCGCGTGAAGGTGCTCCACAATATCCTACTCGGCAATCTGATCGGAACCGTCAAAGCCATCCACTCAAGACCCAAACACGACGTGTATGATGTGGAACTGGATGGTGGCGGGACTGACTCGCTCTATGCCGAACAACTGGAAAGAATCACCGACACGCCCGAAACGGATGCCGTCCGGGAAATGTGGCTCATCACGCCAAACGTCGAGCTTGGCGACGGACGCCCGATCCATGGCAACGTCGTGGACGTGGAATTTGCGCGGCGGATGGAGCGTGAACGGAACGAAGCCCGCGAAGCCTACGCCGCTGAAACGCAATCCACCATAGACATGACCAAGCGAATCATCGAATTGGAAGGCTGCTTGCGGACTGAGGGGATGCGTATCGAGAACCTGAAAGCTGACCGCGATGAATGGAAACGAAACTGCATCCGCAATCAGTCACAACGCGATGAATGGAAAGCCAGCGTCAAGGAACTCGAAGCGGAAGGAACCCGACTGCATGGCCATTGGACGGCTGCGGAAGAGCGGGCAAACGTGGCGGAGGCGCGGCTAAAGGATCGGGATGAACGCCTACGCAAGCTGAGTCACGCCGCAAGCGTTCTGTGGGAAGAGCACAAGGCATTTGGCGAGGACGTTCACGACACCGAGGGCGTGGACTTCTTGGGGAGTGATTCGGAAGGCCACGCGCTGATGCAAGCGCTCGTGGACGAAACGCTGTCTTCGGTCTCTTGCCAGAACGTCTAAATCCATCCACCATGACCTTCGCCGCCACATCGCCACGCCCTCAGCGTCCTAATCCAAAACCCGCTCCGAACTCGGAGCGGGTCATGGTTGGATGCGATGTCTTGTTGAGTGTCTTTTTAGTCAAGACCGGCAACTTGGTAGGCATCGGCAACGGCGTCTTCAATGCGGTCGAAATAACCGGAGATCGAGCGGCCATCCCAGCCGTCATGACCTGGAACCGAAACCCAAACGACATAGTTGGCGGTGGCATAATGGCCGTCAGCCTTGGGGCGGA
>JBEGOB010000548.1:0-3730 GCA_041182265.1 Verrucomicrobiota bacterium | reverse complement strand
AGCGCTGCTCGGTGGGCTTGGTGCAATCGCCCTGATACGCCGCCGTCGCGCCTGATGGTTTTCCCAGAGAGTATGAATTTCCCCCCCGGGATAAAAAGGGCCGCTGATGAGAGGGCAGCGGCCCTTTTTTATGAATCGTTTTTCATCCCTTCCATTTCAGTCGTTGTTCATTGCGAATTTTCATGATTCCGTCGCTCACATCATCCCTAACATTCATTGTTACACTGGCAATCGCATCCTCGGCGATGAGTGCGGAAACGCTCTTGAAATTGCCTCCCATGTTTGGGAATCACATGGTGTTGCAACGAGATCGAGTCGTGCCAGTATGGGGTTGGACCAAGCCTGGCGGAGAAGTTACCGTTGAATTTGCAAGTCAGAGGAAAACGGGCAAAGCGGATGCGGAGGGCAAGTGGATGGTGAAATTGGATCCACTTACGGCAAGCGTGAAGCCACGGGAAATGCAAATCACGCAGGGCACGGAAGCGCTCGTTTTCACCGACATCCTCGTTGGCGACGTCTGGCTCTGCTCCGGCCAATCCAACATGTTCTTCCGGATGAACAAGGTTGAGAACTCGCAGCAGGAAATCGCTGCTGCGAATCAACCGAGCGTCCGGTTCTTTACGGCGAAAGAAAAATTTGCACAAAACCCCGCATCCGACGTTGACGGCGCATGGAAACCGGTGTCTCCAACGACCGCTGCCGAGTGCTCAGCCGTCGCCTTTTACTTCGCGACCGCTTTACACCAGAAGCTTGGGGTTCCGATGGGGTTGCTGGTGAGCGCGGTCGGTGGCACGCGGATCGAAACGTGGATGCAAGCCGCGACACTCACCAATCTCGGAGAGGCGGGGCCGTCTATCGAAAAATGGAAGGATGTCTCACCCGCAGAGTTTGAGAAAATTGCAGCCGACTACCGCTCCTATCAGTATCGCCGCGACAAGCCTCATTGGCCATTGGATGGAGATTCAAACAAACAAACCAAGCTCAAGCCACCCTCATTGCGTTGTCACGACTGTCCCAGTGCCTTGCACAACGGCATGATTGCACCACTGCAACCGTTCGCGATCCGCGGTGCGATTTGGTATCAGGGCGAAGCGAATTCCGGCCGCCCGGGTCCCTATGAAACACTGCTTCCGGCATTGATCGCGGACTGGCGGCAGGCGTGGGGTGAGGACTTGCCTTTTTTGTTCGTTCAACTTGCACCATTTCAAGGCACACACCCGGCGTTTCGCGAGGCGCAGCTACGGATTTGGCAAAAAACTCCGCGCACCGCAATGGTCGTCACCACGGATGTGGGTGACGCCAAAGACATCCATCCAACCCGCAAGCGTCCAGTTGGAGAGCGGCTGGCCCTAGCCGCACGCGCTCTGAGCCATGGTGAAAAATTGGAGTATTCTGGCCCCGTTTTCAAAAGCATGAGCGTCGAACGCGACCGCGCCGTAGTTTCGTTCACCCACGTCGGGTCTGGACTGATGGCGAAAGGCGATTCGTTGGAAGGCATCGCCTTGGCGGACGCAGATGGGAAATTCCACCCAGCCCGCGGCGTAATTGAGGGTTCCACCGTGGTCGTCACTTCCAGCAAAGTCGCCAATCCTACCGCCGTCCGCTACGGATGGGCCATGGTGCCGAACGGAAATTTGTTCAATCGCGAAGGACTGCCCGCAGCGCCTTTCCGCAGCGATCCACCTGCAGACACGAAGCGTGCCGTGGATTCAGAATAAATTCGCCATTTCGATCCCTCTCTTCACGAAGCCACGGTCCACAGCAGCTTTTCAAATCCTGACTTTTTTTGCGCATTCGAAAAAAAATGAATTTCCGCGTGAGAACTCATCCGTTGCGGCGAATACCATGGAGACTGCCCCTTTCGCTTGCGCAGAAGGGGTCTCATCAAGAATCCAAACCCAAGCCACCGTGAAGCCAAATTTCCTCGAATCCCCGCTCACCGCGCTCCTCAGATGAAGCGCCCGGATGGATGGCAAGTGTAACATTTCGCACAAATCATATAAGCCCGAACAGGTGACAGCCGGTGGTACTTTCGCGATTCTCATCCTTGCAAGTCCAAGCCTCGGGCATCCAACAAAACTCAAGCATTCTCAATTCCTACGCGAGAAATCGCCCGTTTTAGCAAACCCTGAAAACCCGCGACTTCACTTAAGCGTCAAGCCGCACATGGACTCTCTGTCCACCCCAATTACCCAACCCATCCCAATGAAAACCAAAAAAAACCTGTTCCATCCATTCTGCGCAACAGCTTTTGCTGTTGTCGCCTTTGCCATATCATCCTCCGCTCACGCTCAGTCATGGGTCGGAGCTGGCGCGGATGCCAGTTGGGGCACCGCAGGAAACTGGGATACCCCACCGACCTTCGGCACGACAGCAGATCTCAGTTTTCCGACTGACGCCGGCCTGACCAGTGGAACCACCACCTTTCTCGGTGTGGGTCGCCAGGTTCGCTCGCTGACATTTGGCGCAGATTTGGATACTGCCTTCTCCGTCATTTTATCAAATAGCCTCACGGCTGTCGCAGACAATCGTCTGACGTTTGCAAATACAACTAGCAATTCAATCAACGTCCTCACCGGATCAACCGGAAACATCAATATTGGCAATCCGACTGGTCTTGCACTTAGCGGGTCTCCAGCGAGCACCATCCAACTCAGCGGAAATCTGACGGTGGATCACAACGGCTCGGGCCTTCTAACTTTAAGCCGTCCGATCTCAACGGCTTCAGCATTCAGTCTCACAAAGACGGGGATCGGCACGCTTCAATCGAACAACAACAACCTAATCACGGGTGCACTGAACGTCAACGGAGGCCGATTGATTGCGAATTCGTTCACTACTGCCGGGGATTTTAATGCCGTTTCCGCCATCAATCTCGGGGGAGGTGCTTTACAATACAACGTAAATTCCGCTGGCAATAAAACGGTAAGTCCTGCGCTGAATGTAACTGCCACCAGTATACTAACGTATAACAATACGGACACAGGAGTAAACCGTTCGTTGAACTTTACTGGTGCCAACTCATTCGACCTGGCTGCGAATCTTACCGTGCAGAATATCTCGGCAGGCACGACATTCGCAAATATTATCAACATCGCTCGCAACATCACTGGCACGGGTCCGATGATCGTTGAAGGCTACAACAACATCAACGCCGGCACGTCCAGTTTCAACCTTGGTCGTGTCGCAATTGCCGGGGTCAATACTGGCTGGTCTGGCGGCTTGCAAATCAGGAAAGGTGCCGCTGAAGTTTATGGAAATTACGCGACTACCGATCAGCGCCTCGGAACCGGAGACATCATCCTCGGCACGACCGCCAACTCCTTCGGAGCGGGTCTCTTGCTTTCCGCAGATAAAGGGAATGGGAACAAGGCCTACGCCAATAACATCATCGTCCGCACCGGAGGTTTCCGCACTATCCGGGGCGGCAGCGATCATAGCTATACTTTCAGCGGCAGCATCGCACTGGAGGGAGATCTCAACGTGCACAATGGCCTTTACTTCATAGACAAGTTGATGAGCCTCACTGGCAACATTTCCGGCGCGGGCGACTTGAATGTTACAGCAGGCACCCTGGGATTTATCACCCGACTGTCCGGTGACAACAGCCTTTGGAGTGGCGATCTGATGGTTTCCCAAGGAACGGTCAACTTTTTTGGAACCGCGAACACATCCGGGACGGGTGATATCGTCATCGGAGCGACGGATGATGCAACCGCAGCTAGCCTAA
>JBEGOB010000547.1:0-14560 GCA_041182265.1 Verrucomicrobiota bacterium | reverse complement strand
GTGATGGAAACTCCGTCTGCGCGGGAAGGTGAGGCAGTGGCACGAGCGATGTCAGCGCCGCCAAGGGCCATTTTGCGGTTGAGCAGAATCGGGCGGCTGTATTCCACGCCTTCCTGATCCTTCCCTTTTTCGATGAAAGCGCGGTATCCAGGGACGATTTCGCTGCCATCAGCGACGCGTTGAGCGAGGGACTTGCCGTCAGGTCCGACCTCGTCGTTGCGAGGGCTGACCTCGCGCAATTCGAGTTTGGCGACTTTTTCGAGAGTCGCGCGGATGCGTGCCGATGCTTCCGGTTCGACACCCGGCATTTGGAGTGAAATCCGATCCTCGCCTTGGCGGGCGATTTGAGGGTCCGCTTGGCCCATGCTGTTGAGGCGCTTGTCGATGACGGCGATGGCTTGTTCGACTTGTTCCTGAGTGATTGGGCGCTTGGTTCCGTCTTCGGCTTCTTGGGCTTGGATGCGGAGTGAGAAAGAAGATCCGCCGAGGATGTCGATGCCGCCCTTCAGTCTCTCCTTGGGTGGGGTGATGGCGAGGATGCAGAGTGCGCAGACTCCAATGAGCAGAACAGTGCCGACGTTACGCTTCCGCCTCTCGATTTCTGTGGCGAAATACCAGAAGAAGAGAATCATCAGGAAGAGTCCGGTGACGAAAAGAGTCAGGGGATCTTGATAAAATGCGGTGAATGCAAGCATGGTAGGAGCGTCGGATTGGTCCGCCAAGTGGGCGGTGGTTAAAGTCTCAAGAGGGTTTTTAGCGAGGCCTAGTCTTTTTTGCTGACGCTGGCGATCGCGGGTTTGTCGAATTCAAGCATGGTGCCCTCGGCAACCTTCACGACCACCGTGTGTTCCTTCACATTGTGGACGATGCCGTGGATTCCGGAGGTGGTGACGACCTTATCGCCGGATTGGAGCGATGCGATGCGAGCGGCCATTTCCTTGCGTTGGCGTTGTTGTGGCCGGATGAGCAAGAAGTAAAACATGACGACCATGAGGACCATCATGACGATCGGGTTACCAAGGATGCCTGCGGGACCGCTGGGCGCTTGGGGCGCAGCGGTGGATTGGGCGAGGAGAAACGTGGCGAGTTGCGTATGAAGTTGGATCATTTTGAGGTGGATCGGGTGTAGCGCTGGATAAAGGAATTTTTGAATTCTGAGAAGTTACCTGCCTGGATTGAGTCCCGTGCTCCAGCGACGAGGCGCAGGTAGAAATGCAGATTGTGGAAGGAAAGCAACCGCAAACCGAGGATTTCGCCAGCACGGAAGAGGTGGCGGATGTAAGCCCTAGAAAATCCGGCCACGTGAGGATGGGCACTTTCGCAGAGCGGTTGTGGGTCCTTGGCGTGAATTAAATTTTTCAGGTTGATCGGTCCGTCGAGGGTAAAAGCCATGCCGTGGCGGGCGATTCGGGTGGGCATCACGCAGTCAAACATGTCAACCCCACGCGAGATCATTTCGAGGATTTGCGGTGGAGTGCCAAGGCCCATGGCGTAGCGCGGTTTATCCTGCGGCAGAAAGGGGACGGCGTTTTCGATGGCGCGAAACATTTCGTGTTCGGGTTCACCTACGGAAACGCCGCCGATTGCGTAGCCGTCGAAGTTGAGTTCGACGAGTTCGCGAGCCGACTGCTCGCGGAGGTCGGAGTAGATCGAGCCTTGGACGATGCCGAAATGGTGCTGTCTGCCAGGCCCAGATTTGGGTTCGTGGGCGGTGATCCATTCCTTGCAGCGCTTGGCCCATCGACTCGTGAGGGCGAGGGATTTAGCGGCGTATGCCTCATCGCAAGGGTAGGGTGGGCACTCGTCGAAAAGCATGGCAATGTCGGAGCCGAGGGCGGCCTGAATTTCCATGCTGAGCTCAGGAGTGAGGAGCATCTTCGAACCATCGAGGTGATTTTGGAAGCGGACGCCTTCCTCGGTGATTTTCCGAAGTTTCGCGAGAGACCAGACTTGGAATCCGCCCGAGTCAGTGAGCATGGGTTTCTGCCAAGTGGTGAAATCATGGAGTCCGCCGAGGTCGCGGATCAGTTCGTGGCCTGGGCGGAGCCAGAGGTGGTAGGTATTCCCGAGAATGATTTGCGCACCGAGTTCCTCGACTTCCTTGGGGTGGAGAGTTTTGACGGTGCCCTGAGTGCCGACGGGCATGAAAATCGGTGTTTCGACGGTTCCATGAGGCAAAACGAGTCTTCCGCTGCGCGCGGAGGTCTTTGGATCGGTGGCGAGGATGGAGAATGACACGAACGGCAGGTGGTTAAGCTAGTTCCGGGGCTGGGCCAAGCGCAATTCACCGAATTTCAGATATGAAAAATCTTTCATTTTTTCAGAAACTTTTCGTTGTGGGTGGCGTTCTTGGGATGATTGCTCATCAAATTTTGCCATTCCTTGAAATTTTTCTGAATAAGTTTTATTGGCGTGGCTCTGATGAATGGGTAATCTGCCCCGACGTTTAAAATCCAAATCATCAATTAAATACTATGAAACTGCTCCTCACCGCGCTTTGCGCATCGTTTATGGTTATCCCAGCTTCCTTCGCGAGCGATTGCGAAAAGGGCAAATGCGATAAGGAAAAACAAGAAGAAGGCACCCTCGCCGGCAAGTGCAAAGACAAGAAGTGCGACGAGGAGCAAGCTGAAGAAGGCACCCTCGCTGGCAAGTGCAAGGATAAGAAGTGTGATGAAGAGAAGGCCGAAGAAGGCACTCTCGCTTAATTCACAAAACTGCGTTTGTTTTCAAAAAACCGCCGGGTTGCCCCCGGCGGTTTTTTTATCGTTGGTGCTTGGCCTGATTGACAGGGAGTGGGTGCTGGGCCGAGTTTTTGCCGATGAGTGACGGAAAAATCGACGTGGTTTGCGGCGTGATTGAAAACGGTGCGGGTGAGTTTCTCGCGTGCTTGAGGCCGGAGGGAAAGCATCTGAGCGGACGTTGGGAATTTCCTGGGGGCAAGGTGGATCCCGGTGAAATTCCAGAAGATGCGTTGATCCGCGAGCTCATGGAGGAGCTCGGAGTGACGGTCAAAATCGGCTGCCGACTCGGTCCGGTGGTGTGGGACTACGGAGATCGGGTGGTGCGCCTGCTTCCCTTCCGCTGTGAACTTGTGGGTGGCGAGTTGCGCCCCTTGGAGCATGAGGCCATTTTCTGGTTTAACCGCGCGAATTATGAGTCGTTATCATGGGCTGAGGCGGATATTCCGATTCTTCAGGAAATTTTCTGTGAAATTTGAATGATTTTTTTGAGAGGTTTCGTATGCTGCCACCTGAGTTTTCGAACGACTCGGTAAAATCCCATGAATCGTCTCATCACATTTACGTCCGTTATTATGACGGCGTCCGTCGGAGCATTGCTTGGCCAAGCATCGGGTTCCCCAGCGCCCCGTGAGGACAAGGCTTATCTCAAGAAGGCGGCCTTGCAGGTCGATCAGCACATCGCATCGTTTTACCGCAATCAAAAGCTTCCCGTTCCAAAAGTGACGGATGATTCTACCTTTTTAAGGCGAGCTTTTCTTGTTTCCATTGGCCGCATTCCGACGCCGGAAGAGGCCTTGGCATTCTTGGAAATTGAGGATTCTGAGAAACGAGAAGCGTTGGTGGACTACCTGATGGCGTCGAAGGGGCACGCCAGTCACATGACAAATTGGGCCTTCGATTTGTTACGGATCACCGATGGAAAAGTCGGTTCGACCGCGACGAATGAGCCTTATCGGCATTGGGTTCGGACGGCGATTGCGGAAAATATGCCATGGGATCAATTCACGTCAGAGTTGATCGCGAGTTCTGGCGATGGTTGGGACCAGAAGTCCGCGGCGGTTGGGTATTACACTCGGGATCGTGGTATGCCGCTCGACAACCTTTCCAACACGATGCGTGTTTTCTTGGGGACGCACATGGAGTGCGCTCAGTGCCATGACGATCCATTCGGGACCACGGAGCGGCATGATTTCTATGAGCTTGCGGCATTCACGCATGGTCAATCCAGCGTCGGGCAGGCAAATATGAAGCCGCTGTGGGATGAGTTGGTGGATGAAAGAACCGAGCGCGGCGAGGAATACCGCTTGGCGCAGGTGTTGTGGGACCGGATTTATGGGCTTTCCCTCTCGGGTGGCGGAGCGGGACAGATTGAACTGCCGTCGGACTATCAATATCGGGATGCTGCACCCGGCACGCTTGTCGGGGCGCGGACACCGTTTGGCCGGACCGTCCGGATGTCGGAAAAGCGCAAGGAATCCGATGGTCGTGAAAAATTTGCCGACTGGATCGTCGGCAAAACGGGTGAACAATTTCCCACTGTCATCGCCAATCGGATGTGGAAGCGTGTGATGGGCAAGGGGATTTACGAGCCGGTGGATGAATTCATCCCACCGCAAAAGACCAATCACCCTGCCTTGGTGAGTTATCTTGGCAAGCTGATGATTGAGTTGAACTACGATCTGCGTGCCTTTCAAAACGTGTTGCTCCTGACGAAAACCTTCCAGTTTGGGACGAATCCGAACGATTCCTCAGTCGAGGGAGGGGACGACTTCCACGGGCGGAAAATCGAACGTTTGTCGTCCGAGCAAATTTGGGATTCGCTCATCACGCTTGCCGCTGGGGATCCGGATGGAAAGCCGACACGCTCGCTGGACGACCGCATTTACCTCGGCAGCCGACCGGTGCTTGTTGGCAAGAAAAGTATGACCCAGTTGTCCAAAGAGGTGCTCGCGCTGGAATCCGAGGAGGCCGTCCGCAAGTATTTCACAAAATTTGTCAGCGAGGTGCGGACAGGTGGCGGCGGGGGAGGTAGCGCGAGTGAAGAAAACTCGATGATGGGCATGGCAAAAGTGCAATCTTACTCGCGCGATTCCAAAGTCCGCGCGTCCGAGTTGCCATCGCCGGCGCCTCGCGATCATTTCCTGTATCTGTTTGGCGCGTCTGACCGTGAGGTGGTGGATGCCTCCAGCCGTGAGCCAAACGTTGGCCAGGTGCTCTCGCTCATGAATGGTTTTGTGCAGCGTGAATTGGTCAACAAGCCATCCGCCCACCTCTACAAGACACTTGAAGGAGCATCCTCGCCGCAGGAGAAAATCCGCCGACTCTACGTGGCGATTCTCAATCGGACTCCGACTGAGGAGGAAATGTCATGGATGCTCGACGAAGTGAAAAATCAAGGCGATCCCGGCTATCGAAACATCGTTTCTGCTCTCGTGATGTCTTCGGAGTTTTTGTTCCTTCAGTAAAAACCTAACTTATTATTTGCATGAACCCATTTCTCAAAGCTGACGAGCTGACACGCCGTCAATTCGTATCCAACGCCGCTCGCGCCTACTTGGGCGTTCATCTATTTCCCATGCTCGGGAGCACCTTGGCCAGTGCCGCACCTCAAAAGACGGTGACGGGTGGCAAGGCGAAAAACGTGATTTATCTCTTCATGGCTGGGGGGATGAGCCACATTGATACCTTCGATCCCAAGCCGAAAAAGAAGGATGTGATGGGGAAAACCGAGGCGATCGCGACCAAGGCGGACGATGTGATGGTCGGGCACTATCTCAAGAAAACGGCCGAGGTGATGGACCATGTTTGCGTTGTGAACTCGATGAATTCCACCCAGGGAGCGCACGAGCAGGGCTCTTACATGATGCACACCAGCTACGACATGCGCGGCACGATCAAGCATCCATCGCTCGGCTCGTGGGTGGTCCGTCTGGGCGGCCGCATTCATCCGGAGTTGCCTGGTTTCGTTGCGGTCAACAGCTCGCCAGACCACACGGGAGGTGGTTTTTTAGGGGCGAAATTTGCCGCTGCGCCGATCGGCAGTCCGGATGACGGGCTTCAGGATTCGCACCGCGCCGGGGAAGTTTCGCCTGAGGACTTTGAGCGTCGCTTGACCTTGGCGGACAAAATGAACCGTCAATTTCATGAGCGTTACCCGAATCCGGACGTCAAGGCTTACGAAGAGCTTTACCGTGACGCGATCTCGCTGATGAATTCGAAGGATCTCAAGGCATTCGATCTGCGGCTCGAGTCGCAGGCCACGCGCGATCTTTATGGCAAGGGGCGCTTTGCCCAAGGTTGCTTGCTGGCTCGGCGATTGGTGGAAAACGGCGTGCGTTTCGTCGAAGTTCAGCTAGGCGGGTGGGACACGCATTACGATAATTTCACGGGCGTCGAGGGCCGCTGCAAGGAATTCGACCAAGCGTATGCAGCGCTCATCACCGACCTTGCGAAGAGCGGGAAACTTGACGAAACCTTGGTTGTCGTGGCCACCGAGTTCGGGAGGACGCCGGAAATCAAGGCGGAGCACCAGAACGGCCGCGACCACCATCCGGGCGCATTTTCCTGCGTGCTCGCGGGCGGCGGCATCAAAGGCGGCATCAAGCATGGCTCGACGGATCCCGGCGGTGGCAAGGTCAAAGAGGGCGTCGTCACCGTGCAGGATTTCAACGCAACCATCGCTCACGCCCTTGGATTGCCCTACGACACAGTCATCATGTCGCCGACCAAACGGCCGTTCAAAATCGCGGACAAAGGGCAACCGGTGACGAGTTTGTTCGGTTGAGGCCGATGATTTTCGATTTCTTCACTGGCAAGCGCCCGGCCTTCGTGCTGTTTTTTCGCCGTGTCCGCTGTCACGAATATTTCCACCTACCGTTTCGCTGAGCTCTCGAGTCTGAAAGAACTGAGGGAAGACCTCATTTCTCACTGCAAGGCATGGGCGCTCAAAGGGACGATTTTACTCAGCACGGAGGGCATCAATTTATTTGTCGCCGGCGCTGCGGAATCGATTGATTTGTTGCTCGGGAAACTCCGCGAAATTCCGGGACTTGAGGGTTTGGAGCCGAAAATCAGCATCAGCGAGAAGCAGCCGTTCAACCGCATGCTCGTGCGCATCAAGAAGGAGATCATTTCCTTCGGCGTCGAGAGTATCCGGCCAGCAAATTACACCTCGCCGAAAATTTCTGCGAAGGAGTTGAAGCAATGGTTGGATGAGGGGAAGCCGGTGACCTTGCTCGATACGCGGAACGATTATGAGGTGAAGCTCGGGACCTTCAAAGGTGCGGTCATCCCGCAAATTACCACGTTTCGGGAATTTGCCGGGGCCGTGCGTGCGATGCCGGAAAAACTTAAGGATCAGCCAGTCGTGATGTTTTGCACGGGCGGAATCCGCTGCGAGAAGGCTGGGCCATTCATGGAAATGGAAGGTTTTAAGAATATCCACCAGCTGGACGGCGGGATTCTCAAGTATTTCGAGGAATGTGGCGGGGCTCATTACGAGGGTGAGTGTTTTGTATTTGATCAGCGAGTGGGTGTGGATCCCGGCCTTCAGGAGTCGGAGTATGCCGTTTGTTTCGCATGTCAGGCACCGCTTGATGCCGCGGATCAGGAAGATCCCCGGCACGTGGAGGGCGTGAGTTGCCCGCATTGTTTTAAGAGTGAGCCTGCGCGCATGGCGCAACGGATTGCTCGCACGCAGGCCGCCATTTTAGCGGCAGCGGATCCACTGCCCGGCTCAGTTCCCATGGAAAACCGCCGGCCCGTCAACATTCCGGCGGCGCATGACGGGCGCACTTTACTGGAAGTTCTCGTGGATTTATTCCCGCAAGTTTCCGCCGCAGAGTGGGAGGCGCGTTGTGCAGCTGGACGCTTTCAGAACTACGGAGGCGCGGTGCGTGGGAAAGATCACATCGTCCGTGGCGGTGAGCGTGTGGTGCAAATTTTCCCACCGGATGTCGAGCCACCCGTGTCTGCGGAGATTCGTGTGATCTATGAGGACGAGGCGCTACTCGTGGTGCACAAGCCTGCGCCGCTGCCCATGCATGCCAGCGGGCGGTATCATCGCAATACGCTCCAATACATTCTGAATCAGGCATTTGCGCCTAAGTATCCGCGCCCGGTTCATCGGCTTGATGCCAATACCACGGGATTGCTCGTCTTTGCGCGGACTCGCCATTTTTGCCGCGTGCTTCAGCGTCAGTTTATCGAGGGAAAGGTGGATAAGCGCTATCTTGTCAAAATCACCGGTCATCCGGCGCAGGATCAGTTTTTCTCGGAAGCGCCCATTTCCGCAGAGCCGGATGTGCTCGGCACGCGCGGTGTGGATGAGATCGACGGCCTGGCCTCGCGCACGGACTTCGAGGTGATGGAGCGATTTCCGGATGGAACGAGTTTGTTGGAAGCCAAATTGGGAAGCGGGCGGACTAACCAAATTCGCGTCCATCTTTGGGAGTTGGGGTATCCAGTTCTGGGAGATCCGGCTTACCTCGCGAATCGTCAGAAGGGGGACACGCAGACGCTCACGCCGGAGGCGCCCCCATTGCAACTCCACGCGTGGAAACTTGGTTTCACCCACCCGCTCACGGGGGTGGCGCTTGAATTCGTAAGCGAGTGCCCGGAGTGGGCTGCTGCCAGCAGTTCTGAAATATCTCGCTGAAATTTTTTTGGGAATTCGAGTTGAGATGCGAGTTTGTGGCCCTTTCTGTCGGTTCGATGGGTCGGGTGAGGACTTTCCATCAGCTCAGAGTTCGGTGAGAATACACCCCACTTTCCACTTCACTCCGGGGGAAGTGGGTAAGCTTGGTTTCTCGCTCGATCTTTGTTTTGCGATTTGGAGAAATGTTATTTCGTGGCGCTGGTAATTTTGCGGGCGGGGGGCTAGGGAAATTCAGTGCGCGGTGGGTCAACAAAAGCAAGGAGTCCGAAAGTGGTTTTCGGGTGCTTATGGCTGGTGTTTTTTTTGCAGGGGATGACGCCGGGTTTTTGGATGCCTGCGCTGACGAATATTTTGAAGGCGGAGGGTTTGGAGGGCTGGGTGGCGCTTGCGTTTGTGGTGCCGCCGCTCTGCGCTTTGATTTCTCCTTTGATTGGCGGGGCTTTGGCGGATCAGCGGGTGGCGGCGGATCGCTTGTTCGTTTGGTCCTCATTGCTGAGTTCGGTCGCTTTGTTCGCAGCATTTGCGGCTTTAGACGCGGCTTGGAATCCTTGGTGGTTTATCGGTTTGCTCGGATGCTACTCGCTTTTCGCGGGTCCGGCTTGGGGTTTGCTTGCGACCATCGCGCTGACGCATTTGCCGAGCGGTGAGCGGCAGTTCCCCTTGGTGCGTTTGGGGGCGACGCTTGGGTGGATGGCGGCGGGCTTAATCACGAGCTGGGTTTTGCAGGCGGATGCGAGCCCGACGGCGGGGTATGCCTCGGCGGTGACGCGTGCGATCGGTGGCTGTGCGGCTTTTTTACTCCCACACACGCCGCCTTTGGGAAATGGCAGTTCGTGGAAGAGTCGCTTGGGCCTCGACGCGTTTTCGCTGTTGAAGCAGCGGGATCATGCCGTGTTTTTCGGAGTTACGGCGCTGTTTTCGGTGCCTCTGACGGCGTTTTACATGTATGCGCCAGAGTTGTTGAAACATTTGGGCGACCAGAGGTCCACGGCGACGATGACGATTGCGCAGATCACGGAGGTGGTTGCCATGCTGTTGGTGGGGTCGGTGATGTTGCGGTTCCGTGTGAAGACGGTCTTGTTGTGGGCGCTCGGCTTGTCGGTGGTCCGTTTTGGGATGAGTGCGTATGCGGGGGCCGTGGGGTCGATGGGCTGGCACGTTTGGGGGATCGCGCTGCATGGGATGTGTTACACATTTTACTTCATCACGGCGCAGGTGTTTTTGGATCGGCGTGTGGATCCGGGGATGAAGGGGCAGGCGCAGGGCTTGGTATCGATGGTTTCCGGGGGCTTTGGTCCTTTGGTGGGCGCGGTATTTTGTGGGTGGTTGAGAAATCGTGTGGTGACGCCGGATGGCCAGGGTTGGATGGAATTTTGGGGAATTCTGGCGGCGATGATCGGGCTGTGTTTTGTGATTTTCCTGTTATTTTACCGGGGCTTGCCCAAGCACGAGTGAGGTGGGCCTGGGTGCTCTGGTTTTTGGGGCTTAGGCGAGTTCGCAGGCGAGGCGGATGGCGGCGATCATGGAAGATGGGTTGGCGAGGTTTTTGCCGGCGATGGAAAATGCGGTGCCGTGGTCTGGGCTGGTGCGAGGTTTTGGAAGGCCGAGGGTGACGTTCACGGCGGAGTCGAAGTCGAGCAGTTTGAGAGGGATGAGGCCTTGGTCGTGATACATCGCGATGACGGCGTCGAAATGCCCCTGTGCAGCGTCGCGGAAAATGGCATCGGGGACGGCGGGGCCGGAGAATGTGGCGAGGCGAGTGGCGTTGAGGCGGAGGATGGCAGGTTGGATGATGGTTTTTTCCTCGGAGCCAAAAGCGCCGTTTTCGCCGGCGTGCGGGTTGAGTCCGGCGACGGCGATGCGAGGGTTTGCGATGCCACGGCGCAGGAGGAATTCTGCGGTGAGGCGGCCGATTTCAAAAATGCGGTCGGGCGTGAGGAGTTCGGGAACTTTTGCGAGCGGCTCGTGGATGGTGGCGAGCCCGACGGTGAGAGTGTCGCCGGTGAGGAGCATGCCGAAGTCGGAGACGCCGAAGGCTGCGGCGAAATATTCGGTTTGGCCGGGGAAGGGGAATCCAAGGGATTGGAGGCCTTCTTTGGAGACGGGGCCGGTGACGACGGCATCTGCCGAGCCGTTTTTTAGGCGGCGGACGGCTTCGTCGAGTGCGGCAAGCGAGGCGGCGGCGGATCGTGTATCAGGCCGTCCAGGGATGCCGGCAGTGCGGTCGCCGATGACTTCAATTTCGGCATTGCTGGGGAATTGTGCGGATGCGAGAGCGGAGTCGATCACTTCCGGGCCAATGCCGGCGGGGTCTCCGAGGGTGATGAGGATGCGGGGCATGGGCGAACATTGGCAGGGGGTGCGCTGCTGCCAAGCGGTGAAATCCGGCCGGGCGTGAAATTTCCTGAAATTGTGGGAAATTTTTGTGACGGATCTGAGCTTGCTGGTTTGGCAGAGGATTATCTAGGTTCCGTCAATGAGTGACGTGATGCGAGTGGTTTGGCTGTGTTTTACGTGCGTGATGCTTGTCCAATGCGGGCCTGCTGCGATGCGTTCGGGAAACTTGGGTGGGCCGACGCTGGAGCATCGTGAGGCGGCGATCGCGAGCGAGGCGACGGGTGATTTTTACTACGGTCGGCGGTATTTCGTCGAGAAGACGCGGTTCTGGGGATACGTGCGGAAGCCGCGGCAGCCGTGGAATCGTGGTAAATTGGTGATGATGCGTGAGGACCAGAAGCAAGTGCCTGACCGCTTGCCTGAGGATGGAGCGGGGGGGCGGCCTTATGCGTTTGATCAGAATTTTGAGTATCGGCTGCGCGGGTATTTCACGGGGCAGGAGGCTTATGATCCGAACAGCAACCAATTTTTAGAAGAGTTCATGTTGACGGGTTATGAGTTGGTGGATGAGCAACCGGGGTGGTTGTTCCGTCCAGATGATCGGTATGATAGTCGGCGGATCACGCTGAGGCCGCGCTGAAGTGGGGGTAGAAACAATTTTTTCCAATGAAAGACGATATTAAGCGAGCGGTGCGTGCTAGCCAGTTTTCCCGTGCGCCGGGAGATGCTCCAAGTCTCGGGCGGGTGGCGCGGATGCCGGGGACGGGTCTGCCGAAGAAACGGCGTCGGAAGAAAAAGCGGGATAGTGAGGGGCGGACGCGAAGTGGCGGTGGGAGGACACGGAGGGCACGGCGGCGTGCGATTTTAGGATGGTCGATTTTATTGTCGTTTGGGATGTTGGCGATTTTAGGGGTGGCGGTGGGTTTCTGGCTGATCCCCAAGATGCGTGAGCCCAAGGTGGATGTCGCCAAGTTGGCGGCAGCGGAGGAAAATAGAAAGCGGGTGGCGACCCGGTTTCCGTCGCCCTCGGAGGTGGATGCGATTGCGTTGGTGAAGGCGGCATTGGCCGTGAGAGAGCCGTCCGGAGTGCAGGATTATTTGCGTCTCGGCAGTTCTGAAGCGCAAGAGGCGGTGGACTTTCTGACAGGTTTGGAGGCGTCCGAGGGTGAGATTGGAAACTTGGAATGGCTTAGCCGGATGGATGCAAATGGTTTGACCATCGACGGAGTGTTGGTGAGATTTGCTGGCGGAGAGACGCCCAAAATGCGTTTGGCGCTGTTGACGCCGGATGAAACGGGTGTTTGGAAGCTTGATTTTGAGGCGTTTGCGCGGAAATGCACGCCCCCCCTTGCCAAATTTATAGCGGAGGGGATGGACTCGGCTCAGGTTCGGGTTTTTGCGATGGCGGACAATTACTACAACGGATTTTTCGGGAATGAGAGCGAGTGGAAGTGCTATTCCATTCAGTCGCGAGACTTGGAAGGGACATTATTTGCGTATGCGAAGCTTGGAACGGCGCAGGCGGAGGCGATGGAGGCCGCTTTTACGGATGATCAAAAAACGAAGCGAGTGACGCTCGAAATCCAGCGAGTTGAAGCGGACAACTCGCGACAATTCGAAATTTCCCGGGTGCTGGCTGAGGATTGGATTGTTTCCGAGAAGTCGTTTGATCAGATTTTTGACTGATCGATGAACGAAGGCTTGCGGTTCGTGGGGGGAGTTTGCTAGACGAGGCGGCATCGTCACAGAATTGGTGTTTGTCAATGGGGGAAATTAGCTCCATGACATTCGGCCGATGCTTGAAAAAGCGGAGGTGAAATTCGATCTATGAAAACCCAAGATATTAAGCGAGGCATCACTTCGCGTCATCACAGTGCACCAGGCGAGGCCAAAAGTATTGGCCGCGTGAGTCGTGTGCGTGATGTGAATGCCCCGCCGGGGCCGATGATTCGGCGGCGGAGAAGTCGCGGGGTGAATCAGGCGAAAAGGAAGGCTTCGTTGGCGAGTTCAATCATCCTGGGCTTGGCGACCTGCGCGGTAATGGGAGTGGCGATCATGCTGTGGCTATTGCCGATGCTGAGGCGGCAGGGGGAAGCGCCTGTGGCAGCGGTGGCGAAGGTGAAAATTGTGTCCGAGTTTCCATCGCCGAGTCGTGAAGATGCGCTTTCCTTGGTGAGGCGAGCTGTGACGGTGCGGAGTGAAGATGAAGTGAGCTCGCTGTTTCGAATGGGGGAGTCCACAGCGAAGGAGATCGTAGATTATTTATCGGCAGCAGAGGAGCGGGACGGTCCCACGGAGGATTTTGAGTGGTTGAGCAGCATTGATTCGGACGGTTTGTTGCTGGAGGGGGTCTTGGTGGTGAGTCGGGGTGTGACTGAGAAAGATGTGCAGCGTTTGGCGATTTTGACGCCAGATCAGGGAGGGAGTTGGAAAGTGGATTTTGCGGCCTATGCACGATTGGGGGCGCCTTCTTGGGATCAGTTGGTGGAGAAGCGGCCTGAGAAAGCGACGGTTCGGGTGATGGTGGGCCAGCATGTTTACTACAATGGGCCATTTCGTGACGAGTCTGAGTGGACTTGCTATCAACTGACCTCGCCGGACACGGAAGTTTCCTTGCGCGGTTATTGTAAGGTGGGCTCACCCCAGGGCGAGGCGATGAGCCGAATGTTTGCGGATGGGAACAAGATTTGCCGGGCGACTGTCGAACTTCGCGGCGTCAAAGATGCGGAGAGTCGGCAATTTGAAGTGACTCGGGTTCTCGCATCCGACTGGGTGGTGCCGGATGGGGTGGATAAAGATGGTTGAAGTCCGGGAGTCGCCTAGGCTGGGAGTAGGGCGAAAAAAATGCAGCCCCCCGATTGAAGGGGCTGCATGAAGCGGGCACCGGAGTGCCCGGCCTTGAGATGATTTTCAAGAATACGAATCTTCGACGCGGCTTGCGACGTCGCGATAGCCATAGTCCACTTCGTAAATCTGCTTGAAACAGTCAAGGGCCGAGGCTTTGTCCCCGACGTCCAAGTGAATGAGGCCCTTTTCGTAAAGGACTTCTTTTTTGGTGTTATCCATGGCGATTAGATCGGCGAGGGCATCCGAAAGCTGCTTGATGGAGAGGTCAAACATGCCTTTTGCGCGGAACGTGCGGCCGAGGAGAAGAAGCACCTTGGTGCGAATGTGCGGGTTGCGAGTCGCTTGTTGAAGGTGGGGGATGGCCGCGCTGTGGTCGCCAGCACGATAGAGCGCGGTGCCAAGTTCGAAGCGGAGTTGTGGGTCGGTGGGATTTTGGTCCACGCGTTTTTGGGCTTCGATGACTTGTTCAGCGATGCGGTCGGCTTTGCGAGCCTCAAGCGCGGCTTTCAACTCGGCATTGTCTGGATCTGCGGCCGCGGCGGTTTCCAGGTTTTTCATGTCTTGTTCAAGCGCCTTGTCCTTCATGGCCGCAGCTTTGGTGGCGAGCGCCACGTCGCCATTGCTGAGGGAGTGCGCCCACGCATAGAAAGTGTGGGAATTGTGCCAGTCTTCGAGTTGTTCGTAGAGGCCAGCAAGATCCTTGACGGTTGCGAGGCTGTTTGGGTCGAGGTTGTATTTCTCGACGACCTTGTCGCGGCGTTCTTCGAGTTGTTCGCGAGTGAGGCCGGTGCGTGAGGCCTTTTCGAGTTCCTCAAATTCAGCGCTATTTTTCATCAGTGAGCGCATATCGGCATTTTCGTCCCACTTTTGCTTTTGCATGGAGGCACGGGCGGATGCGTCTTTCGCACCTTTGATGGCGGGTCCATCCGTTGGGTGATGCTTGATGATGTCGTTATAGACTTCAGAGGCAAGGAGC
>JBEGOB010000546.1:0-3322 GCA_041182265.1 Verrucomicrobiota bacterium | reverse complement strand
GTCTATGCCCTTAGTTGAACAAGCCCGGAGCGACGTTTGACGTGCTCTTAGCGAGGTTTCAAAGCCTCAGCGAATGGGTATGCGTTTTGTGTTTGCTGCTGTGCTTGTTGGAGCGGCTGCGACGGGTAGGAATCTTCCTGCGCGTGGGTAAAACACCGCGTTGTTAGTATGGATACGACTCGATTGCCAAGCCGCGAAGCTGACAGACTGGCGTTGAAGATCGGAAAATAAGCGATTTTTCCACGCGATGGATACAGTTTGCCAAGGCTTTGTCCATGGGATCGGAAAATGCCGTATCGCGTCGGTGTCGCAGCGGATGGGTGGCTCATGCGCAGGATTATTTCAGCAGTGGTGGCGCGCGGCTGGAACTTGATGGCGGCATCATGGCGGGATCGGCTCGCCATGGGGGGAGAAGCTTCCACATCTTTTTCATCGGCTCGCCACAACATGGGCAGGTGACGACGTGGGGCGGCTTTACCGGCAGGACGGGCACCGCGCCAATGAACAAGGGCCGTCTTTCGTTAACAATCAGCTTGAGCTTGTCCCGAAAGAATCGCGTGAAGCGAGTGAGGGTGCGCTGGCTCGCTCACGGGTTCCAGCACAGAGTCACAAAGGCATCCGCATATTTCACGAAATCATGCCCTCGCTTTTCGAGTTCATGATCTACTTCATCGAGCCGGATATTTGCCAATAGAGCAGACTGGGTGAGGCGGATTTCATCGTCATTTGACGATGCATGGATTCATGGCGCCGCTCTCAAGACACCATCGCTGAGAATCCGCGCGCGCAAGCCACCTCGAAATTCCGTTTTTAGAAACTCCTCAACGCCGGGAGCCGCCGCTTGATCCATCCAATAACAGGGCGCGCACTCCTCGCTTGCCTCGAACTGGACGCCTTGGAAACTGAAGCGTTTTTTCTCCCAATCCTGCAATTTCACGCCACGCACCACCAAGTTCCGCCTGAAGACGCTGCTTGATAGATCGGGCAGCGCGAACCGCTCACGCACAGCCTCCACCACATCGGCATCGAGGAAAGTCACTTGCCCTTTGAAGTCCGGCTTGTAGCCGAAATAGCGGTCTCCCCGCAGACCCATGCCTGCCACGCACTCGACTTCACTCTGTTTGCAAATCTCATGATGCAGCCGGCCTTTCTCGTGCCTGCCCCGAAAATCGTTGCCGGGCGAAATCCAAATCTCCATCAAATCCGCCGACCACTCGGGGACAAGCTCCTCTGCGCGCCCTGTTTCGGCAGACTTGTTATCCGGCCCCACCCACTCGGTGCGACCGTCCGCATAGGTCTCCTTTTTCCAGATGGGTAGCTCGTATTTCAAACGTTCCATGATCGCCCGCGCCGCATCAAATGCAGGTCCGCGGTGGGCCGAGGCGACTCCCACCCAGACGGCCAAGTCACCGATCTGCAATGGCCCGGTGCGGTGCACGGCGTGCGCACCCATGATTCCGTGACGCGCCACTTCTTCATCGAGAATCCTCTGCCCGGTGGCGAGCGCCAAGGCCGGATACGCTTGATACTCAAGATGCCCAACCGCGTGACCCGCATTGTGATTCCGAACCCGCCCCTCAAAGGTCAGCACCGCGCCTGCCCGCGGATCATCCAAGCCCGCTGCCATGGCCACGGGATCAATCGGCTCCTGAGTGAGTGAAAATTTCATGATATCTTGCATGGTGTGAAATTCCTAACCGCCTGACATCGGCGGCAACAACGCGACCGCATCACCGACTTGCAACCGACAGTCCCACGCGACGAATTCATCATTCACCGCCACCCGGAAGTCGCCGATCGCGAGGCCCAAGGCATGCGCTGCGTCCAGCTCCGCGTAGAGCGACTCCGCCGTAGCAGCCACGCTCGTGACGCGCTCTTCAAACAAGCCACGACGCTCTGCAAGCAGACCAAAATAACGCACCTGATAGTTCGATGGATCACTCATGAGCGCATTGCGTTTTCCCAATCCTGAGGCGTGTTCGCATTGTCCAAGGCATGTGCCACCACGGGCACCAAAAGCCGGCACTGCTGCTGGATTAAAATTTTCCGTGGGCACCGAAAGTCGTTGCGTAAAGCATCTTCTAACACGCCGATCGCTGCCGGCGTGTAAAGCGCGCAAAGTGGCTCAGGCAGACCGTCGAAATCGCTCTGATAAGCGAGAAAACGATCATCCACACGCTTTGACACGATGAGATGCGCCAAGGTCGCCGCGTCCAAGCGTGGCAAGTCACAAGCAATGACAAGGCAATCCGCCGCAGGCTGCAAGCGCATGGCTGCTAGAATTCCGCTCAGCGGCCCCGCGCTTGCCCCCTCGGGATCGCGGACGATTTCCAAGTCCCCCACCCCATCGAACCCCAAGGGAATTTCTTGGTCATGCCGCAGGGAAATCGCCACGCTGTCGCACCCCGCCTCACGCAGCAAATCATACGATCTCCGTGCGAGGCTGCGCCCATCCGGATGCAGCATCGCCGCCTTGTCACGCCCCATGCGTGAGCTGCGCCCACCTGCTAACACCAAGCCACGCAGAGGAGTCGGCAGCGCCGGCGCCCGATAGTCACCGGACTTCCCACCCGTCTTGGAAAGAAGCCGGATTTCCTGAATGCAGATCCCTTTATTCATCGCCTTGCACATGTCATACACAGTCAGCGCCGCCACACTGACCCCAGTCATCGCCTCCATCTCGACTCCGGTTTTGCCAGTCGTGGTGACTTCGCAGCAGATGATGACGCTATGTTCCGCGCCCGGCACGATCCGGATTTCGCACTGCTCGACCGGCAAAGGATGGCAAAATGGGATCAAATCCGCCGTCTTCTTCACCGCCATCGTCCCCGCAATGATCGCCGTCTGGAAAACCGGCCCTTTTGGTCCGTGCAATTCGTTATTTTGAAACTTCGCTGAAATTTCTGCACCTAAGGTGACGCGCGCCTCAGCGATGGCCGTGCGCCGCCCCGCCAACTTTTCGGTGATGTCCACCATCGTCGGTTGGCCGTCGCGGACGTGAGTAAATTTCGGGGTCGAGTCCATAAAATCAATGCCAGGGAGTGAAGGGAAAGGCTGCGGCCGCGGAAGCGCCCGCCACACGCGGCGGCAAGGTGAGAAATCCATCGCTCTTGAGCAAGCCGATGAAATCGCCGCTGTTGCCCGTGGCAGCCATTTCGGCGCGTCCATCCGCCCTCAGGCGCACAGGAAGATGCCGCGTCATCTCCGCAAGCTGCGCACCCCGATCCTCCAAAATCACCGGGCGCGCCGCACGCGCCGGCAGTCCTACCGCGCTATATAAAGCAGGCAGCACCAAGGCATGCAGTCCAGTAATCGCAGAAAC
>JBEGOB010000545.1:0-7390 GCA_041182265.1 Verrucomicrobiota bacterium | reverse complement strand
GGTGGAGTGAGAGGGATGATCTGCCGCCGAAGTGGTCGGACTTGTTTTTGAAATTCAAGGTTCCCAAGAAGTCATTGAAGCATTGGGAGCAGCTTTGTTATACCTTGGATGAGCTCACGCCGGAGGGAGTTTTCGCGCGGCCGTCCGATATGATATTCAGCATTCTTGAGGGGCTTTATGATGAGTATCTCAAGGCGAGTTTTGACAACTTCGAGGCGCGGCGTGGGGACATCGAGCAGCTTTCCCAGTATGGCGGGAATTTTGAGGATATTGTGGATTTCCTTGCGCAGCTCTCACTGATGAGCTCGGTGGATGGGGACCCTAACGGGAATTCCGATGGCGAGCGCGAGGAGCCGGATGACGATAAGGTGACGCTGTCCTCGATTCACCAGTCCAAGGGCCTGGAGTGGGAGGCGGTCTTTCTGATCTGGTTGGTGGATGGGCAATTTCCGAATGGCCGGATCTTGGAGTCGGATAATTTGGCGATTTTAGAAGAGGAGCGGCGCTTGTTCTACGTGGCGGTCACCCGTGCCAAGGACGAGCTTTACCTAACTTATCCGATGACGAATCCCAAATCCTACACGGGCGAGGTGTTTTGCCGGCCATCGCGGTTTTTAGAAGACTTTCCGGCGGAGATGGTTGAGGAGTGGGAAATCGGCGTGGCGGATGCTTGGGATGATGACGAGCCGTTTTGATCGAGTGCGACGAACTAACGAGAAAAGCGCCGGAGGACATCGGCGGGAACCGTGTTGGCGGTGACCCATTGCTTGACGGCGGATGCGTCGCGCTGTGCCCACTCGCCGAGCATGCGGTGGAAGAGGCGGCGTTGTTGGTCTGGGTTTGAGACGCCTTGAATCCATGCGGCGGATTGTTCTGGTGCGCGCGTGTTGCAGCTCCAGACGAACTCCTCGACGACGCGGTCATAGTCCGGCGTTCCGGCGAGGCTGCTGACCCACTGGGCGGTGCCGGGAATATCTGTGGCGGACATGATCGGGATGATCCCGCGGGCGGCCTCGGCGCGTGCTTCGGGTTTGAGCGTGTTCACCCAAGTGGCGGCGGTGGCGGTATCTTGTCTGGCAAGGGCGCTTGCGACATTGCGAGCGGCGCGATTTTGGATGTCTCCTTGGGCGAGCGAGGCGATCCAGTCTGCGGCCTGTTGGGGATTTTTGTTCGCGAGGCGGTTTGCGATGGCGGAGACAAAGCCGCCGCGGAGTGCATCTTCGGTGATGGACGCGGGGAAGTTCATGGCGGCCTCCGCACCTTGTGCCATGAGTGCGCGGGTGATGGATTCGATGGCTTCGCCACGTTCGCGGCTGAAGGGCATCGATTGGGCGAGGCGGGAGGCGGTGGCAAGATCTTGGCTGGCGATTCCTTGGATCACGGCGACCAAGTGCGGGTTGGGGCCGTCGCCCGTGTGATTGTCGAGTGCCCAGCGCTCGGCTGCGGCGGCGTCTTTGCCAGCCCACGTTGCGAGGATGGTGGCACGCCCGGCGCGGCTGTTGCCATGTTGGCTGACGTATTCGAGGGCGCTCAGTGGGTCGGCTTTGGCCCAGCCGCTGAGGATTAAATCGTATTCACCACGCGCGTCGCCGAGGTGGTCCAATTCACGAAATTGGTCGGCCAATGCGGAAAATTGGCTTGGGTTGAGCGTGTCGATCAATTCCATGAGGGCACGCTGGCGCTCGAATGGATCGCCGATGCGGACGATGGCTTGGAGTTGGTCTGCTGCGGATTTCGCGCTGCCTTTTGCCGCAGCGAGACGCTTGCCAGCGAGCGTGTCCGATGGGTTGCCGGTGGTGGATGAGTTGGCAAGGCGGGCGTTTGCGGCTGAGGAGCGGCTGGCTCCTGCGGTCTCGTCCGCGCTGGGTGTGGAGGAAAATTTTGCGCCGTTGCCGAGCCATGCGGTGCCGATTCCGACGGCGAATACGGCAGCGTGGGTGAGAATGAGGTTGGAACGTTTCATGGCCTTGGGTGAGAAATACGGGATCAGGGGGAATGGAATTTCAAGAATTAGACAAGCCTCGGCGGCGGGCATAGCTAAGGATGGTTCTGGAGGTCTTGCAAGGGGTGAAAAGCGAAATTAGCTTCGGGCGGAGGCCATGAGGAAGATCATTCACATCGATATGGATTGTTTTTACGCTGCGATTGAGGAGCGTGAAAATCCGTCCTTGCGAGGTCAGCCGGTGGCGGTGGCGGGCCGTGACCGGCGGAGTGTGTTGACGACGGCTAACTATGAGGCGCGGAAGTATGGTTGCCGCTCGGCGATGCCGGTGTTCAAGGCGCTCGCGCTTTGTCCGCACTTGGTCTTGGTGCCGGTGAGATTTGCACTCTATCAGTCGGCGAGTTTGCAGATTCGAGCGATCTTTTCGCGGTTCACGGATTTGATTGAGCCGTTATCTCTGGACGAGGCGTATTTGGATGTTTCGCATTTGCAGACGGGGGCCGGGGTGGTCGCGCGTGAGGTGCGTGCGCAGATTTTTGAGGAGACGGGATTGACGGCGTCGGCGGGGATTTCTTCGAACAAGTTGATCGCGAAAATTGCGTCGGATTGGCACAAGCCGAATGGTCAGAAAGAAGTGAGGGAAGACGAAATTGCGGGGTTTATCTCCGCCTTGCCGGTGGGGCGATTGTGGGGTGTGGGGAGCAAGATGCGCGAGAAGTTGAGTGTGTTAGGCGTGGAGACCTGCGGGGATCTTCAGGCGTTTGAGCGGCATGAATTGGCGCGGCGTTTCGGAAAGTGGGGGCTTGAGCTGTGGGGGCTTTGCCGGGGAATCGACGAGAGGCCTGTGCATGCGGAGCGAACGCGGAAGTCGATGAGCAGCGAGACGACGTTTGGTGAGAACATTGCGGAGTTCTCAAGTTTGCTGCCGCCACTGCGTGAAATGTTGGATGGCTTGGCGGGAGATTTGGCGAAGTCGCACTCGGAGCGCGTCATCCGGTCCTTGGTGGTGAAATTGAAATTTGCGGATTTCCACCGGACGACGGCAGAGCGTGCTGGGCAGCAATTGGAGGCGGCCGTGTTCGAGGACTTGCTTGCCGAGGCTTGGCGGCGGGGCAATCAACGCGCGGTGCGCTTGTTGGGGGTGGGCGTGAGGTTTGAGGAACCTCGGGAAGGCGGGCAGATGGAGTTTTCCGTCTAACTTTTCATGAAAGAGGGGAGGGAAACTCCGCATGGCAGGCATGCGGAGTTTCCATGAAGTGGCGGAGTGTTTAGAGTTGGAAGCTGTCTTCCGCAGGGCATTTTCCGATGGAGATTTGGACTTCACCGTTCGCGGCAAGATGAGTGAGGCAGTGATAGACGTCCTCGGGATCGGCGTCGATTTCCGTGGCGATGGCTTCGGCGGTTTTTATGGATGCAGTGAGGTGACCGCGGACTTTGTTGAGGGTTTCCAGGAAGGTGCCTGCGGCCTTTTTTCCCGCTTCCACACCGGGTTGGTGATAGGCGTTGATGTTCACGAGTGAGGCGTAAAACGAGACGCTGCGCTCGAAGAGGGCGATGAGCAGTCCGAGGTGGAAGGGGGTGACTTCCGGGATGGAAATGGTGAGGGACTTTCTGCCGGAGCCATGCAGCGCTTTGCGTGTGCCACGCAGGAAGCCTTGGAGGTAGTCCGCAGTGGTTGTGCCGGGATCGACTTCCATGCTGTGGCCGTTGCGACCTTTGCGGACCTCGATGAAGGCGGCGAAGAAATTATTCACGCCGTCGCGGAGTTGTTGGACGTAGGCGTGTTGGTCCGTGGAGCCCTTGTTGCCATAGACGGCGAGACCTTGGTTCACGATGTTTCCGTCGAGATCATGCTCCTTGCCAAGTGATTCCATGATCAATTGTTGGAGATATTTTGAGAAGAGGACGAGTGAGTCTTTGTAGGGGAGGACGACCATGTCCTTTTCGCCTTTGCCGTTCGTCGCGCTGTGCCATGCGAGGGCGAGCTGCATGGAGGCATTGTGGGTGGCGTCCTGCTTGCGGGTTTCCTGATCCATGGCTGCGGCTCCGGCCAGCATTTCATCGATGTTGATGCCTTGGAGCGCGGCGGGGACGAGGCCGACGGTGGAGAGCACGGAGGTGCGTCCGCCGATCCAGTCTTCCATGGGAAAACGTGCGATGAAGTGGTGTTGGACGGCGTAGAGGTCGAGCTTGGAGCCGGTGCCGGTGACGGCGACGGCGTGCCGCCCGAAGTCGAGGCCTGCGGCTTCGAAGGCCGCTTTGGCTTCGAGCATGCCATTGCGTGTTTCAGCGGTTCCACCCGATTTTGAAATGACCAGCACGAGTGTCTGGTTGAGGCCGATGGTGGCGAGTCTGGCGATGACGTGATCCATGCCAGCGGGGTCTGTGTTGTCGAAAAAGTGGAGCGGGAGGCGTGCGTTTTGGCCGATGGCTTCCGAGACCAACTGCGGGCCAAGCGCGGAGCCGCCGATGCCGATGAGGAGGACTTGTTTGAAGCTGCCGCCGGTGGGTGGAGTGATTGCAGCCGTGTGGATTTTTTCCGCAAAATGCTTGAGGGCGGCAAGTGGCTCGGTGATGGCTTGCCTTAAAGTTTCTGTTGGAGCGAGGTCGGGGTTGCGGAGCCAGTAGTGGCCGACCATGCGGCCCTCGTCCGGGTTGGCGATGGCACCTGCTTCTAGCGCTTCCATATCGGCAAAGGCGCGGGCGATGTTTGGCGCAAGGGCGCTGGCATGGCCGGGCGCGATGTCCATCAGTGAGAGGTCGAGTGAGAAGCCGAACTTTGGATAGCGGACGAGACTTTGATTGTAGGATTGCCAGGACATGGTGTGGGGTGTGGGAAAAATTTACAAAATGATGTTAACAAGAGCGATGGCGGAAAGGCAAGGATCGATGAATGATGATCTTTGGACCCATCGCTTGGATTCATGGTTTGGGCGAAATTCAATCGTAGCGTAAAATCGAGGTGACGGGGCGAGGTTGGAGTTTTTGGCGGCCATTGAGGAATCCGAGCTCGATGAGGAATGCGATGCTAACGAGATTGGCGCCGAGTTCATCCAGCAGGCGGACGGCGGCTTCTGCAGTGCCGCCAGTGGCGAGGAGGTCGTCCACGAGTAGGACGGATTCACCGGCTTGGATGGCGTCTTCATGGAGCTCAACGACGGATTCCCCATATTCCAGCGAGTAGGATGTCTGGCGAGTTTTCCAAGGGAGTTTGCCCTTTTTCCTAACGGGAACGAAGCCTGCGCCCAAGCGATCTGCGACGGCGGCGGCGAAGATGAAGCCGCGCGCATCGATACCGACGACTTTGTCGATTTTCACGGCACCGTGAGTTTCACAGAGGAGTGAGATGGATTCGCGGAAGAGGGTGGCGTCGGAGAGGATGGGGGTGATGTCTTTGAAGATGATTCCAGGCTGGGGAAAATCGACAATATCACGGACGGCGGCGCGGAGTGAGGCAGACATTTCGCGAGGAGCGTAGGCGGAAGATCTTGGTTTTGAAACACTCAAATCAAGGGCATGTGCTCGGTGTTGGCGGGAGGGTTCCGGAAATTTCAAACAAGGCG
The DNA here is from genome assembly GCA_041182265.1 of Verrucomicrobiota bacterium. Classification (GTDB taxonomy): domain Bacteria; phylum Verrucomicrobiota; class Verrucomicrobiia; order Verrucomicrobiales; family Akkermansiaceae; genus Luteolibacter. Next base: position 1,885 of record JBEGOB010000545.1, on the reverse strand, counting down.
CGGAGTTCGGCTGGGTGGTCCACGCTTCGTTCTGCGCCGGCGGCGAGCAGGCGGTCGCGATCATGGAAGCCCCACGTCACGGCGATGGCTTGCATGCCGGCGTTTTTCGCGGTTTCGATGTCGATGGTGGAGTCTCCAATGATGGATAGATTTTCCGGTGGGATTCCCATTTCGTGTGAGATTTCCAAGGCACCGCTGGGGTCGGGCTTGTGCGCGATGCCTGGGCGCTGGCCAAGGATGCAGGAGAACCGCGTTTTGGGGAAAAGCTGGGCGAGCATCGCGGTGGTGAAGGGATGCGGCTTGTTGGAGAGCACGGCGAGCGGGTATTCCGCGCTTTGGAGATGCTCGAGCAGTTCGTGAATTCCCGGATAGGTGAATGTTCCGCTAGGCCATGTGAGTGCGTAGTCGGCCTTGAATGCAGCTTCGATCTCGTCGATCTGGCGAGCGGGTGTGCCTGTGGGTGCCGCGCGCTCGATGAGGATGCGTGATCCGTCGCCGATGAATCCGCGGACGGCTTCGTGTGCGTGGGTGGGGAGTTGGAATTGGCCGAGTGCGCGGTTAAGCGAGTCGGCAATGCCTTGCAGCGAGTTGACCAATGTTCCATCCAGATCGAAAATGAGACCGCGTTTCACGGCGTCAGATTGGCTGGATGAAGGCGGATGTGAAGCGATTAAAATCCGATGAGGCTGACCAGTTCGTGGTCACTGAAGTCATCGAGTTGATCGAGCGCGGCGAGCAGAGTTGCCGTTTCGGCGATTTCCTGGATCTCGGCGGCGTGAGGTGCGCTGGCGAGTTTTGGCGAAATTTCCGGGGTGGGCGAGCCGGCAGTCCATGCGACGAAGGCAAGTGCGACGGCGGCAGCGCAGGTGGCGAGGCCAGTGAGTGGGGCGGGGGATAGCAGGCGTTCCCACCAAGCGGAGGCTGGAGCTGGGCTCGCGAGGCGCGCGGCACGGATCACATCGGCAGCGAAGCGACTGCTGGCTTGAGCGGGCGGCGCTTGGTCCAAGAGTTTCCAAACGGCGTCAGACTCCCATGAGTCATCAGGTGGCGGCGTATTTTGCTTCATGGCGTGCTGGGAAAACTTACGAATGCAGGAACCCGCTGCCGATTCAAAAGTTGCGGATTTCCCCAATGAATTTGCCAAATCGGGCTCACACGCCTCGCTTATCGCCCCAAATTCGGATGTGCAGGCGGTCGCTGAAACGGAATCCAAGATCGCGGCAGAGGCCTGCAAGCCAAGCGGCGCGGCGGTCAAGTTCCGAGCTGCTGCGGCCTTCTGGCATCAATAGGACGCGTGACTTCGGGATGGCATGGCGTGCGCAAAGGGCTTGGATTTCGGCGAGATCGTCGATTTCCGAGACCACGAATTTGAACCAAGCCTTGGGAGACGATGCGAAAAAATCGAGGCTCGCAGGGTGGAGGCGGAGATTTTCCGGCATTCCGGCGTTGGCGAGCTTGGGTGAGATGTTGAATTGATCCACGGCGGCGTGGAAATCAGGTGAGGGGAGGCGAGTGCCATTGGTCTCGACCTCGAAGGCGTGGTGAGTGTCCATGGCGCGGATGTGCGAGATCATTTCGAGAAGCTCGGCCTGCTGGAGAAGGGGCTCGCCGCCCGTGATGACGGTGCGCGCGCAGTGAAAGGAGAGGATGCGAGTTGCGGCCTCGCTGGGTGAGATTTCCCAAGTGACGGCGGATTTTACGTGTTTGGAGTATCCGGGCAGCGCGTCCTTGTCATGCGGCCAGGGAGTTTTCTCGAAATTCCACGTGTGGTCGGTATCGCACCAATGGCAATGGAGATTGCAGCGTGAGGTGCGGATGAAGACCGCCGGTGCCCCGACGGAGACGCCCTCGCCTTGGATGGTGTGGAAAATTTCAGGGCCGTCGC
>JBEGOB010000544.1:0-10302 GCA_041182265.1 Verrucomicrobiota bacterium | reverse complement strand
GGTCCCACTTCACGCGGCCGTGCACGAGCCAGTTCCAGCCGACGACATCGAGGGCCTGGACATTTGTTGGCGGCACGGGCGCGGGAGCAGTGGCCTCGTAGATGGAGATCTGGCCCACACGCATCTCGTAGCTGCTCACCGCCGAGGGAGAGGAAAACTTGAGCGCGAGCGCTGCGATGTTTGTGCCCGCATGAGCGCTGAGATCGATGACGGTTTGATTCCAGCCGTTGATGGTGCAGGCACCGGCGGGGTAGAAGGTGAAAGTGGTCGGAGCGGCGGTGGTGGAGACGCCCACTTGCATGAGGGAATCCACGCCAGAGAGTCCGTTGCGCTTGAAAACGATCTTCAAGCGTGTGTTAGCACTCACCGGTAGATTGGTTAGATAGAGGCGCATGGTGTTGTCCGCATCAAGATTGCCTGACACACGCAAGCAGCCGCCGCCGCGATAGGCATCGCCATTCCAGAGATCCGGGACGAGTTTGGTGCCTGTGGTGTCGATGATCCAGCGCCAGGTGGGCAGGATGCCTTGCAAGGCGCGGTTCCACCAGGAGCCGGCCTTGGCGATGACGCCGTTGATGTAGTAGTTCGCTCCCTGACCGGTGCAGAAGTCGGTCGTGAAAGGCAGTGAGTCGATGACGGAGCGCTCCGCGATGTTATGTGCGACGCCTTTCCATGCACCAGTGCCGACCGTAGACGAGGTATTGCGTGGATCGCCGCTGGCGCCGCTCCAGAACAAGTCCTGGTCAGCGATGGCGTTGGCGTGTTCCTTAGGCTGATAGAAACCCGCGGAGGTGATGTGATTCAGCCCATCGGGAAACGCTTTGGCCATCTTCACACGCGCCGAAGTGGAGGTCTTGAAGTCTTCCCCCTGGGTCTCAAGGCCGGTCCAGATTTTGTAGGGATCCAAAGCGAGCGCGAGAGCTCGTGTCCGCGAGTTTGTAGGCAGGGTGGTCGTCGAGTCGCTGGAAAAATCGACAAACATCGAGTCCGCGATGAGTTCGCCTGCGGAATCCTGAAGGCCCTTGGTATAGTTGTGCCGCATATACCAGTCGTTGCTGGTGTTTAAGCGATCCTGCCAGCCGACGCTGCCGGATTCGTTCATGGCGTCATACCAGCTGATTTTCAGGCTACTGTTCTGCCGGATGTAGCGGACCAGGTCGCGCATGGCGGCGGCATCGGTGGCATTTCCGCCAGCGGTTTCCTGATTGATGAACCAGCCGTCAAAGCCGTAGTGATTCGCCATCTCGATCAATTTATCCGCCGCGGGGTAGGTGCTGCCGGTGTTGGTTAGGAAGGTCTGCACGCGGGTGTAATCTCCACCGTAAACCGTGGGCGCGAAAAAGATGGTCCCTAGAATCGGAATGCCGTTGCGATGGGCGCAATCCACCATCTCGCAGGTGGGCGGATTGAAGATGTCCGCGCCCACGCCGGCCCAGAAGACGGCTTCCTGCACATACTGCCAGTAAGTCATCGTATAGACAGATCCCGCCTGTCCTTGAGGCCGGCTGCCTGCATAGAAATCAAGGGGCTGGATGCCGCCTTGTCCTGATTTCGCGTTCGCATTGGCCTTGAGCGCGGCGGGCACATTGATCCGGCTTTGCAAAGGCACGGTGGCGACTTTAAAGGGAGAGTCTGGATCCGTGGCGGGACTCCAATTTAACAGTTCCGTGATGGTAAAGGCGTCCTTCTCCGGCATGACGGGCAGCGTCGGTGCCTCGCCGAGCCAACGGTTTGTCATCGCATCACGCTGGATCGTAAACTCGCTCGCGGAGAGTTTCTCGGCGAAGATGCGGACCTCGCCCACGGAGCCGTTGAGGAAGTTACTGCTATTGTCCGTATGGCCCAGCCGCAGCGGTTTGTTTGTCTCTGCAAAGTTGCCTTTGGCGACTGTGGCAGTGAAATCGGTGCCATTGAGCGAATCCCAAATCGTTAGAACACTTGTCGCCGCGTCATAGTTGACGCCGATCACCACCGTTTGACCCGCGGCGGCCCTGCGGTCGGTTGCGGGACGCGCATCAAAATTGCCACCCCTGTAAGTGACGACCTGGCCTGCTGAATTGAGGCGCAGACCGAAACCGCCCGAGTTATCCACGCTAGTCACGCCGAGAATGTCAGACGGTGCCGTGGGGCCGACTTGATCCACTCGCACGGACACCAAAACCGAGAATCCTGAATGCGTGGAGGCGGCATCATTGAAGTTCAGAAGCGCCCCGGTGTTCGTCACATCCAGAAGCTGGAGGGACCGGGCCGTGGGGCCAAATTGCAACCCTGCTAGACCGTTCAGAAAGGGGTTCGTGGCCGGATACGAGACGTCGCCGAGCGCAGGCATGGTATGATACCCACCACCGGACTGGTCCGTCCACTGGGTGACAGGATTACCCGTGATGCTGGCCGGGATGGACGCATCAAGGACTTGCATCGGCTTCTTCAGCCAGACATCGGCCATGGCGGCGCGAGTATGGGTAAAGGCCGCGGGAGAAAGCACGCCATCATAGATGCGAAGCTCACCCACCGAGCCGTTCAAAAAGGCAGTGGCGTTGTCCGTGTGGCCCAGCCTCAAGACCTTTCCGGTGCCGGCAAAGTTGCCCTTCGGGATGGTCCTGATGAATTCCGAGTTGTTCAGCGAATCCCACAGCGTGACCTTGCCGGTGGCGGCGTCGTAGTTCAGCGCCAACAACACCTTATTGCCAGCGGCCACCTCAACGTCGGTGGCAGGCCGGGTGAGTGAGATGCCTCCCATGTATACCGCGAACTGGCCGCTGCTGTTAAATCGCAGACCGAAGCCTCCTGCGGTGTTGCCTGATGTCACGCCGATCACGTCGTTCGGACCCGCAATCACCTGATCCACGATCATGGCGAGGATGACGGAGAAGCCCGTGTGAGATGCCGCCGCGCCGTTGAAGTCGAGCAGGTTCGCCGTGTTCGTGAGGTCCAGCAATTGCAGCGAACTGCGGGTGGTCGGGCCAAACTGCAGCCCGGATTTGCCCGTGCTGAACGAGGTTGTCGCCGGGTAAACCACGCTTCCGAGAGCTGGAGTGGCGTGCAATCCATTGCCCGACTTGTCCGCCCACGAGGTGACGACATTGGAGTTGTTGGTGGTGATGCTGGCAGGATTATCCGCCGTGAAGTATTGCACCAAGTCCGCGTGCGCCGACGGCAGCCCAATGCAACTAAAAAACAAGATGCCAAGGCCTGCACGGAGGCCTAATGTGCGCGAAAGGCAAGCTGGGGATATCTTCACGAGTCCGAACTTGCTCATGATGATTGTTAGAAAATTGCTTCTGGAATGAAGGCCGCTGAGAAAGCTCATGAGAGGACCAGAGGGTAGGGGAATGGGGGGATCGGATATCGATGCCGCAGGCGATGCCGTATTTGCGGAGTTGGGTGAGCTTTGGGCTGGAAAAGGCCGATGGATGGCGCCAACTCATAGGAAATCCGAGACTGTGTGGATCAGGATTTTTTCGCTGTTTGGCTGTAGATAGAAGAAGACCAGACCGCGGATCTTGTCTTTGAGCGGCCAGTTGGTAGAGAAAAATGGCTTCCATTTCCCGTCGGAGCCGCCGGTTAGGAATGCGACGTTGCACAAGTCCGGTCCGAGGTTTTCCTTGGGTGCCACCGTGACGGGTTTTCCTGGCGGGAAAGCCATGCGTATGCCGCCGATATCGCCGGCGATCTCGGTGCGGCTGAGGTTGATGACCAGAAACTGCCGTTCCTTAAGGGTGGATCGCTTGATATCGAGGGCGAAGGAAGCATAAGACATTTCTTTGCCGGGTTTTCTAAGTAGGACGACCAATTGCTCATCGGTTGACGGCACTGGTTCGCAACTGGCGACGATTGAAATATTGCCGTTGCTTTCGGTTGGGGTGGCAGTGAGGGCGAATTGCCAGGCGTTGGTAGGACTCACCTTGTAGGGGCCGGTGAGTCGAGAGGATGCGATTTCAAGCGGGATGGCTGCGGCTTCTCCCTGAAGGAGAAATAGCGGCGGGTGCACGATCCGCGGTGGCAGCGCCAGAATGCGGAGGATATTTTGGGATGGCGACTCCTGAGCGACTGCGGTTTGGGTGAATCCCGAAAAAATCAAGGTTGCCGAGGCGAGGATCTGGAGGAGCTGTGGTTTCATATTTCTACTGGTCTCAGGAAGCGGAAAGAGATGATCTCGATGCGCCTGCCGAAGCGTTTGTTGGATTCTGATTTCAACTCGTCCTGCTTGAGATATGCGGCATCTTGGCCGTCGATATACTCTGGTAGACGTTGGACGACGGCCTCGCACACAGCGCGCGCGATGACTTTTCCGTCAGGGGACATGGCGTCACCGTAGGTGCGGACGACGAAGGTGTCGCCACGCGGTGTGAGTTGCTCGGCGAGACCGCTGAGGATGTCCGCTTGATCGACATAAGCGCTGCTGCCGTAAGCGATAGGTCCTTTGAGGGCTTCGGAGAACGCGGGGTTCATTGAGTTGATCTCGGCGGGGCTGAAGCTGCGTGCGGGGGTCCTGAAGGCCCGGTTGATGTCCACGGACTCGGCGTCGATCGCAGCCTGCAACGCGCCTTTCAGTGAAAGCTCTCGATTCGAGGAATCGAGCCTGCGGTTGACGAACTCGGATAGGGAAAGGAATGGGCCGCGCTTGCGGACTTCGGCGACCATGGCGCGGGCGAGTTGATCGATTTCCTTGTCACTGAGTTCCCGCCCGCCGAGCCAGGCATTTGGATTCGCTGGGTCTGCCGTGGTTGCGGCCGGGGGGCCTGCGGGTAGCCGGACGGAGTGGGCGGGAGACCCGGCGATTTCGTGAAGCTTGGTTTTTCCCTTTGTATCGATACCGACGGTGGATTCGCCTCGAAGGCTGGAGAAGAGTGCTTTCCACGCTTCTACTGAAGTGGAGTTGACGTTGAATTGTCCCTCGACCATGAGGTGTGCGGCAATTGACAACTCGGCTTTGGTGGTTCCGCCACTGGCGGTGAAGAATGAGTTGAGGTCGGATTCCCGCAAAGAGCCGAGATAGGGAGTGAGGCGACTGTTAGGTAGCTTCCTGTTCTCTAAGAAAAACTGCTTTGCCTTGTCTGAGGCCGTGCCGCGATCGGCGCCGTTGGTGAATACGCCGATGGTGGGTGCGATCGAGGAAAAGAAATATTCGTCCCAAAGCGCTTTGTTCGCAAGATAGGAGTGATCGGCAAGTGTGACTTGTTGCGGGGCGACGAGTTCGGAATACTGCCGCTGCCAGGGAGCGTGTGCCTGATCCGGCTTGAGGTAGGGGTGCGCGTAGGAGTTTCCGATCGCACCCAGGGTGTGGGGAAACAGGCCGCCTTGGCCGCTGGCCGTGACCCTTTGGAAGTTGGTGGTGTTGTTGTTGGGTCCCGGACCGAGCTTTTCTTTGGCGAGGCTGAAGCCACCGAGGTGGGCATGATTGAGGGCCGCGATTGTGATCGGAGGGACAACCGGGATTTCCTGCTGGACTACGTGGGTGGTGCCGCTTTCGGGCGTGAAGCCTCCGCCATAGTATCCCTCATGGCGCGGGGTTACTTGGACGTTGGCATCAAAGATGGAGTTGATATCCTGCGCCCACCAGTTCCAGCCATGGTGGTAAGAAGCGTCCCTGTCGAGCCGGTCGATGAAAACCGTTCCGGTGATCGGGCTGGAGTGGAGAAACGGGCGGGATGCAAACATCCGCCCGGCATAGGCCCCTTGGTTAGCGGATTCGTGGGTTTCGCAACCGGCGGAGAGATTCACCAAAAGGAAGGGGAGACCCACGCCGCTGCTGCTGGAGCTGATGATATCCTGGCCCGCGCGCGGTTCGTAGCGGATTTCGTGGGTGTTGTTTGGGAATGACTGACGCATCAGTTCGGAATTGAACGTCGAGTTAGCTCCGGCGAGGCGGCTGGTGAATTGGAAATGCCTGCACATCAAATCCGGGACAGCTCCGACGCTGGATTGGCGGAGGAAGAATTGCAGTGCGGCTCCGTTGGCGAGTTCACTTGTGTTGGTGGGAGCGATGACAAAAGAGATGCGGTCGCCTTGGGAAAATGTCAGAGCCCCGTTTTTACCACCGCTCTTGGGTTCGATATGCTTGTCGTTGCTCGCAGGATCCGAACGGGTGAGTCGGATGAATTTGTTAGGATCCCAACCAGGACTGGCTTCACGGTCAGCCTTGAAAGTGAAGCTATCCACCAACTGATTCAGGGCTTGATTGGCGATTGAAAACACCCGAATTTGGCCGGGCTCGAACACGATCGGTCGGGTGCCTGAGGTGAAGAGTGTGAAGCCGTTGTCGCGGTCGTCATTTCCGGCGATAGCGCCGCTCAGCCATGAGAGAGAAACGGGGTTAGGGCTGGTGTAGCCACGTCCTTCTTTGGTCCAACGGATCGTGAACGGCATGTTGAAGAAGCGGAATTGATTGGCGAAATTGGCACCTAGGTTAAGAGTAAGAGGAACATTGTTGGGGTTCCAGAAGGTGATAGCCGGAGTGATGCCAACGTGGAGTTTATGAGTGTCGGTGTTGGCGGGATTCGCATTTTTCTCAGCTTGCGTTCTGGGAATGGAAAGAAGCGAGAGCATGTATTGGACGCGGATCGGAATCGGCTGGCGGTAGAGGCTCGTGTATTCGCGGGTGAACGCCTGGCCGCCACTGCCGAAGTCCGGGTTGTTGACCTGAAAACCACCCGGCAGTAGATTTGATGAATTTTTAAGCTGGGTCCGGTAGAGTTGGTAATAGGCGCTGAGATCCTGAATGGGGACGCTCTCCTGCCCGAGGCGGTCGAATCGGTAGAGCATGAATTCATCGCTCGTGTCCTGCGTGCGGATCGGGCGCTCCAGAATGGTGCTGAGGTCGCGTTTCAAACCGCCTTCCCGAACATCGGAGAGGAGGCCGCGCGAATAAGGTGTGGCGTGGTGGAAGGATCTGTTCGTTGCGGTGCCTGCTCCGTCAAGCAGCTGCAAGGATGCCCGGGTGCTAACGAGCGCGAAGGGGGCTTCGTCGGAGATTTCGCCCATTTCTGGCAGGAATCGATGATTGGCACGAGATGGCGACTGTTGGCGGAAGGCACGCATACTATCGGTGAGAGCGACGGTGCCGTCGCGGTAAACATCTTCTTTGACCCGTGCCTTGAGACTTTCGTCGCCCACCCACCACCCAATCCGGCCAGCTTTGTTAGGAGCATTTCCCGGGCGGGATAAACTAACGAGCTGGACTTTGACTTTTTCCGAGTTCGGCGCGCCGCTTCCGAGTGATCCGTTGGAAACGAGGGTGACAGCACTCGCATTTGGCGCGGGCGAAACCGAATCCGCCAGCGTTCCCGAGCGTGCGTGGTCAACGGCCTGCAACGCCTCCTCGCTGGTTCCAGATACGAGCCAGCGGCGGAAGTGACCGGCGCGGGCGGATTCGTATTTGGGGGCGAGCCCCGAGGCCCCTTGGTCGGCAAGGGTTGAGTGCTGGCTCGGTTCATCGGTAGCGCTGGACTCCGAACCGGCTTTCCACGAATCCCAAACGCCAATCCAGTTAGGATGAGCCGCGTTTTCATCAAGGATTCCGCCGGGGGCAGTGATCCGCTGGTCAGGACCGGCATGCTTCTGGAGATCACCGATCGCAAGCATCAGTGCCAACCGGGCGTTGGCCTGAGCCGTCGCCATCGCGCCGCCCTGTGCGGACGAGCGCAATGAAATGCTGGAAAGCGACAAGAGCCCAACCGCGATGACGGTCAGCAGGATCATCAGTGAGAGTGTGACAACCAGGGCGAAGCCCCGCTGATGCTGAGGGTTGAATGAGAGGAATTGTGTTCTATATTTCATAGTTGGGCTTTTGGGATTTCAAACTGAAGTCAGTGGTCGATGCCGGGGATCGCTTGAGCTTCCGGACTAGCCTGTTGCTCCATTTGTTTTGGGTGGGGCGAGGTTTGAGGCTCCTGCGTGCGCTAAGGGGGAAATTCAAATTTCCCGAGCCATTCAAGTTAATCGAATCCGTCGCGGCCATTAGTTCTTATCGTCCGTAGATTGCCCAAACGAGCACGTAAAAACGGAGTCGTCCACTGGCAGGTGTTGCCCATCAACCTTGGAAGCTCCGATCGATTGTGTTAGAGTTAGGGCTGCGAACCGTGCCTCGCTGCTGTGTCTGGCTAGGTTGTTCTGATTCCAGACGCCGACCGCGACCTGCATTTTTGTCGCGCCCAGACCGGCAAAGCCGCCTTTCTTGTGGGTGGCGTCATAAAGCTCTTGCACGTTAAGCGTGAAGTCATGCCACTGGTTCGTCGCATCCGGGAGTTTCCAATACATCCCTTGTTTCCTTTTCCCTAGCTGCTGGAAAAACATCCAACTCATCTGCCTGCCGTGGATTTGATAGCCAATACATCGCGGCAGATAGTTGCTGCGCTCTTCCTGATTGCTCCAGCGGAACATCATGAGACCCAGTAGTTCACTGTCATTCATTAACGAAATCATGATATAACCGCCCCCGGCCTTGGGCTGCTCGCGCAGCAGATAGCGACCGCCCAGCACCGGCGACTGCACAGGATCTAGCGCTACAATCTGACTGGCTTGGATATACTCGTCATCTGCCCAGATCGACTCCACGGGAGTTTTTACTAGGAATCCAGCTCCCTGCCCGTCTTTTGTCTCAGCCAGGAAAAAAGGGTCATTGTCGCGGCGATATCGATCAGAAAGTGTCCATCCCTCGAAACCCTTGCTGAAATCACCATTCTCCAGCAGCGGTTTCGCTGTCAGTTCTGGCAGGCGGTTAAACCATACAGGGTTCTTCTTTTCGTCGAACGGCTTAAACATCGACACTGGGAACACATACTCCTCATCGGTTCCAGCCATCCGGCCGCGCAGTGTCAACGAATCACCGTCCACGTCCACAAGCACAAAATATCCACCTCGCTCAATCCCTTCTTTGAATGCAGGATACTCCTCTCCGTAGGGGCGGGGCTGGATGATTGTTGGCACCGTAAAGAAGCGGATTCCCTTGTATTCCCAAGCGGTCTTCTCAGCGGTTTGGATACCGTTATGGACGTGGCCGTTGAAATAGTATTTCACGTTCCCATGTTTTACCATCAGATCCAGCATCTGTTTGCGCAGGGCCAATGGATGGTGATAGAACTCAGTCTGACTCAAGCCTTGAGGCATGAAATGCAGGTGGTTGAACATGATGGTCGGCCGCCCTGCGTTGGCCTCCAGATCCCGCGCCAACCACTCCAGAAGCCGTTGTTCGATGTCCTTTCGAGCCTGACTGTCACCTTCCAAATTGCAGGGGGTGAAAATGAAGTGCCACAAACCCGCATCAAACGAATAAAAGGGGCTCACAACACCGGTCAGCTCTTTCTGCAGTTGCGTGTAACCCTCATAAGGGGGGCGCGTGTCATGGTTGCCGTGCAATAGGATATTCGGCATCTTGAACATTTTTGCAATCCGCCGGAAGTTAGCAACTGACTTGGGTTCAAACACGTTCACCAAGTCGCCGACCCAGACCACGAATTCGGGTTTCCGTGCCGCCGTATTCAACTCGTCGGCAATCAGGGCGGCAGTCTCCTGCGCATTCACATTGACCGACCCCCGATTATTCTGAGCCGAAACTTGCGGGTCCGCCAGCATCGCGAATCTGAAGCGCTCACCGCTCCCGACAACCGGCGCAAGGACCTTGTTTTTCGCTAGCAGGATATCCGGCAAGGCAAGGACTGTGCCGGCACCGATAGTATTCTTCAGGAAACGGCGACGGGAACCAAGAATGGTATTTTCTGATAGATTATTCATAGTTTTCCAAGGGTTGGTTATTTCTGGATTGTATAAGTTTTCGAGAGATTGCAAGTCGGCGGCGAGTCTCGCGAGAACCGCGCGGATCAAGGGATTCTTGACCACGTGCGGATAGACCGTGGCCACTTTAGCGTTGCGGATGGGGGCAGGGGAGAGATAGGTTTGATGCTCATGGTGAAATGGCGATTGGATTGCCCGCTTTCTAACCACTTCTCCGCTCGGCTCGTATAATTGAGATTGATTTGCTTAGGGAGAAGCACCGCTGCCGAGCCGATCTGAAAAGCAGCGCGGCAAGAGGGAGTTGCAGCGTCGTCGTGAGGTGGCTGAGTTTTATAGAATTACTACATCGAGTCAGGTGGCGGCTCCGGAGACGATACGGTGATTTTTTTGAATTCAGAGAGATGTCGTTTTGGGTCTTTTTGGTTTAGAATCAGAAAGTATTTGGTATCGTGCTTTTGTGAAGGCCGCGCCTAGTTCTATTTCCAACCCCAGAATGGCTTGTCACTGCTACTGGGGATTTCTTTCGGAGTTACCCGGCCAACATGCAAGTCACAGTATAGAACATTGAGG
>JBEGOB010000543.1:0-4987 GCA_041182265.1 Verrucomicrobiota bacterium | reverse complement strand
CCCCAAACTGGAGCATTCGTGTCTCGCTAGACCACCATATTGTTGCTGAAGAAGGCAGCGGGCTTGATATCGGCGAAGGCCAACAACGGTATAAGAACCATCGATAGGGAGGGGATGCCTGTCCTTTGTTTCATGGTTTCTAATTCTCGGAGAAAACAGAGAGCTTCGATACCCTTCAAATGGGCGAGTTTTGTTTCTTTTTCGGGGGAGTGGATTCGTTCTCAGGCCCTCCCCCTGCCCACTTCGAGGTGGCAAAGAGGTTCATAACGGGGAGCTTGGCTTCCGGCACATCAAGGGAGCGGATGGCATTTCGCAGGTCTCGCATGGCCGGGGCGTAGGATTTTTCCTCGGCAGGCAACTTGGCAACCTCTCTGGCCGAATCGAGCGCCTTGGAAAGAACGGATGTGTCGAGGGACTTATTTCGGGCATTCTCCAAGGCGCTCTCAGCGGTGGAGATCATCGAGAGTAGTCCTGGGCGCCATGCGTAGGTGTCCGCCCAGTCGTTAGCCACTGTCCACCTTGACTGGCCACCTTTGCCGTGGGAGTGGGGCATTTTCTTGGTGCTGACGAGAAAGCCGTTTTCATCGCGCAGATAGAAGATCGCGTGGGTGGTGCCTGGTGGCACCACGGCAGTGACCACACCCTCTCCGACCGTTGCTGGCACGCGGAACCACTCCTCGCAATCGGCCGTTTCGCGGAAGAGGTCGGATCCATTGGTGGTGTAGATCAAGTTCGCCTCAACAATGCGGGACTTGTCAGCCCCTGTCTCGATTTCGACGGAAACCTTGTCGCCATCCTCGGACATCTTGGTGACCTTCGGCACTTTGTCGGCTCCAGGAAGTGGTTTGCCAGGGGCGATGGGTGCGGGATTCTTGTAGGGCAATTGGGCATCGAAGCGCTTGAACCATGCATTGAGATCGGCCAGCAACTCGTCGCGCTTGGCCAGCTCGGTATCGATAAGGTTTGTCTTCTCCCCGAGGTCCGCCACCGAGCCATCCTCGTTGTAGAGCTTGAACAACTCCATCGGCGGGCGGCCGTTATCTTCGGGTGCGTGGTTCAGGTGAAGCTTCCACCCGCCTTTGCGGATCGTGCTGGCGGAACTTTTTCCAGTCGGCAGTGTGAAGTAGAGCGTGTCACGCACGGTGCCGTCGGCAAATTTGGCCACATCGGACTCCCCTTTGATCACGGGCAGGATGTCGCATCCATCCAGCTCGAGATCGCCTCGTGGATCTGCCCCAGCGATCTGCATGAAGGTGGGGAAGAGGTCGATCAAATTGATCGGCGTGTCGCTTGAACTGCCGGGCTTTACGCCTGGGCCCATGACGATAAAAGGAACGCGAATCCCGCCCTCATAGATGCTCGACTTGCCGGCGCGCAGTGGGGAGTTGTCGGCCACGCGCTCTTGCGGACCGAAATTCCCCTCCGCTCCGCCATTGTCAGCGCTCACGATGAGATAGGTGTTGTCGATGAGTTTGTGGCCGGGATTGCGCGGGTCGTCGGTGTTCTCGAGGTAAGAAAGAACCTTGCCGACCCCCCAATCCAAACCATCCACCATGGAGGCGTAGTAGGGGTTCACCTGCCCATTTTTCTTGTCTGTGATTTTCCCTGGATCAGTGGGGAATGGGACTCCCATCTTTTTGCAATAGTGCTCGAGACGCTTGCGGTCACGGGTGCTGATCGGACCGTGCACGAGCGACGGGCAGAGGTTCAGGAAAAATGGTTTCCCTTGGTCTTTCGCTTTCGCGAGCCACTTGACGGCCAGGTCGCTCACCCCATCAATCGGGCGGTCATCATCATCGGGATTTGTGCGGAACGGATCGTTCGGATCGGCGGTGGCGAAGCCGGTATGGCGTGGCTCAAGGGGTTTCCAGATGCCATTCCAGTAATCCATCTTGTTTTTCCGGTCTTTGTCCCAGACCTCGTCGTCGTTGTAATCCCTGGCACTCGCATCCCAGCTGAAATCAAATCCGTAAGCCAAGGGATCAGGCCAGGTATCGTTGCGGCCACCGAGATGCCACTTTTTGATGTGGCCGGTGAGGTAGCCTTCATCTCTCAGCACTTGCGCGATGGTCGGCGTGCGGAGCTGCAAGCGCACTGGGTAGTGGCCGTCGAGATAATGTTGGTCAAGTTTCATCAATCTCGGCGGATACCCTCCCGTGACATGAAGCACTCCAGTGTGTGGCGTGAACTGGCCTGCCATATAAGCCGCACGGGAGGGGGAACATGACGCACAGGGCGAGTAGGCCCGCCCACACGGCAGCAACCGGAGAGGCGGGAGCATCGCAGGAAGAGCGCCGAAGGCGGCCCGAAGGGCGACCGGAGCGGGAGCGCAGGGAGTCAAAGTGCCGTGGCTACAATAAAAAATGAACCGCTCTAAATTTACTATCGATACCTAAACCCACCCTTGCCCATTACCAAATGTTGTTGTTGTTCTTGGTTTCTAAATTGTTCATATCGTAATTGCGTTCTTTACAGCCTCGCACAGAGCGAGCCTCGCTTTGCACAAGTTCAACAATCGTGATGGTGTTTGTTCCTTTATTCAGCACTGAGGCGGGGCAGAAAAGGCGGAGCTGCGGTCCGATGCTCCAGTAGCGGCCAAGGTTGAAGCCGTTTACATACACAGTGCCTTTCGTGTATTTGGACATATCGAGGAAGGTGTCCTTCACTTCATTCAAAGTAACGGACGCCTGGAAAACCCCGCCCGGCATGCCGTCAGGCTTGGCCGCTTTGAGATTGGTTACAGACGCTGCATCAAGCGGCATCGGCGTTACGGTCCAATTGTTCAAAGGCTTGCCGTCAAAGAGAACTTTGCCGTAGAGCCCTTTGCGATCATTTTCCATGGAAATATGGAAGTTAATGTGGCCCATGGCCTCTACCCGTATTTCCAGATTGGCATCCTTGCTGCGCGCCGGAATCTTGATCAGTTTTCGATCGGGTTCAAAGTCGGTTCGGCGGTCGACCGTATGAATCAGTTGGCCATCGACGAAAATTTGGCCGTAATCATGTAAGAATTCATACTGTAGCGTGGCCTCCGGTCCCGCAGGAATGGTTGTTTGGTAAATAGCCATCCCCTGATTCTGATCAAACTGTTCAAAATATGGAGGTTCGTCGAATGTGCCCTTGAGTGGATCTCTGGATAATGATTTCACAGGCGCGACATATTCCGGGGTGAAAGGCGTGATCTCCATACTGGGAATAGCCTCTGGTATCGGGGGCAGGTTGTTCTCGGGTAAATGCTGCGCAATGATCTCGCGGTATTTGAAATACTCCGTGGTCGGTGCGCCCTGTTCATTACATGGCGCGCCATAGTCATAGCTGGTCAAATCGGGCTGATACGAGTCCTCGCCATTTGGGCGATGATTATTATTGGCGCCTGCCGTAAAGCCAAAATTAGTGCCTCCGTGAAAAACAAAAATATTGAAGGAATGTTGGTTCTTCATGAACCACTCGATCTGCGGGCTCTTATCGGTCGCACGCCAGTTGCCGGCTCCCCAATGACGGAGCCAGCCCGGATACGTCTCGGACGAAAAGGCCGGCACGCCGGGGTTATTGCGGTATGCAATGTTTAGTGCCTGGTCATTTTCTCCAGGATCCAGACCGACAGCTACTCCAGGCAACACGACCCCCTTCAGAAAATGGTCGCCAGCCCCATCACTTGTGTAGAACGGGCCAAAACCCTCGGCCGTCCAGAAGTCCTTAAGCCACTGCATATAGTTGCTTTCATGTTTGCGGGCATAACTGCCGAATTCATTTTCCAACTGGGTCATCAGGACCGGACCGTCGTTCTGAATTAAAAAAGGTTTAACAACCTGGGCAACGGCTTTCAGGTAGCGTTCCTGAGCTTTCATGAAATCTGCATCATTCGTGGTGCGCAGTTGAGCATTCCGTTTTTTCAGGAGATAAGAAGGTAGGCCGCCCAGATCCCATTCGCCACAGACGTAGGGTCCCGGTCGGAACAGCACCCACATTCCCTCTTCAGCGCATAATTTTATGAAAGCGGCAATATCGCGATTGCCGGTTTTTAAATCAAAGGTTCCGTCCGATTGCTCGAGATCATTCCAGAATGTATAAAATGCAATCGTATTGAGCCCCATTGCTTTTGCCATTTGGATTCGGTGCCGCCAATAAGGCTTGGGAACCCGCTGGGGATGAATTTCCGCAGCGCGTATCTGGAACGGTTTTCCATCCAGTAAAAATTGACGACCTTCGGGGCCCCCAAAGGAAAATGTATGCTTTTGTTGCTCAGGCCCGCTTGCCGCCTGGCATGCCATTAATAAACTGAACATCAAGATTGTGATACCTGCAAATCGTTTCATATTGTTTCTATTCTCCTGTTTTTGTATCGAATGTTTGAAGCTACCCATCCACTACCGGAGGGCAAGCTGTGGTTTCGGGTTAAGGATTGCTCGCAGTGGCCCGCCGCCTTTGTGGCATTGGCTGACCCGCCTGCAGCAAAAGAACTTGGCCCCACTTGGTTAAGGGTTGACCAACTCGATTCGTTTAAGCACCTCGGAGCCTTTGGGTGTTGTCAAATCAATCGCTTGCTTGGTTTTGTCGTCGGTGAGTGTGATGGCAAAAGTCGATACTTTCGACCACTCAAGAGTCTTGTTGTCCTTGTTTTTGAAGTCCGCCGGGGTGAGCAATATGGTCTGGGGTCCTTTGCCGGTGACTTTGCGTCCATGATGAAAGCTCCCAAGGTCATTTCCAGGGCCATTAAACTTGCTATCAATATTTAACCCCAGCAGGAGAGGAGTTTCCTCGTTCAGATTCAGAGTGATCGCCAGCTTTTTTTCTTGGGCGGTATCGAGTGTGGGGTCTTGGAATTTATAAGTGGTAAAACTTTGCTGGTCCCGGCTCCCCCAGTTTTCCATCCCTTGAGAAAAATCATCAACGAGGCCGGTCTTGGGCAGCTTGTCGAAGGCGGCGAGATCGATGTCCGCAGGGATGTGCATGTGTTCCCTGGAGTTGATCGCAAAGGTATGGGTGC
>JBEGOB010000542.1:0-4652 GCA_041182265.1 Verrucomicrobiota bacterium | reverse complement strand
CTTGGAGGAAAGATTTGCCAGCATCCGCTTCGACCAGGCGAAGGAGGACATCGCACCGTTTCTCAAGGACCCCCGCGAACTCAGCCTGTGGTCCGAAGCCTTTTTTATGGATTTGATCCCGCTGATTCAAACCGGCGAGGTATGACACTTGCCTGTTCTGGAGCAGCTTCAGGATCGTTGAACGGTCGCGGAGGACATAACGGCATGCGGTCGCATACCACCGTAGGTAAGGGAAGCTCCTCTATTTGACCCGATCCAAGCCGCCAGGTAAGCCGCCACATGACCCAATCGCGCTGATCATCCGATTTCCAACTGCGGATTCTAGGATTACAAAATTTCCAATCGCAGGCGCAACTTTGGCGGGCGTGAATCTCACGCCATCACCGCTTCAAGCCATCCCGGAAAATCGCTCAGGCGTGGTATTCCTGAATGCTCTTCACGTTGAATTCCCGCGTTTTCAGCGAGCGAATCGCCTTCACCGAGGCTTCCGCCGCGGCGAGGTTGGTCGCGTGTGAAATTTTTTGGACAATCGCCGTCGAGCGGATCTGCACCTCATCGGCGCGCGCCTCGTGCCCACTCGGCGTATTGATGACGAAGTGGATTTCCCGGTTTTTCATCATGTCGATCACGTTTGGCCGCGCTTGCTCCGCGAGCTTGAAAAGGCGGTTGCTCGGGATGCCCTCGTCCATCAGGCGCTGGTGCGTGCCGCCCGTGGAGTAAATTTTGAAACCAAGATCCGCCAAATCCCGCGCAACTTTCACGGCACGGTCTTTGTCGAGATCCGAAACGGATAGGAAAACATTGCCCTCCGTCGGCAGTGGATTGAAGGCGCTGATCTGCGACTTCGCGTAGGCCATGCCCCAGTCCGCATCGATGCCCATGACCTCTCCGGTGGACTTCATTTCCGGACCCAGCACGATGTCGATGCCCGGGAAACGATTCCATGGGAAAACTGCCTCCTTCACGGAAAAATGCGGCGGAATGATCGTCTGCGTGTAACCCATGTCTGCCAATTTCTCGCCGACCATCACTTTAGCCGCCAGCTTGGCGAGGGAAACTCCCGTCGCTTTCGAGACAAACGGCACAGTCCGTGAGGCGCGCGGATTCACCTCGATGACGTAAAGTTGCTCGTCCTTCACCGCGAATTGGATGTTCATCAACCCGCGAACCTTGAGCTCGCGTGCGAGCTCGATGGCGGCCCGCGTGATCTCCGCTTGGATCGCGGCCGATAGGGAAAACGCAGGGATGACGCAGGCGGAATCACCCGAGTGAATTCCAGCTTGCTCAATGTGTTCCATGATCGCACCGACCACCGAAGTCTCACCATCGGAAATGCAATCGACATCAACTTCAGTCGCATTATCGAGGAAGCGATCCACCAGAATGGGGCGCTCAGGCGAGGCGACGACGGCCTCGCGCATGTAGCGGGAAAGCTCAGCATCTCCGTAAACGATCATCATCGCGCGGCCGCCGAGAACAAAGGATGGGCGGACGAGCACCGGGTATCCGATGCGGTTAGCGATGACCAGCGCCTCCGCTTCATTCGTCGCGGTGCCCGCCTCGGCCTGCTTGAGACCGAGCTTGTCGAGAAGCGCGGAGAAAAATTTACGGTCCTCCGCCTGTTCGATCGACTTCGGCGAGGTGCCGATGATTGGCACGCCGTGGCGCTCCAGGTCGGCAGCGAGATTGAGCGGAGTTTGCCCACCGAACTGGACGATCACGCCATGCGGTTTTTCCTGATCGCAAATGTTCAGAACGTCCTCGAGGGTGAGGGGCTCGAAAAACAGCTTGTCGGAGGTGTCGTAGTCTGTCGAGACGGTCTCAGGATTGGAGTTCACCATGATAGTCTCATAGCCTAACTCCTTAAGCGCGAAGGCAGCGTGAACGCAGCAGTAGTCAAACTCAATGCCTTGGCCGATGCGGTTCGGGCCGCCACCGAGAATGATGATTTTCTTTTTGTCCGACTGGCGCGCCTCGTTCTCGTCACCGTAAGTTGAGTAAAAATACGGCGTGTAAGCCTCGAATTCCGCGGCGCATGTGTCCACAAGCCGGTAAGTCGGGATGATGCCCTTCGCCTTGCGCTCGGCACGGACATCGTCCTCATGGATGCCCTTGGCCAGCGCGATTTGACGGTCGGAGAAGCCTAATTTTTTCGCACGTTTCAGATCCAGTTCGGCGAGTGCCACTCCTTCGTCGGCGATCTGCTTGAGGTGTCCGAGGAACCAAGGATCGATGGAAGTTGCGTCGAAAATTTCCTCAATCGTCCAGCCGTTGACGAAGGCGGTTTGCAGCCAGAAAATGCGCTCAGCATTGGGAATCTGGAGCTTGCGTGCGATTTCGTCGCGGGTCGGGTTTTGCGGATCTTTCTTGTCGAAGCCGAAGCCCCAGCGGCCGGTTTCCAGCGAGCGCAGGCATTTTTGCATGCTTTCCTTAAACGTGCGACCGATCGACATCGCCTCGCCCACAGACTTCATCGACGTGGTGAGAACGGGGTTGGCCGTGGGAAATTTCTCGAAGGTGAAGCGCGGGATTTTCGTGACCACATAGTCGATGGTCGGCTCGAAAGAAGCGGGAGTTTCCCGAGTGATGTCGTTAGGAAGCTCGTCAAGCGTGTAACCCACAGCGAGTTTTGCGGCGATTTTTGCGATGGGGAAACCGGTCGCCTTCGAGGCACGGGCGGACGAGCGGGACACGCGGGGATTCATCTCAATGACGATCATCCGGCCAGTCTTCGGGTCGGTGGCGAACTGGATGTTCGAGCCGCCGGTTTCCACGCCAATCTCACGAATCACGGCGAATGATGCGTCGCGCATGATTTGATATTCACGGTCCGTGAGTGTCTGAATCGGCGCCACGGTGATCGAGTCGCCAGTGTGAACGCCCATCGGATCAAGGTTTTCAATCGAGCAAATGACCACGCAATTGTCCGCGCAATCACGCATCACCTCCATTTCAAATTCCTTCCAGCCGAGGAGAGATTCATCCACGAGCACTTCGGAAACCGGAGAAAGATCGAGGCCGCGTGTGATGATTTCCTCGTATTCTTCGCGGTTGTAAGCGATGCCGCCGCCTTGGCCGCCAAGCGTGAATGCAGGCCGGACGATGAGCGGGAAACTGCCGATTTCCTCCGCGACTTTGCGCGCTTCCTCCATCGTGTGCGCGATGCCTGAGCGTGGCATGTCGAGGCCGATTTTGATCATCGCCTCTTTGAAAAGCTGCCGATCCTCGCCCTTGTCGATCGCTTCGGCATTGGCACCGATCATTTTGACGCCGTATTTTGCCAAAGTTCCAGATTTGAAAAGCGACATCGACGTGTTGAGAGCCGTCTGGCCGCCGAGCGTTGGGAGCAGGGCGTCTGGCTTCTCGCGGATGATGATTTTCTCCACGACTTCCGGCGTAATCGGCTCGATGTAAGTGCGATGCGCAAATTCCGGATCCGTCATGATCGTGGCCGGATTCGAGTTCACCAAGATCACCTCGTAGCCCTCTTCCTTGAGCGCCTTGCAGGCTTGGACACCAGAATAGTCGAATTCACAACCTTGTCCGATGACGATGGGGCCGGAGCCGATGACGAGAATTTTCCGGATCGAAGTGTCTTTGGGCATGATGGTAAAAAGTTACGTGAAAGGTCGCCGGGGCGGGCAAATTTCGAGGTGTGTGGCAGGGATCTCCCGGCTTGTAAAGGGCGGGATGCGGCAAGTGCATGGGCAAGCCGTGAAAATTTCCAAAAATCCGCCGAGTTCTAGGATTTACGGGGAGCGACTACTGGGTGAATCTTTGATACTGAGCGGGTAAGGGGCTACCAGCGCCAAGTGATTTTTCAAACCAGCGTGCGACGGCTGCCGCCTGAGAAAGCTTGGCACGGACGGCAGAAGTCGGCGGATCCGCAGGGCGCTTGGCGTCGCGGTCCTTCAGCGCCGCTTGGACGGCAGGGTCCGCATGATAAATCGCGAGAATCCGCAACGCGGCGCGCTTGGCGACATCCTCGGCGGCACCGGCCCCTGCAGTGAGCGCGGTGTTGTAAGCCAGCATTGCCTCGCTAGGGCGGCCCAACCCTTCAAGCGCAAGACCATGACAATACGCGACTTGCGCGCGCGCATCGCTAGCAAGCCTGGCTTTGGAGCGCTCGCTTGCCAGTGCTTCAAGGCGTTCCCAGCTCTCACTGCGGACCGCATCCCAGAGGACGTAAAGCTCGAGTTGGAGCAATTGGGATTCTCGGGTGAGGGGAGTTTTCGAAAATTTTTGCAAAGCGAGCGCCAAGCCTTCCAAGTCCCCTAATTTCCGGAGACACTCCATTTCATAAAATGCGGCGAGTGTCGCCGGGTTATCCGGCAAGGCGCTCAGCGGCTGATAGGCGTCTTTGAGTTTCTCAAACTTAGCCTTGGCCTCGAGATATTTCCTGCCCTCGAAGAGATCGACGGCTTGGGTGTAAGCCGCCGGCTCGCAAAGATAGACAGATTGGCTCGCATCCAGCGTGAGCTCGTTGACCGCGGCTGGCTCGGTGGCGGATTGGTAGCGAATGCTGGTTTTCGTGGCGGAAAGCAGCTTGATTTTTTGAGCGGGCGCACCGGGCTTGATCAGATATCCGTCCGCCGCCACCACCTCGCCGGCGAGGAGCTGCCCGGCCATGAGCGCCGTCAGCACCATGGCGT
>JBEGOB010000541.1:0-3463 GCA_041182265.1 Verrucomicrobiota bacterium | reverse complement strand
GTGCCATACGGGATCTGATAGGCAAGCGCGGGCACGCCGTTGACGAACAGAACCAAACCGTCGTCCATGCCGAGTTTTGCACTGAAGACCAGGCTTTCGGGCACCGGGTTGGAGAGCACTAGACCGGAGACACTTTTGAGGATTTGCCCAGGCAGGCCGAGCGTCGGGCTATGGCTCGCGTTGTTGATCTGGATCGACCGGCTGAGGGTCACCTGCGAGGTGGGATAAACCAGCGTGCCCGGCGGCACCACCGGCGGATTGGCCAACAGATACCAATTGAGGGTGGTGGAGGTTCCCAGCACCTGCATCATCGAAGTGGAATAGATCGGAGGAACCACCCCGTCCACCGGTGGCGAGTAGGCCCACTCGAATTCGTAGTTTTCCGGGTGCGCCGCAAAGTCGCTGCTGTGGCGCAGGGACGTTTGTTCATCGAGCGGATTGGATGCGGCGATCATTTTTAGGTCGCCCTGATAGAGCTGGGGCAGGACCTTGACGATCTGCATTGCGATCGGATCGCCCTTCGGGGTGAAGGCGTCGCCGTTGGCGAACAATAGGGTCACATAGCCGCTTCCCTGACCTAGGGCGGTCAGCGCATAACTGTCCACGGCGGTGTTCGAGTCGGAAATCTCCGGCAAGACCTGGCTGCCCACGTTCTTCGACTTGGAGGTGTCCACGATGTAGGTGCCCTTGCTGGAAGGATTTTCCTTGAAGGTCTCCACCGTGGTGGTGAGCGCGAGGATGGCGTTTTTCCACTTGGTTAAATCCCCATCCGAAGCATCCACTAGCACATTGAGCGCCTTGACATCCGCCGGGCTCAGGGTGTTGAGGTTGATGTAATCCTCGCCGGCGATTTCATCGACAAACTCCCCGATCAAGACCAGGCCGCCGATATCGCCTAACAGTGGATCAAAGTAGAAGCGCTGCTGAAGATGCGGCTGGGCGAGCTGGAAGTAGGTCTTGCCGTCTTGGGCGGTGGTTTTCAATGAGACGGGAAGTGCGGTGAGGCCGACGCGTGCGTCATTGAGCAGGACGGATTTCGCGCGGGTCGGGTCATGGAGCGTGACGCTGGGCACCGCCGTGGTTTTGGCGATCGACTGCTGATAGAGCACGGTCGCGCTCGATTGGCCGCGGACGGCGGGCAGGCCGTGGTTCGGCAGGGCGAGTGTTTCGCCGACACTCAGGGTCGGCGGGTTGGTGGGCCATGTCGGATAGTAGAGGACGGTCTGCGAGGTGCCGGACACCGGATCCCCGGCGTAGGTTCCATCGGCGTTCTTGGTCCGCAGGTAGGGAAGAATCGTACCGTCGGCGGGCTGGGTCATGTTAGGAAACACGAAATCCGGGCGCATGGTGTAATACCACTGCATACCCAGCGAAGGGGTGCCGGTGTCGTGCGGACCTCGATAGACCCAGACATAGCCTTTGCGGTCCTTGAAGGTGAACGGTGTGTAGGTGGAGGGAGCGGTGGAGGAGGCCGGCGGATCTGAGTAGGCGGCTCCGGGGATGACTTCCGCGTTTTTGACAAAACCGGTGGAGTCGACGGGCTGAGGCAGGACCGGCAGCGGCATCGGCGAGTTCAGAATTGTGCCGGCCGTGACCGGATAGGAAAACCGGTAGGCGGGGTTTTCACGCAACACTTCGTAGACCGAGATGGCGGGGCGCTTGTCGGCGGGATCGGTGTATTGGATCAAGACCCGTGGCAGGGAGGTGAAGGTGGTGCCAACGCCGGTGCCGACGGTTAGGTTCAAATCATCGCGCAGGGCGTAGCCGACGCCGCTCTGGATCAAAGCGTGTTCCTCGTTGGGGTTGTAACCGGCTTTGGATGGATCGGGCTGGTTGTAAACCGTGCCGGCAGAGACGGCGGAAAGCAGGCTGCCGGTTCCGAAATTCGAAGCCATGATGATCTGCTGGGCCAGAGGCTCGCTGATCGTCACATTATCGATTCCGAATGCCTCATCCGAGGCGGCTTGGTCAAGGGTGGAGGCAAAACCTAGTGCGATAGAAGCTGGGGGTATGCCACCGGTGGAGGTCGCCCTGATTACGACATCGAAACTTTGATCCTTCCAGCCGGTGTTGCCATAGAGATTGATATAAGAACCTGGCACCGGTTTCATGGACCAATCGTATTGGATAAATCCAAAGCTGGAGGTGCCTGTGAGAGTGGTAGTTTTCTCGTAAAGATTGAACGACTGTTGGAGCACGACATTGCCGTTGACCAAGACTTTGAAATTTTCACCATCCCACGAGTCGAGTCGATGGAATGTGAAGGAAATCGTTGTGATATTTCCATCGCTGGCCCCGGTCGAGAAGGTCTTTTCGGTGGATGGTGAAGTGCCTGCACCGTATGGCCCTTTATAGAGTCCGGCTATCCCGAGCAAGGTGCTGGTGGTGTTGCTCGACCAGCCGACCGAGCCGGCGTCGAAGTTCTCCGCCACCTCCGGCGAGGTCCGATAAGCCACCGAGTAGCGGCCGATCTTCGAGGGCACATAAAAGTCGGAGAACTCAGAGCTCGGGGCCTCGATTTTTTTGAACCACCAGACTGCTAACTGATTGGCAGATCCGGGCAGCGCATTGACCGGGATGATGGCGCCTTTTTCCGCGGCCTCAACTCCCTCCGCGAACGGATTGATGTAGGCATTTGGCGAATGCGAGGTGCCTTTGGAAACGTAGCCGGCCAGCGTGTAGGCCGAGGACGGCGGGTTGATGCGCTCCCCGACATAGGCCGCTCCCGTCAGCGCGGCACCGCCATCGCCTTCCTGATAGGAGCTGCGGTCTTCCGCCTGTGTGACCAGGCGGACATACCAGATTCCGCCGTTGTCGCCGGTGAATTTCAGCAGCGAGCGGTTTTGCTGATCTTGGGTGACTCCGAGTCCGACGATCAAGCGCTGGCTGACGGTATCAATCACCGACTCCGCACCGTTCGGATCATCCTGATAGATAATCTTGGGGATTTTTCCGTCTTCAAATTTCAGGCCGGTTCCGGTGTCCGTCGAGCTGCCGCCTTGGGCGACGGTGGATGAAGCGAACTCGGTGATATCATCCGGCCAGAACTGGAGGTATTTGTTGAGATACTTCGGCCAATCTATCGACAGTCCCGGTGAGGTTCCTGCGGTGAGGGCAATTTCCGCATCGTGATTTTCGAGCCAATAGAACGAGACCCGGTCCTCGATGTCATTTTCACGCTCCGCGTAGTAGGCGAGGCTACCATCCGGGCGGGGATTGGAGCCGTAGTAGGCGACATCGGTGGTGGAACTCGAGGTGACCGGCACAGCGGTGAGATCTTCATCGGGTTCGGGTCGGATCTCGTTGCCGAGATAGGTGGTGATGGTTTTCGGAACCGCCGCTTGCTCGACGCTGACGATGTCGGCACCGAGGAATTCATGGGTGCCGTCCTCGCGGAGTGCGCCCAGATATTCGACGAAGATTCTGCCGACCTGATTGTAGGCGTGAAGCTCGCCGATGCCGT
>JBEGOB010000540.1:0-2658 GCA_041182265.1 Verrucomicrobiota bacterium | reverse complement strand
CATGTTTGTCGGATTCAGACAGATTGACCCTAGTTTGGACGGCGGCATCGACTTTTCCAAGGAATTGGCGGAAGCTGAAAAGCTGGCGATGATCATGTGACTTTGACTGCTACGATTTCAGCAATCGAGAAATCGACATACGGAGGGAAAGCCCAAAACGCCCTTGATCCAAGTCGCGGATCTGGCAGATGTGTGACGGATGGAAGAGAACCTGACCAGACATGCCGACCCCCTAATTCCGGGCAACGGCGTGATTCTGTTGGGATTCAAATCCAAACGGAATTCGCGACAGAATTTCTCGAAAGTCCACACGGATTCCACACAAACGGCCCGTAAAATACGCGAAGTCGTGCAATGGCGGGCAAAACCACAAACGCAAATATCCCTATGAAATCAAGGAATCGCGCACAATCTACTCATAGTCACCAATGACGTAGGTCCACACCGACCGGATAAGGCTGCTTTTCAGGATCATCTAGCGGAATGAGAAGCGGCGGTCGGCTTTGGCGACGATCAAGCGCACGCATGCCCGCCGATCTTGCGGCTGCCGTCACGTTTTCCAACAAGCTGACTTGCGAGTGAAGGTTGTTGTAGCGGTTCACCTTCCCAGCGCCTTGATGAATTCCTCAACGCTCACGCCCGCTTGCTTCAAGATCCCGGAAAGCGTGCCAGTTTCAATCTCAGCATGCATGGGCACCACGCAACCTACATCATCCCGCTTCATCACCAGATGGCTGCCGTGTTGACGGACTTCCTCGAAGCCGAGCCTCCCGAGGGCATTGCGGCATCATTTGCCACTAACCACCGGCAGCTTGGGCATAGGGAACTTCAAAACAGCTTAAGACCGCCGGTGTCTTGGATTTCATCGGGAATACTTCCAGATCCAACTCCGTGGCCTCGCGTAGATTGAAGGCGACATAGCCGCCTTCTTCAGCTACGGTAATGACAGCGTTAAAAATCAAGGGGACACTGTAAGTCAGGTTAAGGGGCTTATCGAGCTACGATTTTTTAGCCAGCCACCGACGATTCGTCCGCATTTGTTGAGCTGGATGTTTCGTCACGGACGCCTGGGTTGCCGAGCGCACGGAATGGCGGCTTGCATCGTGCCTTGGTTTGAGCTTGATTCACTCCATGCCCGCAGGAGAAAAAAACACTTCAGTCAAAAAGGCGGCAGCCCGTCTTGTCCGTCAATTGCCGGACACCGCCAGTTGGGATGACCTCATGTATGAAATCCTCGTTCGCCAGAAAATTGAAGCCGGCCTGGCCGATTTGCGAGACGGTCGCAAGCATGACCACGCATCCATCCGCAGCGAGTTCGGCGTGGCATGAGCATCACATGGTCAGCGCAGGCGCGGCGCGATTTGCAGGCCATTCGGGACTTCATCGCCCATGACTCGGAGCACTATGCGCGATTGCAGATCGAGCGTCTGATCTTCCGCGTGGAACGTGCGTCTGGAATGCCTTCCAGAGGGCATCCCGTCCATGAGTTTATCGAGTCCGGCCTGCGCGAGGTGCATGAAGGTTTTTACCGAATCATTTACGGCGTTTTCGGCGATGAGTTTCAGGTGGTGACCATCGTCCACATGAAACAGCGCGTCACGCGTCGTCGCTTACGCTGAGTGCCCGCTACCTTCGCCACAGTCCCCGCAGGCTTCCAAAGCATCTCAACCGGAATTCCATATTTCTCGGCTGTCTCGATGATCAGCTTGGCATCGCTGGCCCGGCGCTCGATTTCCTCGCCGAAGTCGGCCTCTTGTTCATTGAAGTGATCCGAGAGCGTCTTGAGTCCCATTTGCCTTTGGCTAAGCCAGCTTGTGCCTGCGGCAGAGGGATGAACAGTCTAACACCCGCGCCGCCGCGCCTTGCTGGAATCCGCTGCGAACTCGAATGGAATCATCCCAAGCGCGGAGTCACGCCGGAGGTGTTCCAAGAAGCCGGTGAAGGTGGGCGATGGGCGATTCGACTGGAAGCTGTCGAGTGACTCGTCGGGTTTGAGCGCGATCAACTTGCCGCCGACGATGCGTTGGAGCGAAATGGGATCGCTATTTTCAGTGCCGATTGCCGCGCCCCCGACCACGAAGTTGCCGCTGTCATCGATTTCTCCACGCGCTGTTTTGAGGATGCGGGAGACGTCGGCATTGTCCTTCACGGCGTGCTTTTCGAGGGCGAGCAATTCCATTTCATCGAGCACGTGGTTGATTGAATGTTGGATCGTCGGGTGAGAGCGAACACCACCAGCCCATTCAGGTTCGTGGATGTGCAGGATGGAGGTGGCGGGCAAATCGTTGTGGATACCGTCATCCTCCAGCAACCGATAAAAAACCGGCGCGCCCCACGCATCGAGACCGACTCCGTCGATGGTTTCCTGTGAACCGAACTGGTCGCCGACGCGGTGAGATTCGATCAATTGGATGCGAGGTTCGCCTTGGGAGTCGCGGGTCTTGTGGATGAAATACTCACCGTCGATGTCCATGCCCCGACAGACGAGTGCTTGGCATTCTTCGAAGGAGAATCGGCGAGTCACCTCGCAGCGGGCAGACCACAGGGCGAAGTAGGCTTCGGCGGCGCGGTTCCAGTCTGGACTGGCCGACTGGGCCTGCACGCGGATGCCGTCGCCGGTCGAGTAGATGGCCATGTTGGCGACCAGTTCGCGGACGA
>JBEGOB010000539.1:0-4920 GCA_041182265.1 Verrucomicrobiota bacterium | reverse complement strand
GGTGAATTCATAGCGGATCAACGTGTCGTTGGCCGTCACATTGCTTATCACAGGTTCCCAGTCATCGGTGATGCCAAGGTCGGTGGAGGTCTCGATTTCGTAGGTCAGGTCGCCTCCATACGGAGCACCGCGCTTGGTGAAGGTGATGGTGTTGCCGCTGAGCACGCCGTGTTCGCCCCCGTCGGTGAGTGCGTATTCGATGAGGTTTTTTACACCGTCGTTGTCGTCGTCGCCGTTTTCACCGCCGGTGACTGGGGGCGTTTGGCTGGCGGCCCAGGACGCGTAATTGTTAGCGGCACCCACCTGCAGGATTCCACTACCGAGGAAATCGGCGCTCTTGTTGGCGGCCGTGGAAGTTAATGAACCGTAGGTTCCCTCAGGCTTCGAAACACCACCAAGGAACAAGGTTGCCACCGTGTCGGTGCCGGCGAAATCGAGGTGGAGGACCGCGCCGGAGTCGATGCGGACTGCGGAGGAATCGTTGAGCCTTGCGTTTCCACTGAGCATCAGCGTTCCCGACACCACCCGGGTTTCTCCGCTGTAGGAGTTGTTGCCGCTCAATCGGATACTGAAGGTTCCGCTGTTGGCGGCACCTGTCACGGTGATGCCGCCGGTGCCTAACTGGATCGGTCCGCTGAGGGTCATGCCGGGCTGGTTGGCGGTGAGCGTGGTGAGCGTCAGGTTGCGGTCCGTGCCGGTGATGGAGCCGCTGATGGTGGCAGTGTTGAAGGTGTGGGAAATGGTGGCATCCGCGACGAGAGTGATCGCACCGGTCGCGGTCGCATTGCGCCAGAGGTTCAAGGCTCCCAAGCCGTCTGTTCCCGGACCGCTGAGTGTGATGTTGTTCTCCAGATTGTCGGCGGTGAAGCTCTGGCTGAAATTGAAGCCCGCTCCGGAGGCCACTGTGACGGTGCCGTTCATGTTGGCGAACGACTGGATGCCGGGGCTGGGGGTGACGTTGTCGATCGCGAGCAGGCCCGCATTGACGTTGATAGATCCTGACAGTGTGTTTCCCGCCGCACCGCCGGTGATGTTGAGTGTGCCGGTGCCAATTTTGGTCAGGTTGCCTCCGCCAGTGAGTGTGCCGCCGAGCGTCGTGTTGTTGCCGTTGGTGTCCACCGTTCCGGTGACGCCGGTAGCAACATTTACGGGGTTGGCTAGGGCACCTGCAATTCCCGCCTGGAGGGTCGAGTTTCCGGTGAAGGAAAGGGCACCACCGCCCAGCGCGCCCGTGTTGGCGAAGTTCAAGGTGCCAGCTGACAGGGTGCTGCCGCCGCTGTAGGTGTTAGCAACCGCGAGGATCAGCGTGCCGGCGTTCAATTTCGTCAGCGTGCCGCCCGGGCTTGCGAGCTTGGAGCTGAAAGTTGCCACGCGGCCTGAAGTCAGGCCGATCCGATACTGCTGGTTGGCGGCCGTGCTGAACCGGGCGGAATCGTCCGAGCCGGGGTTGACGTTGTATTGGAGGGTGCCGCCGCCGAAGGAAATCGTGCCGCCGATGGCGTTCGGCGCGGATGTGGCGACGACGAGTGATCCGGCATTGATGGCCACGGATGTGGCGTTGGTCAGTGACGCGCTGTTGAGCTGGAGGTTGCCGTTGGAAAGCACGACGGGGCCGCTGATGCTGTTGCTGGCGTTGTTGAGGATGAGGTTGCCGGTGCCGGTTTTGGTGAAACCGCTGGAGCCGGCAAGGAGGGCGGAAATGTTAGCGAATTTTCCGGAACCCAGCGGGTTGACCGTGATCGTGGGCGAGCTTCCGGCAAGGAGCAACGAGCCTCCGCTGCCGTTGGTGATGAACCAGGTGGCGGCGCTGCCGGTGTTGGTATCGCCGAAGACGAGGTTTCCAATAGCGCGGGCGGCGTCGAGGGTGACGGTGGTGTCGGTGCTGGGATTGAGGGTGCTGAAGTCCGCGGTGTTTCCTTCACCACCGGCGATGAGGCCACCCGTCCAGTTTGCGTTGGTGCCCCATGAGCCGCCGGACGCGTTGGTCCAGATGCCGTTGTTGGCAGGGCTGCCGACAGAGATGACACGGGAGGCGGTGGTTTTTCCGCCTTTCATGTCGGAGACTTCGACGCGCACGACGTAGTAGCCGGGGGCGCTCCAGCTTTTTGTCTGGTTGGGATTGTTGAACTGGCCGATCTGCAGGTTGTTGTCGCCCATGTCCCAGTGGTAGGCGAGGACGTCGCCATCGGGATCGGTGGCGGTGATGGAGAAATTGATGGTTTGGCCGACGGCGGGGTTGGAATTGTTGACGGCAAGGTTGGAGATGACGGGGGCGGCGTTGGTGCCCTGGGTGCCGATATTCACCACCACGTCCAGCCACTCGTTCGGATTGCTGCCGCCCTTGGCGATGGGTGTGAAATGGATGTGCGCCCCGGTGTCGCTGAAGGTGCGCCCGATGGGCAGCACGGCGTCTTCCTTGTCGTCGTTGTCGCTGTAAGGCCCCGGGGTGGCACCGTAGGGACCGCTGTCCCGCGAATACGGAGTCATGTCTAACTGGACCGCGCGGAATCCGCTGCCATCGCGCCGCCAATCGACTTGCAGGCCGTGGGGCAGCCAGTTTTCCGCGATGCCATTGGTCGGCAACAAACGGTAGTTCAGCCAGTATTTGTAAGGTTCGGCAAAGCCGGTCGGATCGGTCGCGGGAAGGTTGATCTTGATCGCGCGTGCGACGCCGTCGGTCATGGTGCCAAAATCCGCGCTCCGCACATCGTGACGGTGAAGCCGGTAGGTGCCGCTGGTGGTGGTGCTGAGGATGTCGCCGTCAGCGGTCGCCAGCCAGTCGAGACGGTTCTTGTCGCTGGCCGTGTAATGGGCGCGGCCGCTGTCCGAATCTCCCGTTCCCTCCAGCCCGTTCATCACCGCGAATCGGTGGCCGTATTCGATGCGTTCGTCATCCGCCGCATCGCCCACGTAGCCGCCGGGCTTCGAGTCCTCGCCGATGGGCGATGGCGAATCCGTCAGCCAGTATTCGGAGTGGTTGAGGCCGAGGTTGTGGCCGTATTCGTGCGATGCCGTCCGCACCGAGATGAAGTTGCGGAGGAGGTGGGACGCCTTTCCGACGAGCTGCGCGATGCCGGTGTAGGAGAAGCCGTTGCCTTGGGCGTTGGTCGCGTAGTTGGTGATGACGGTGTAGAAACTGAAGTTGGCGTGATTCCAGGCGGGGTTGGCGGCGAGGGCTGCGGCGCGTGCGTCGAGGTGCAGGGCGTTGAAATCATTCACATAGTCGCCGCCATTTTTCGGCAGTGTGACCACGGCGGTAAAGGTGGTGGTGAGGGTGGATTTTCCATAAGAATTTTCCCGCCAGAATGCCTCCGCCTCGCCCTGCCGCGCTTGCGCGGTGCTCAGCGTCACCGGCTCGTAGGTGGGCAATTCATCGGCGAAGCGTGCGCGGAGGTAGAGCATCGTCTTGGCTCCCTCCGTCCATGCCGATTCGGCCACCGGCGGCGGCAGGTCATCTTCCGATTCGCCAGTGCCATCCTGCATGGCCAGCGGAAACATGCCTTCCATTTGACCCAGTGCCAGCTCGCGGTAAGCCGGCATGGCCGTGGGGCCCAGCGTCTCCTCTGTTTCCCGCAGCTGCTGCCGCGCGGCTTCCAATGCGGCATCCGATTCCACTCCTAACAATCGTTTGCCCAGTTGTGCCACCCGTCCCGTTAGGCCCAGGTCCGCCACTTCCTCCGCAGGCAATTCCCGCAGAGGGTCATCCGACATCGCCATCACCCCGTCGATGGCGATGCCGTGGACGGATAGCTTTTCCTTGCTCATCACTTCGGTCCGCTGGCCGTAGGTGAAAACGCGCACCCGCTGACCGTCGAGCATCAGCCAATGCGCCCGCCACGAGCGTCCGTCGGGCCCGCCGCAGGCCTGCTCCACGACGAGGTCTGCCGTTGTGCTAACCGGAGTTTCCAACAGCGCCACGACCGGCTCCGGCAATTGCCGCCTAACCGGGTAGGGAACCGCATTTTCGAGCGCTGCCTGAGGATCGAGCTGGATGAGTTCCTTCAGGGCGACGCGTCGCGCCCGCGCCAGTTCCACGCCGCGCGCGAGTGTGTCCGGGTGCTGGCCAGCCGCCAGCCATGTGTCGAAGTCGTCGAGCGCGGCAGCATCGACCTGCCGTTCCGTCAATGCCGCCGCCTTATCGGTTAGGCGGTGATCCGCGCCGGGTGGCAGCCGGAGGATGGCCAGCAGCGCGAGCAAGAGCACTAAGGGCAGTGCCCAGCGGCAGGATGATAGGAAGCGGGGCATGAGGATGGCGCACTAGGGTTTTGGTTCACAATTCTCCAGCAGGATGGGTTCTGCTGGAGCCGCATGGTTTGCCGGAGGAACTGCGGGCAGGACATTGCCCTCGATGGTCAGGCCCGATGTCGAAGTCACGTGGATGAGCGGCCACGCGCTGTCTTCGATGCGGTTGTTGAGGATGGAAATGTTGCGATGCGCGCCGGCGGGCAGTGGACGGCGGTTGCCACCGGGGGCGAGGATCCGGATCGGGGTTTGCAGGCAGCCCTTGATGGTGTTTTCCCTAACGACCACATCGGAGGAGATGCCACCCTCCATCCACCAGAACTCCGGGGAAATCAGCACCGCGGCCATGCGGCTGTTCGTGATGCGGTTGCCGCTGACCTCGCCCTTGCTGGCCTTGATGAGGATGGCCCGGGAACGGTTGTCGCCGAAGTCGCAGTCCTTCACGGCAAACCCGTTGCCAAGCCGCAGCGGGCAGCAAAGCGCGGAACCTGGCGCCAGCGCGACTTCACGATCCAGTGTGAGCGTATAAAGCTGCGCCTCTCCCTCCAGCATTCCCGTGCGGATTCTCTCGTCCAGGCCGAGCTTGCGGATGAAGGCTTTTTCTTCCCCGGTGATGGGCGTGGGATCCGGTCGCGTCCGCACGACCACGGCGTCCGGCGGACGGGGTCCGGAATAAGG
>JBEGOB010000538.1:0-3367 GCA_041182265.1 Verrucomicrobiota bacterium | reverse complement strand
TGGAGGCGTTGAAAAGGGCGACGATGCCTAAGTCCGCTTCGGGTTGGGTCGAGAGCGTGGCGTCTCCCGCAGGGCTTTCGCCTCCATTTCCGCTTAGCGCCACGACGGATAGATTGTAAGTCGCTCCCGGAGTGAGTCCGGAAATGAGGGCGGTGTTTACCAATCCGAGATCGATGGACTGTTCGGACGATTGCCCAGTGATGCTATAGCGGATGCGATAGCCGGTGATTCCCGTGGATGCGCTTGAGTCCCATGCCAGCCTGATTGAGTTCGGTGTGCCAGCGGGGACGGCGCGGAGATTTGAGGGCGGTAAGATGGCGGCGGCAGGGATGGCGAGTCGGAAAAACTCTGCGGTTTGCGTCATGGGAACCATAATTTCCCGTGAATTCCCATCGCCGGTGATCATGGGTGTGAGCTCGGTCCATGTGCGCAGATCGGAGGATGAACTCGGTTGATAGGACGTTCCTGGGTCGGTGAGCCAACTTAGTTTTGCCATGGCTTGGCGGCTGAGTGGCAGGGCGCGAATTTCCTCCGGGCTGCCAGACTTGTTGAGATCGCCGGAATCGAGAAGGATATCGTCGAGAAAGACTTCTCCATGCGCGCCTTGGATGGCTCCGGTGACGAAGCGGAAGGAAATCTTGGCGGTCACAGTGCCAGTCGGTGCGAGCAGCGCAGTTTTTGAAATTTTCTCCCAAGTCCCAGTGGGTCCTTGGAAATTGATCAGCCCAGAGCCGCCGAGAACGTTATTGGAGGCGTTGAGCCACTCCACTCTGTATTGCTGCAAATAGGATGGCCCTGCACTCACCTGCTTGACCCAGAATGAAAAATCGTAGGTTTTTCCAGCTGTGATGGTGCCGCCTTGGGCTGTGATATTTTGGGCGAGTCCACCCTCAGCGGTGGCGGTTCCCACGTTGGCGAGGGCGCTGCGGATGCCGAATAATCCGCTGCGTGCAGCAGTCGCGCTGCGGACGGGCGCCTGATTGCCGCTGGCGGCCCAGTTTTCAAGGGTGGCTGCACTTCCCATCTCAAATCCCCCGTTCACTGGGAGCGGCGGCTGAGGATCGGACCCGGCAACGATTTCCAGAACTTGATAGACTGCGGGGCCGCTCGGAGCTGGGGCCGCCCATGAATGCACGGATCCGTCGCCAGAAATCCGCGGGCCGAGGTTGGTCCATTCCGCGCCAGATGCCGTCGCGCCTTGGAGTTGATAGCTCTTTCCTTGGCTTGTGGGCCAACTTACCTGGACCTGCGGCTCAAGCGTCAGGTGCGTATCGGCGTTTGCCAGCGCCCCTAGAAATAACCAGCACGGGAAAACGAGGGCGCGTCGTTTGCCACGCGCTCCAATGGAAAAAGCGAAATTCACGAGGTGTGTATGGATTTGAATACAGGAAACTTAGTTCAATTTCCCGCTCGGTCGAGAAATTTAATGCAATTTATGCTGTGAGCGTGGTGGATCAGCTCGTCACCGTTGATTGAGGCTTGCATCACGATGAAAGTGGGAAAATGTTCGCATCCATCGAAGCGAAGGACCCATCCCCCGAAGTGAACCAGCAGCTGATTGCAGATCGTCTGCAAATTTCGCGTGCCACGGTTTCGCGTTGTTTCACCAACCATCCGGGGATCAATCCGGTCACGCGAGCGCGAGTCTTTCAGTTGGCGGCCGAGGTTGGCTATGTGCATCTCCAGATGCGGACGCCCAGCTCGATCCGTAAAAAAGGCGGCAAGAAAATTTTTGGCGTCCTGATTTGCTCAGCGGAAGAGGAATACAACAGGACGGACTATCAGAACCCCTGTGAGCAAATTTTGGCCGGTGTGACGGACTGCGCGCATCTGAGCGGCGCGGACATTGAGGTGCATTTGATCGATCCCAAGGCGTGCCGCTTGGATGATCCTGCGTTTCTGCAGATTGAGAAACTTTGCAGCCGTTGGGATGGCTTGCTGTTGGTCTATCCGTTTCCAAACGGCGTGCTTGACCACTTGGCGCCGCGGGTGCCGCTCGTTTCATTGGTGGAGCAGTTTGATCACACGGGAATCGACTGCGTCGATGTCGATCACTACAAAGGAATTTCAGCGGCCATCGACCATCTTGTTGCAAATGGTCATCGGAAAATCGGCTTTTTCACGAGGCGCTATGAGGTGGAAGCCAGTTGGTCATTCCGGCGCTATGCAGCTTTCATGGAGGCGATGGTGCGGCTTCGAATGCCAGTCTCGATCGAGGATATTGTGAACGTATTCCCTTCGCGTGAGGGGGATGATGAATCCAGTATTGAATATGCAGCGGAGCGGAGCCGTGATGGAGTCACCGCATGGGTGTGCGCCGCAGATCACCAAGCCTACGATCTGATTCGTGGTCTCGAAAAGCGCGGAATCCGCGTGCCTGAAGTGGTTTCCGTGACGGGCTTTGACGGAATTGAAAAGCCTGCCGACTCTCCCGAGTTGAGCACCATTGTTATTCCATTTCGTGAAATCGGCACCACCGGGACTCAGCGTTTGGTCGAGCGTGCACAAAAGCGTTTCGGCTCCGCGCAGCATGTTTTGATCGATTGCCGCCTGAAGGCAGGTGCGACCGTCGGCCCAGCTCCGCGCTGATCCCGTTAGCAGTGGCGAGGTGTAGATCTCAAGGCGACAAGGCGGTCCGGACCCTTAAAAACCCCGAATTTCCGCGCGAAGTGCTGCCGCCGATTTCTCCCGCGAGCCGGAAACTGCGGTAAGTCCATCCGCTTTCGAGTGAGGGTAAGTTAGCGCTCTCCGCCGCGATCTCTGTGACGATCTGATTGAAATTCACCAAATCGTTCGATCCCTCGACGGTGTAGATCACCTGATCGGCCAGGGCGGATTTCTGTGGAGTTCCGGTGAAAATCGGATTTCCCCGGACAGGGAAACTGAGGACCAGCGCCTGCGCTCCGGAAATGGTATCGAGGCGCGAGATCACCTTGCCAGAGTTTCGAGCCGAGCTTGGGTCGCTGTTGAACGCAAATTCTCGGAAATTGCTCTCACCGTCGCCATCGGGATCACCTTCTGCCGACAAGTCGGGGTTGGTGAATGCGGAGAAATCCCGAGCGGACATCCATGCGTTGAAAGAAGTTTCTGCGAGAGGCATGATTCGGATGGATCCAAAGTGCGCGGCATCGGTGGGCCACACATTGACGCCGGTGGTCTCGAAGCCATATTGCACGTGGCGGCCGGATCCTGCGTTCGTGGCGAGGCTGATGGAAAACTCACCGTTGACCAGCGGCGCGGTCACTGTGGAGAAGGAGGAATAGTTCGAGGAGAAATCGCGGATGAAGGCGCGTGTTTGGTGGGCGGAAGTGAGTGTGTGGTCGGTCACTTTGCCGGAGAAAGTCACCGTTTTTCCGGATAGGCTTCC
>JBEGOB010000537.1:0-6126 GCA_041182265.1 Verrucomicrobiota bacterium | reverse complement strand
GGTAAAGACGATTCAGCAACTAGCTCTTACCAACTTTTCAAATCTTACGGCACTACAAATGATGCTGGATTCAAAATGCAGCCTTGGTCCGGATCAGCAGCTGACCGATCAAGTTATCGAGCGAGAATATTTTTGGAATCATACTTCAAAGATGATGAATATGATCGAGAATGCGCAACCCAGCCCAAAGCGTGATACGTCGTTGATTCGAGCAGTCGACTTGTTGGCGGAAAGAGATCGTGAATCAGCGCTGTTGTGGGCGAATCTAATTCAAGATCCTCAGAAAAAGGAAAAAATCGTATCAAGTCTTGAAAAAATAGTTTTTTGAATCCGAGTTAATGGGGTCAGTTATCTCCGCTTAACAAATAAAGTTGCAATTCGCCTTATGACAGAGGGACGGACCTTTAATCATGCAGATTCCGCAGCGCCAGACAATCCGCATCCAGATAAGCTAGCCATCCGTAGCGTGAGGGATCCAACATCTCCGCCGCACGGAAGCGATAGGACAGCGCCGCTTCCAAACATCTCGCCCCAGTCCCTTGGCCTTCTCCCACCTCCGGCGTCTCCACAAACACCTCCTCTAATCCCTTGCGCTCCACTGGAAACAAGGGTTCCGGGAAATTCCGGAAGACCACGATCTCACCACTCCAGAACTGCCTGAGCAGCGAGCAACACAACAATTTCGCCATCGTCCGCCCGCCGCGCCAGCCCGGCGGATCGAAGGCCACTGTGTAAATCAGATTGGGTTTGGGAACGCCTCTGAAATGCATCGGAGGTTCGGAAATGTTTGAAATTCGAAATTGACAGCAGCGGAGATGATCTCTAGTTGTCCTTTAACGACAACAAAGAAACAACTTCATGAACAACGATCCATCCGTACTCGCCATTTAGTCAACCGGAAATTACGCCAACTTTCGCAGGGCACGAATGGAACAATGGAGTCACGAGACGGAGCTTCCTCAAGCTGACTGGAGGGGCAACAGTTGCGACGATGGTAGCTTGGCATGGCCTGAGTAGTAATGCGTCGGCTACAGAACCCCCTAAGGCTTTAGTACCAATGAAGGCGGTTTTAACGCTTAAGGCTGGAGAAAGGGCGGAGATTACGGGAGGACCGCCAGGATACGCTGAATACAGCGACTGGACGACTATGAATTCAGGCGAAAAGCTTGGAGGTTGGTGGGTATCACAAAAGACGATGACTCCTTATACTGACCCCCAAACCGGCAAGCGATATGTTGATGGACCGGGAACAATAACATTCTCCCGCGTGAAAGAAGGTTGGTAGTAAAAGACTTTGGACGCGGGCAGGGCAAAAAATCAATTTCATTCTAAACTGTAGCCAAATTACAGAAAATGCACAGACTCACCTTGCTAGTAATAGCAGTTATCACAACTATTCTTGCATTTTTGCTATTTATTCATAAGAATAACAATGTTAAACCACGTGAAAACCTAGCTAAAATAACGAAAGAATTAGGGTTAGGAGTTCATTCGAATGAATCAGAACGTGATTTGAAGAATATAGACAACAAGTCTAAGGACAGCCCCTTTAAATCAAAAAACGATTCTTTAAAAGTCTCTAAGGCGTTGGCGGATTTCAGAACAGAAGCAAGCAATTTCTTTTATCAAAGCGAGGCGAATCGCTCAACAATGCTTTTTGAGGAGAAGAAGGCATCCACAACCCTATACATGCTTGCCGTCCGCAAACCATCCAGCGACGAAATCTCCGACCTAAGGGCAAAAATAAAAAAGCTTCAGGACGATGCAAAAACGGTTTCTGAAAGTGCTTATCAGGAGTTTGACAGGTGGGTGGGCGTAAAACTTGATCGAGACGATCCCTTTGGCATCGAAGGCAATAAGATCATAATGATTTTTATTCCTGATGATCCTTCTGTGCCGATGTCTGGCATGACATATCCAGTCAACGATTTCGATTCCGAACTGGCGTGGATTAAATCCAATCCTTCCAAGATCCAAAAAGAGAACGCGACTTTTTACAGTCAAGACGGAAGAGGAGACCTTGAGCGCTTTCGATCTCTGATAGTGAAATGAATCTCGGGGGTCCCGAATTCCCTCCTGGATGGCGGGCAGTCTGTTATGGGCTGAAGCAAGCTTCCGCAGGGCTCGTAACGCCGAGGACCTCCCCCGGTCGGCGACCGCGCTGGCGCTCTCCACTCCGTCCTCGGTAGTGGCTAGCACCGCTGCCTCGTCCTCCGTTACGAGCGCCAGCGCGAAGAGACTCGATCCTTGTCTTTCGCCTACCAAATGACCAACCTAATTCCAACCAGTCGCCGCCAGTTTTAACGATCTGAGGTATGACAGAAGGACGGGCCTTTAATCATGATGGATTGCTGCTGACAAAGTGGCTTGATCTTGACGGAAATCCGGGCAAGCATCTGACTCATGGTGACGCTGGCAGAAATCGAAACATTGGTATTCAAGCTCCCGGAAGCCGACCGGGCCAAGCTTGCCTCCGATTTACTCGATTCACTACCGGGGGTATTGGTCGAGGATGACGAAGGTCTGGCAGAGGCGCTCCTTCGGGCCGAGGAAATGGACCGCGATCCGAGTGTGTGCCTAACCCATGAGGAGTTCCTCAAAGCAGTGGGTCGTCCAGCATGAAGGTGATTTACCACCGGTCTGCCGTTCACGATGTGAGGCAAATACTTGAGCATTACGAGAGTGAGGCGGGGCCTAAACTTGCTGATCGATTTTTCAGCAACTTGCAGGAAACAATCGCAAAGGCTCTTTCAAATCCGCGGCATTTCCCGCCTCTCGGTGAAACCGTCCGGCGGGCGAACCTCCCGGATTTTCCATATCATTTTCTCTACGAGGAGAAGCCTTGGGGGATCAAATTGATGGTGGTCCGGCACCATCGCCGCAACCCGCGATACGGATTGCGGCGACAATGAGGCCCTGTGTGATTCGTCTCAGATACAAGCCTTGAGAGTTTCGCCCATCCCGCTCAGTATGATTGCTCCCGCCCCCCCCGGCGGTCCCCTGCGGGCACAGCGCGAATAGCGCCTGTCAATGTCTCTCCGCTCCATTCGGATCACACCGGGATTCTTGAGGGAATTCTGTCAAGATTTGCACACTGACCCCATTTTTCCCGTAAGGTTCAGCTCGCCATCCTGCTGCGAACCCACACCACGGTGAGTAACGGCTGGATCGCCCACAAGCTTGCAATGGGCCACCCTGGATCGGTCAGCCGGTCTGTTTCCGACGGCAGGTCGGACAAGAAGCTCATCAAAGGCATGAAGGAAATCGAAAACGTGTTAATCCGTGTACTCTGACCCTATTCATTCAGGCGGTGTTGATTGTCATTTTGAACATCATCGCACTTAATCAGGGTTGAGCCCGATTGCGGTAAAGCTCCGGTCTCACCATTGCCGCCAGCGTTTCAAGGTTTCCAGTCATCGCATCTCCCAGAAAACGGCGGACACGACCGATCGAGGTTTCAGGATCCGAGACGAGCGACGGGAAATCTACCTCCAAGAATTCGACCCGCCCGCTGGCCCGCAAGGTCGCGAGCATCTGTCCGACGTGCTTTTCTTGGGTGGCGATGAGGTGCGCCTTTTCGGACACAGGCTGCGCACCCCGATTCTGCAGCATCTTCCATTGGGAATCCACCAATTCAAAGTGCCAGACAAAAAGTAAAATCCCCTCGCATCTTTCGGCTTTGACGGGGAAGAGCGGGGGAATCGGATCACCACCGTATTTCGCCTATCACTTTGCAAGTGATCCTGAGACCAAGCGCATCTGGACCGGAGCTCTCGCGCGCGTCGAATTACTTTTTGTCTTTCACTTTGAATATTTAACCTCGCCAGATTTCCTCCCACCCGACAGCTTGCACGTGTCATTGATCGGCACGCCGTCAATTGCCCCCCCCTCCGTAACTCTTGCTTCCGCACCCGCCACTACGCCTTCGTTGGCTAACCTAAAAGCTTTAGTGCATTGAAAGCGAAAGCCAAAACTACCTCAAACGGCAGTCTCCATCCGGTCCGGGTCGGGCGGAGACCAACCGGGTATTGGAGGCCCCAGGGGACCATGAGCATCTTGTCCGCACTTCTACAGCCGGAAAGTGGAGAACCTCCCCAAGTGCCTCGCCGGAACCAGCACAGCAGGAGCTCTTTGAATTTGCTTGAAAAGCAGGGATTCCAAGATGCCTAAATATTACCTAAACCTGAAATTGCATCGTTCGATACTTTCTGTTTGCGCGGTGCAAGCAAAGGGGGCTTCTTTTTGGCAGCAAACCTCCCGCGCCTCTGCTTGCATGCGTAATTCGGGGGGGTGTTTTTTGTACTGATGTCTCGTTTGATTCTGAGTGGGAAGAGAGGTGGGCGTGAAATACACGAAGCTGGCTCTGACCTTTGAGCAGCAGGCGGATCAGTTGATCCACCGCAGACTAAAGGTCGACAAGGCGCAACTGGTGAAGCGCCTTGAGGCGACGAGCTACTTCCGGCTTTCGGGTTATCTACATTCTTTCCGGGTGCCAGACTCCGACGGATACAAGGACGGCATTCAAAGTGACTGACAAAGAGTCATTGGCGCTGCGAGGACCGAGAGACAAGCGGTGAACGCCGCTGCGTCTGGCCGGATGATAAAACCAGTGGGATGAGCT
Source organism: Verrucomicrobiota bacterium (assembly GCA_041182265.1). Classification (GTDB taxonomy): domain Bacteria; phylum Verrucomicrobiota; class Verrucomicrobiia; order Verrucomicrobiales; family Akkermansiaceae; genus Luteolibacter. Next base: position 1,505 of record JBEGOB010000537.1, on the reverse strand, counting down.
CGCCCATTTCCTGCGCAATTTCAAACTATTGACCGAACGTATATTTCCATAACTCGACAACACGCATGTCCTATCTATTAAAAAAACTCGCTTTCACTTCGCGAGTCAGCAGCATTCCTTGCATCATTGGCATGTTGTGCATGGCAACACTTGCGCTAGCAGAAGATGTTCGACGGGACTACGCCATCCCAATACTCGATCTCACGAAGGCGAACTCTCTTTTCACCACCGTCGAGCGCCGAGAAGGGTATCTCGGCCACCCATCCACAGTGCTGCTGCGCGATGGAAAAACCCTGCTCGTTTCCTACCCTGACGGGCACGGCCGTGGCAACCTGATCCTCCGCCGCAGCACCGATGCCGGACGCACTTGGAAGCCGGTCGAGATCGCGGCTCAGCGCGTCGAGGAAACGCCGATTCTCTACCGCCTCGATCTTCCCGGTGGTCGTGAGCGCATCTTGCTAGTGACTTGCCGGCCACGCCAAAACGTCCTTGAATGGATGTGGAGCGACGACTGCGGCGACACATGGTCCGCGCGCCAATCATGGACTCTCGAAGGTCCCAAGGGCATCATCGTCGCGCTCGCTTCCTTATGGCCGGTGCCGGGTGACAAGCCCATTTGGCGCGGAGTTTTTCATGATTTTAATTTCGACAATTACACCGTCGATCTAACGCTGGAACCTGCCGACGGTGGCGCGCCAAGCTGCCGCTTTGAAGCGCTGCGTCGCATCGACTATGCAACGCCAGATGGCCTAAGCACCGCCCGCCGCGCCGGCTTGTGCGAGGCGGGACTCGTCATGCGCCGTGATGCCAAACGCATCGCCCTGTTGTTCCGCCCGGAAAAACGCCTGACCAATTCAATGGTCGCATTTTCTGACGACGCCGGACTCACTTGGACCGATCCTCGCGAGCTACCGGGTGCCCTAACTGGACATCGCCATGAGTCGGTGAATCTACCAGATGGCCGCACCATGGTCTTCATGCGCGACTACAGCCCACTGCACACGGGAAATCCCAGCCATGGCGACTGGGTCGCATGGGTCGGCACTTTCGATGACTTGGAAAAGGGCAAGGAAGGTCAATACCGCATCCACCTGCGGCGGAACTATGGAAACTCAACCAACAATAACATCGGCGACTGCGGTTACAGCGGAGTCGAACTCTTGCCGGATGGCACCGTGCTCGCCATGACATACGGCCACTGGGACCTCGCGCCCGGCTCCAAGCACCCGAACCACCCCGACGGTCGTGGCAAGCCGCCCTATATCTTGCAAGTGAAGCTCGAACCCCGGAAAGTTGACGCATGGGCGAAGCAGCGCGCACGTCCCATCAGCCGAAAGTAGTATCTAACTTAAGCGTCGAGCCACCCTGCGCCCCAATCACCCTATGCTTCGGACACTCCGATCCAGCCTTCTGATCTTCTGGGCAAGCTGCCTCGCCCATGGGGAAAATTCTCTGATCCCGGCACGACCCTTCACCGATAAGATGTTACTGCCGATGGGTAGCAA
>JBEGOB010000536.1:0-4076 GCA_041182265.1 Verrucomicrobiota bacterium | reverse complement strand
TGAGTGGGATTGGGAATTCCAATTTTTTGATTCGCTCACTTTTCGATTTTGATCCCGGCGGAGTTTCTTAAACTCGCCGGGATTTTTTATGTCCATATCCCATTTCGATTTTCGAGAGCTGGAGAGCTGGTTGGACATGGTGCTCGGCGAATCTCAATCATGAATATTGGGTTCGAGAGTGGCTTCGAAGCGTGGGTGTTCCTTTACGGAAAGATTCCAGTCCTCGTTTGTTGGTTCATCACTCGCAGTGGCGTATGTCCGCTTAGAAATTCACTGAGGCTTGTCCGATTGGTTGGGGGATATTAAAAGGCCGTTGTCGTGATCGACGCCGATGTTTCCAAAGGCTCAAGCTTTCTCACCAAGCACTTTGAGGCGGCCGGGCCAGATTGGCTTGGTTTTCGTGGCGATGATCAGGTCCGAAATTGCCTTGGCTCACTTAGGAAGCCACGGATTCCCGTCATTTTTCCGATTGATAGGCCCAAGTTTATGGGGGGTGTGGTCCGAGGGGGAATTTTAGCCAGTGCCTGAACTTCTCCGTAACTTTTTCCAAGCGCTCGGATGAATGTCGATTCAAACACCATGGCTGCAACAGCCATTCTCCGTGACTTCGCTGCGGGTCGGCTTACTGAAGGGGATGCCCGCACTGCGCTTCTAAAGCTCAGCGGAGATCCCCCTGATGTGGAGGAGTTGCTGTTCACCGCCGCCGGAGGGGGTGATGTGCTAGAAATTCCTGCTCCGGAATCGTGCTAACCCATGCAGATTCGGAACATCGAGGCCCGGGCTGCCATGCATCGTTAAGCTCTTAGCTTGGGTTATTTGATCTGGCCCAACGCGACCGTAAAGCGAGTCGGTAGGGTCACCATGAGGAGCGGATGCCGAAGATGCCTTGGAGGCCGGGTTCGTTTTGGCCGGAGCCGTGCTTGCGGTGGTCTTGGTCGCTTAGGTTCTCGATGCCACAAGTGAGGCTGAGATTTTGATGAATTTCCCAACCCGCACGGAGCGAGGCGACGAGGTAATCTGGGGTGCCGCCGGTGGGGATGCGCTGGCTATCTGCGGCTTGATCCACGGCGGTGATGCGATCTTCTTTTGTGGCTCCTAGCAGGCGGCCTTCGATCCAATATTTGGCGGTTTCACTGGTCCAGCGCAGCGCAAGCGAGCCGGTGAGAGGGAGGAGCCGCGTCATGGGCTTGTCTGAAATCGGGCCGCCGATGAAGTCGGGCGTTTCGGTGCGTCCGTCCTGCCAGGCGGCGAAGCCAGTCAGCGTCCATTGGGTGTGAAAGCGCCAGGCGGCCTGAAGTTCCGCGCCGTAAATGTAGCCTTGCGAGGCATTGCTCGCGACGGTGCTGGATGCGCCAAGGGTAGTGGGAACTGCGGAAATGAGCTGATCGACATCGGTGTAGAAGATCGACGCTTCGAGCGATGTTGTGGCTGTTTGGTGACGGGTGCCGATTTCGTAGGTGATGAATTCCTCGGGATCGAGGTCGGTGGAGCCGAGCGCAGTGGCCCCGGATTTAGCGCTGAGGTTCCCGGTCAGGTCGTCGAGGTTCGGGGCGCGGAAAGCTTGGGATATGCCGTTGAAAAGGCTCCATTGTGGATCGATATGATAGATTCCGCGCAGGGAACCGACGAGAGAATCCCAATTTTGTGATTGGTTGCGTTGCAAGGTGCCGCTGGCGTCGTAAAAACGTCCAAGCGATGCTTCGGCGAGAGTGTAGCGGATGCCGGGGGTGATTTCCAGACGCTCGGCGGGTTTCCACTGGTATTGGGAAAATACGCCGAAGAGGTCGTAGTTGGAGTCGTCCGCGATAGGGAGCGATTCTTTGTAGGCGGTGCCGGCGCTGTTATTTCGAGAGCCGGAGGAGTCGATCTCATCATGATAGAAATCAAAGCCGTAAACGAGAGTTCCTGGGCCGAGATCGGATTCTAGGGTGAGGTCGATGCCGCTTGTGGCGAGATCGATGTTCGATTGGCGTAGGCTATCCTCGGCAGGGTTGCGGTTTTGAAATTCGGAATCGGCGGTGCTTTGATAGGAGAGGGTGGCGTTCCAGCGCGTGATGCATGCGGCTTGCTGCGGGTTTGTCCCGGCGTATCGCAGGTAGCTCAGCGAGCGCTCCTGATCGTAGTCATTTGAGGTCCAGCGTCCAGGAGCGGCGAGGTGGCCGTCGTGATTCCAGCCGGGGTTGGCGAGGGTGCGGTGCCAGCGGGAAATAGCGTCTTGATTGAGGTATTGATGGGCGAGAGTGAGGGTGGAATCGGGTGAAATGGCGAAGTCCGCGCGGAAGTCGAGACCTTGCTCCGGGTAGCCGGTGCCATTCATGCGGCCGACTGCGGAGTCCTCGATGTCGCCGAAGTCTTTGGCGGAAACTCCCAGCCACACACCGAAATTTTCACCCACGCCAGCCTCTGTTTCCAGGCGTCCGATGTGGCTTCCTTGGCCGGAGCTGCGGTATTCATAGGCGGCGGATCCAGCAGTGTAGGTCTCGCCGGATTTCTTGTCCCGGAAGTCCGAAAATTTGGTGAATGCGTTGAGTGTGCCGCCAACGGCGTCGGATCCGAAGAGGACGGAACCCTGGCTTTTGATGAGCTCGATGCGTTGGATCGAAAGCGGATCGACGGTGCTCCAGTATTGGACTGGGCCGCTGCGGTAAGTTGAGTTGTTGAGTCTAACGCCATCGACGAGTAACAGGTTTTGGCGGCCGGTGAAGCCGCGGATGAAGGGCGAGCCGTGGCCGTGCGCGGTTTTTTGAACGAGGACTCCTGGGGTGAATTGGAGGATCTCAGGCAGGGTGCGGTGCTGGTTTTCCCGGAGGGTGGTGGAGTCGATGCTTTGCGCGGTGTAAGGGACGTTTTCTGCGGCTTGGCCGAAGCGGGATGCGGTGACGACGAGCGGCGCGAGGAAATCCTGCGAGAAGGCGGGGGCCGCGGCGACGAGGAGCGTCAGGGTGAAAAAGCTGGGTTGCATCGAGTTGAAAATGCATGGGTGGCGGAATTTCAGCAAGGATTCTGGATGGGTGAATTTTATCCGTTTCGGAAATGGGTGGATAAAATATGCCCGATAATTTTCGGCATGGGCCTCGACAATGTTGGGAAATTGAGGTTTTTCACGTTTGTCGAAGTGGTGGATAAAAAACGTCCAGTTTTGATTCATGCGCGCTCGCTGGCCTTTTGGTTTGCGGGTGGAGTGGGAGCGTTGGTGTTGCTGGGTTCTCTGGCATTGGTGGTGTTTTTCCAGCATTTGACGCGGCTTGAGGAAGCGGTTGCATTTGAAGCGCTAGGGCGGGCGAACGCGCTTTTTTTGGAGCAGACTTACCTTCCGCAGAGCGAGCAGATGGCGCGGCAATTGGGGAGCGTGATGGGTGCGCAGGTGGATTTCCGAGCTGGTGCGGGAGCGGCGGATGGCCGAGCGCGGCGGCAAGGCGAGCGCTTGGTGGTGGGGTTTCCGCTTAAGGGCGGGCGTGAGGTGTGGTTTTCCCGAGATATTCATTCGTTAGGCGGTCGGGCGGTTTGGGCGCGGATGGATGCATGGCTGGTGCTGGGCGGATTTTGGTTGCTTGCCTTGGTGTTTTCGGTGGCGTTGGGAAGCCGGGTGACGGGTCCATTGTCGCGACTGGCGGCCGTGGTGCCCGGGATCGGCGGGGATGCGCCTTTGGAGGGATTGCCAGATCGCGGACCACGGGAAATTCTCCAACTTGCCGGGACTTTAAGGGCGACGCATGAGTCTCTGTTGGAAGAGCGTGAAATGCGGAAGCACGCCGAGAGACTGGCTTTGCTCGGGAAAATGGTGACGAGCTTGGCGCACGAAATTCGCAATCCGATTTCTGCGATCCGGCTTCACGCGCAGTTGTTGGAGTCGGCAGCAGAGCCTGATGCGCGCATCTCCGCGGAGTTGATCGTGAGCGAAGCGGAGAGAATCGAGTCGCTGGTTTCGCAGTGGTTGCGCTATGCCAAACCGAACCCCGTGGTGATGAAATGGGTCGATTTGCCGAGTCTGGTGTCAGCGGCGCGGCAGGTGATAGAGCCGCGCGCGGCGCATGCTGGAGTGGAGATAATTGAGGAAATCGATCCGGCATGGGCGA
>JBEGOB010000535.1:0-4421 GCA_041182265.1 Verrucomicrobiota bacterium | reverse complement strand
CAGTGAGCGACGTGACGCCTTTTTAGGACAACTGAAATTCACCGGGCGACCCCACTTAATGAGTTTACGGAACGTGGCTCACGGCGCCAAGGACGGCACAGCGGTTTTTATTTTCCTGATTTTAGAGATGCACCACCCCAATCCTTGCGCCCACGGCTCGCATCCGACAGTCTCTGCCCCGTGATGCGTTTTTCAGTTTTAGGGAGTGGAAGTGCAGGCAATGCCACTGTTGTCGAGTGCGGGGGTGTTCGTATTTTGATCGATGCAGGACTCAGTGCGAAGCAACTGAGCCTGCGACTTCAGCAATCCGGGATCGATCCCGCATCATTGGATGGTATTTTACTGACTCACGAGCATGGCGACCATGTCCGCGGCCTCAAAGTGTTTCTCAAACAAAACTCGATTCCTGTTTTCACCACCGCCGCGACTGCACGTGTGGTCCGTGAAACCGGCATTTCAGGCGGTAACTGGAAATTTTTCGAAGCTGGGCAAGTTTTCGGGATTTCCAACATCACCATCGAAACTTTCGCCATCCAACATGACGCCGTTGATCCTGTTGGCTTCGTCATCAAGCACCAAGACCAGCGCCTCGGACTGCTTTCTGATGCTGGATTCATCACTCGCAGCATGACCGAGCGCCTCCGCAACTTGGATGGATTGTTCGTCGAGGCAAACTACGATGAAGCACTGCTGGAGGCGGATACGAAACGCCCATGGTCGATCAAACAACGCATCAGTTCACGGCATGGCCATCTATCCAATCAGCAAGTGACCGATCTCATCCGTGACATCGCCCACCCTGCACTCGGGCGGCTTGTGTTCGGGCATTTGAGTTCGGACTGCAACACCCCGGAGATCGTTCTTAAAAACATCCGCGAATGCCTTGAAGAACTGGGTCATCATGACATCCCGCTCCATTGCGCAAGCCAACATGAAGCCACGGATTGGTTCCAACTCTGATTCAATCATGAATACACTGGAGTCGGTCAACAGTCTCCCAAACGTCGCAGTTTTACGAATCTCGTCTGCATCCGCTAAATCTTGATGCGCAATTAAGTCAAAATCCCTTTGACCACCTTGCCTGCAACATCCGTCAAACGGAAGTGACGGCCTTGGTGAAAATGAGTGAGACGCGTGTGATCGATTCCCATTACGTGAAGAATCGTCGCATGGAGATCATGCACATGCACCGGGTTTTCCGTGATGTTATAACCGAAATCATCCGTCGCACCGTGGACGATTCCCGGCTTGACGCCACCGCCCGCCATCCACATCGAGAAACATCTTGGATGGTGATCACGGCCGTAAGTTTCCTTGGTTAGAATGCCTTGGGAATAGCTCGTGCGGCCAAACTCGCCCCCACAAATCACCAGCGTATCCTCCAGCATTCCTCGCTGTTTCAAATCGGTGATGAGGCCCGCACAAGCTTGATCCACCTCCTTGGCAAGCTTGGGCACCGCCTGCGGAAGATTGGAGTGGCTGTCCCAGCCTGGATGATAGAGTTGGATGAAACGCACGCCACGCTCAGCCATCCGCCGCGCTTGTAAACAATTCGCCGCGAATGTCCCGGGTTCATTCACTCCCGGTCCGTAGAGATCCGTCACAGACTTTGGCTCCCGCTCGATCGACGTCGCCTCCGGCACACTCGTCTGCATGCGGTAAGCCATTTCATATTGAGCGATGCGCGACTCGATCTCAGGATCGAGCTCTTTCTCGAAGGAAATCCGATTCAAGCCCGCCAACTTGTCGAGCATAGCGCGTCTGCCACTGCCACAAATGCCATCGGGATTCGTTAGGTAGAACACAGCTTCCTTCCCGGAGGAAAAGCGCACGCCTTGGTAGCGCGAGTCGAGAAATCCACTGCCCCAGAGGCGTGCGTAAAGCGGTTGGTCCGTCGGCTTCTTGGTCACCAAAACGACGAATGCCGGCAAGTTTTCATTCATGCTGCCAAGGCCGTAATGCACCCATGAACCAAGACTCGGACGCCCGGCGATTTGCGAACCTGTTTGTAGAAAAGTGATCGCTGGATCGTGGTTGATCGCCTCCGTGTACATTGACCGAATCAGACAGAGGTCATCGATCACGCCGCCAGTGTGCGGCAAAAGTTCGCTGAGTTCCGTGCCGTTCTTACCAAACCGTGAAAATTTGAAATGCGAGCCAGCAAGCGGCAGCACAGATTGGTTTCCACTCATTCCCGTCAGGCGCTGGCCGGCACGCACCGAGTCGGGCAAGGGCTCGCCATTGCGCTGGCGCAAGAGTGGCTTGTCATCGAATAGATCATGCTGTGCAGGCCCACCGCTCATGAATAGATAGATCACGCGCTTGGCCTTGGGCGCAAAGCCGGGAAGACTCGCGGTGGCATCTGCCGCCGCACTCGCCTTATCCGAGAGAAGCGAACCGAGCGCAAGCCCGCCAAGGCCGCCGGAAAGTTTTGAAAAAAAGTGCCGGCGTGTGATGAAAAATGGATCGAGTTCGGAGGCCATGGTGTTAGCGTAGGGTGATCGCTTCATCGAGATTGAGAAGCGCGCTGGCCAGCACGCAGCCAGCAGCAAGATCCGTCGCGAGAATATCTGCAGGCGCTGCGAGGTCTCCAACTTTGAGAAAAGCGTCCGCCTGCTTTGGATCGTTCTTGAAAATTTCCAACTGCTCCGCATGCAACTCAGCCATTAGAGCAAGTTCGTCATGCGCAGGACTGCGGCCCAGTATCGTTAGGAAAAGCCACCGCATTTTCCCGTCGAGATCCTGCCCGCCCTCGCGCCACATCCGGACGGCTAAGCCACGGGCGGCCTCAACGAATTGCGGATCATTGAGCATAACCAAGGGTTGCAAAGGCGTATTCGTTTGTTGGCGGGCCGTCGTGCAGACATCGCGACCTGGGACGTCGAACACCAACATGCCCGGAGGCGGTGCGGTGCGCCGCCAAAACGTGTATAAACTCCGCCGATAGATCCCGGGTGCCGCGTCACGCTTGTATTCGGGCAACATGCTGTTGAGCACGCGCCAAGCTGCGGACTCGGGAAGATACGGCTTGGCTGGTGGACCACCGATTGCGGGATGAAGCAATCCGGATAGAGCGAGTGCTTGGTCGCGCAAAGCCTCGCCAGGCAAGCGCTTCGCTGGACCACGGGCGAGTAGAAGATTCGCCGGGTCACGTTGCCGTAGCTCGGCGCTCGCTTTTGAATCTTGTCCATAAGTCGCACTGAGCACGATCTCACGGCACAGAGCTTTCATGTCCCACTCACTGGAAACAAAATTCCGCGCTAGCCAATCGAGAAGTTCAGGATGCGACGGAGCCTCACCTTGCGAGCCGAAATTTTCCGAAGTCGAGACCAGTCCGCGCCCGAAAAAGTGCTGCCAAAACCGGTTCACTTGCACGCGTGCCGTCAACGGATGATCCGGCGCCGTGACCCACTTCGCGAGCCCGAGGCGGTTGCGTGGAAGATCTGCGGTCAAGGGTGGAAGCACTGCGGGCGTCGCACGCGGCAGCGGATCACCTTCCGGGTGGCCATATTCGCCACGCGTGAGAATCCGCGCCGGCCGCGCCTCCGCCATTTCCTTCATGACCGGCAATTCGCGCACGCCATCAAGCGTCTTGCGCAGACTCTCACGCAACTCTCTCAATTTGGCCCTCGCAGCACGCGTTTCCACATCCACTGCGAGTGCATGAAATTCACGCAAATCCGCTAGACCTGAATCGTCTCGCGAAGTCGAAGAAAGCACTTCTGACAGAGGCTTTCCCGCATGCAGGGCGGTCACTTCCAAGCGACTCAGCGGGCGCTTGAAAATCCGAATTTCATCGACGGCACCTTTGCGAAATCCCGAATCCCGCACTCGCTCGCCAAAGGCGAAACCAGCGCCGCTGCCGGAATTCTTGGTCAGTTGATCTCGCAAAACCTCAACGCTTGCCTCTTTGCCATTGAGGAAAATTTTCAATCCGGCAGCGCGCGATGATCCATCATAACTCACTGCGAGATGCGTCCATTCACCGACGGCGACACTTGCCTCACTGCGCACGGCGATACAATTTCCCGGCCACTGGCGGGCAACCATCCAGCGCAATCGCCCGTCTTCCAACAGCAGCTCAAATCCATTGTAGCCTGGATCGTAACCGGCGCTGTGATGGAACACCACCATCCGGTTCGTCTGTTCGCCTGGTCGTAGCCAAAACGCGACGGAAAATGCATCTTCCGCATGGCTCACTCCATGCTTCCCCAGTGTTAGCGCATCATCCCCCGTGAATGACAGCGCCTGCCCACGGTGACCGGCGACAAGCGTGTTTCGCTCGTTCGACTTGGCTGGTTCTTTGGAATCCACGCCGTTGACAAATTGATTTTGATCCACCGCATCCAAATCATACGACCCGCTGAGATCCGCCCAATCTCCTTTGAAACCGGAATCCGCTAACCACACTTGAAATGCGC
>JBEGOB010000534.1:0-2814 GCA_041182265.1 Verrucomicrobiota bacterium | reverse complement strand
GGGCCGAAGGAACCACTGAAACACTGAGAACCACTGAAAAAACTGAATTTGAAGAGTCTCGAAATGACTCACTTTTCGATGTTCTATGATTCTTCGCAGTGAACTCAGTGGTTCTCAGTCTTTCAGTGGTTTCGAATGCTCGCATGTAAGCCCCCGAGCGTCCGCCGTTTGAATGGGCTCGATTTGCTGATCGGAGGTGGCGAGTATGGCCGGTTTCAGGCGGCTTGCGGGCGCTCCGACTTGATCGCGGGGTGGGCGGCGCGATTTGCAGCGGCCCAGGTGGCCGGCAGGAGTTCATCGAGGTCACTCGGACGGGTCGTGGGCAGTCGCTCGATGAGATGCTTGAGATAGGCTTGCGGATCGACGCCATGATTCCGTGCGCTGATGAGCAGGGTGTAGATCACGGCCGAACGCCTGCCGGCTTCGGGGCTGCCGACGAACAACCAGTTCTTCTTTCCGACGGCACTGGGCCGAATGTCGTTCTCGGTATCGTTGTTGTCGATCTCGACCCGGCCGTCTTCGAGGAATGTCTGCATGGCCGGCCACTGGCCAAGGGCATATTGGAGCGCTTGGCCCAATCCGCTCTTGGGCCGGATCCGCGTGTTGATCAAACGTTTGAATGCCTTCTCTAACAGATTGATGAGCGGACGGCTGCGGTTCTGCCTCACGCGGGATCTCACTTGGGCGTCGACGCGGTGTTCTCTCAGGGGCTTTTCTAACAGATATAGCCGGGCGATGATGCGCAGGATCCAATCAATGACTTCCGGTCGCTCGGCGCGGGCTTTTTCAAATTTGCGCCGGATGTGGGCTAGACAGGCAGCGCGAAGGACGGTTTTGTCTTTGGCTCGCTGAGCCTGGCAGTAGTTCTCATAGGCTTGGTAGCCATCACTCTGAAGGATGCCTTGGTAATCCGGGCCGAGCCAGTCGGCAGCATGATGATGCTCGCGTGATGTTTGCCAGTCAAAGATGACGTCGCCGGTGAGGCCGCGGTAAACCCAGAAGTAGCCGTTGGAGCTGCCGCCCGGGATGGTTTTGTCGAGATAGCGGATAAATGTTTCGTCCGCTCTCACATAGCGGCTTTCGAGCATGCGCTGTTTCATGAGGGCGACAAGCAGGCCACATTGATCGGCGACTTTTGCGGCGGCGTCGCCCATGGTGTTGGGGCTGAGGTTGACTCCGTAACGCTGTTTGTTGAGCACGTGCTGGCGGTCGAAAGGAAGATGATAGAGGTATTTGTTGGTGAGGATTTCAGCAATCAAGCCCGAGCCCCAGAAGCCGCCTTCGATGAGGGTGGGCTTGGCGGGCTCAATGACGGGTGGGCTGAGCGGATTGTCAACTGGCACGAATTTCATCCGCAGGATGCGGCGCAGATAGAAGTAGGCGGGCTCCTTCTCCAGTTGGGTCTTTTCCTCAAAGCCACAGTTTTTCCAAGCTTGGGGATCGGCTTGGACGAATGCGGGGATGATCTCTTCGGTCCTGACGGGCAGGTTTTCAGGAAGACGATCCTTGCGGATGCTGCGGGTGCGCTTTTCACCCTTTGGGTTTGCGTCGGCGTTGTTTGGGGCTTGATCCTCCGGTGAAGCCGCGTCGCCGGAGGATTCGGGCTTTTCCGGCGTATCCCCGGCGAAGAGGTCGGGATGATCCAGTTGCTCGCTCTTGCGACCGAAGAGCTGTCGCTTGAGCCAATCGAGCTGCTGGGTGAGGATCGCGATCTGATCCTTTAGCTCTTGGTTTTGCTGTTGAAGTTCCTCGTTCGTCAAAGCGCTGGAAGATATATGTTGGAGACATATATCAGCCAAGTAAAATCATGTGATGTAATGCTATTTTTCCGGCAACTCATACCAGGCTCGCTGCATGCCTTGTTTGAGGTCGATTCCACTGAGCATCATTTCGAGTGCCTCGGGTTTCAATGCGATCTTGAATTCACCGGCGGTGAGTGGGCGCGGACGGCAGAATCGGCCGCGTTCAAGACGTTTTGCCAAAATCCAAATTCCGGTTCCGTCCCAATAGAGGAGTTTGACGCGGTCGCATTGGCGATTGAGGAAGACGAATACCTTACGCGAGAGCGGGTCTTCGCGCAGTTCGTCGCGCACAACGACGCAGAGGGTGTCGAAGCTTTTACGCAGATCGCAGGGGCGAGTGGCCAGGCAGACTTTGACGCTGTGGGTCAGGATCATGGCTGGGCGGGATGGATGCGCAGAATGATTCCGCCACCGAGTTCGAGTTCGACGAGCGGGCCAACGGGTACGGGCCGGGGGTGCGGGGCTGCGAGCTGGAACTCAAGGAATGCCGGTGGCTGTTCGGTGGCCGGGAGTTTGTTACTGGCTCGGCGCCGCCAGTTCATAAGTGTCTGATAGGAGACATCGCGTTGGCGGCAGAATGAAGCGGCGCTGCCGTCGTGGTGTTCAAACTCTCGGAGAATGCGGGCCTTCTCTTTGTCGGTGTGGCGTGTGCGTGACATGCCGCGATGCTGGCGGTGCACGCTCCACGACCGAGGTTTTTCAAACGGTGGACGCTCGGGGGCTTACGAATGATTCAACAGGATCTCTAAAGCTTCTTCTTCCTTCCGCTTGACGGCATCCATCTTCAAACCAGCGGATTGCGGAAACGCACGCCAGCAAAGCGGCCGAAATCCAGATCCGCCGTGTGGACTTCGGCATCCAAGCGGAGGGCGACAGCGGCGATTTGCGCGTCGGTGGTCAGGTTTCCAGCGGTTCCTGCGGCTTCAAGCAGTGCGAGCGCGGCGTCCACGTCTTCCAGCAACATGTCATGCAGGCGAACCTGTTTCCGGTCCAGCCACGAACGGACGTGAGC
>JBEGOB010000533.1:0-18336 GCA_041182265.1 Verrucomicrobiota bacterium | reverse complement strand
CCTTGGACTTCCACTTTGTAGTCGCCGATGGCCCACTGGATGCCAGCGAGGTAGTGGCTGAGCACCTTGGGATTCCAATACATCTCGTGGTTGTGGCCCAGCGAGCAATAAAACACCCGGCCTTTTTCCCAAGGACGCGCCCATGCCACGCCGAAGTCCCCGTCCGTCCGCTTGATGCCGGGGCGTGTCATGTCGGTCTTCTCCGTGTCCAAGCGGAGGAGCATGTGAACGGACTTGGAGTCGTAGGGCTCTTTGAATTGGTAAATTTCCTCCGCAAATTCGATATTCTGGCCGCCAAACATCGCCACGAGCGGGTGCTTCTCCTGCCCGGGCTCGACCTTGATGCTGACTTGGACGTTGGCATTCCATGGATGGCCATTGAAGCAACCGTTGATCATCCGGCTGTATTCCGGCCACTCGTAGAAGGTGTCCGTGGCAGCGTGAATGCCGACGAATCCGCCGCCGGCTTTGATGAAACTCATGAGATTTGCCTTCAGGCGCGCCTCGCGTTCCGTGGCCGCTTTTTGCGCGTCTGGCGTGAGCGTTTTAAATTCGTCCCCCTTGGGAGCGAAGACGTTCATGGTGGTGCTGAGGAAGCAAACCGCATCGAATTTCGCCAATGCGTCAGCCTCGAAATTCGCGAGATCGTCGCTGATGGTCACGGCGAACGCGCCGGATTTTTTGCCCATTTCTTCGAGAGCGACCTTGCCGGTGGCGATGGAGGCGTGGCGAAAGCCGTTGGTCTTCGAGAAAACGAGGAGATTGCGGGTTTTCGCAGGTTTGGCGAAGGGCTTGGCTGGCAGCGCTTCGGTGATTTTTTCAAGCGCTCCAGGAGGTGCCTGTTCGGATGGCGGGTTTTGGGCGACGACAAATAGCGCCAACGCGCTGACCAAACCAGTGGGAATCAATGCTTTCATAGGAGTGCGGAACAGGGTGTATCCCTGCGTAAATTCAGATGCCGTGCAAGCACCAAGCAGTGCGCACGGCAAGGAATGCTCTCTTTACTGCGATTCAGGATTGAGTCTGTCGGCGGATTCGTTGAGAACGACGCCGGATGAGAATTTTGGTCGTAGGCAAGGGAGGGCGCGAGCACGCGCTGGTTCGGGCGTTGGCAGAATCACCGGGGAAACCTGAGTTATTCTGCTTTCCAGGAAGTGACGCGATTTTCCAAATCGCCAAGCCAGTCGCGGCCGATGGGCTGGAATCCTTGGTGGCTTGGATGTCCGCGCACGCCATCGATCTTTGCGTGGCCGGTGAGGAGAGCTATTTGGTGAAAGGCGAGGGCCTGGCAAATCTCTGTGAAACCGCGGGAATCCCCTGCTGGGGCCCACCCAAGGAATCTGCACAACTCGAAGCCAGTAAAGAATTTGCAAAAGAATTTCTCGTCCGCAACGGGATTCCAACAGCGCGCGCCACCGCCACAGACACGCTGGGAGAAGCGCTCGCGGCGATCGGCGGCGAATACCCGACGGTCTTGAAATTCGATGGCTTGGCCGCAGGAAAAGGCGTGGCAGTCTGCGCGGATGAGGCCGCCGCCCATGAGTTTTTGGACGAGGTCTTCACACGCCGCCGCTTCGGTGCCGGGCGCGTCTTGGTCGAGCAATGCCTGACTGGCCCCGAGGTTTCGATTTTTGCGGCGATCATTGATGATCAGTATCTAATTTTCACCCCGGCGCGCGACTACAAGCGTGCCAACGATGGCGATCTGGGGCCAAACACCGGCGGCATGGGTGCCGTCGCCAGCCGCCAGCTCATCTCACCAGAAATGCTGGAACTCATTGAGCGTGAGATCGTCCAACCCACAGTCGCCGGACTGCGCCGCGAGTCTTTGCCGTATCGTGGATTCTTGTATTTCGGCCTGATGCTCACGCCGTCCGGGCCGCAGGTGATCGAATACAACTGCCGCTTTGGAGACCCTGAGTGCCAAGCGGTGATGCCATTGGTGAGCGGAGATTTGGCGGAGTTCTGCTTGGCTGGAGCGAAGGGCGAGCTGCGCGCGGACCTCGTTGACTTCAGCGATGGCTGGAGCGTCTGCGTGATCTTAGCCTCAGCGGGCTACCCAGAAACTTCGCGAAACGGAGACAAAATTGCGGGACTGGAAAAAATTTCGGAAGCGCGGATTTACCATTCTGGGACGCGCCAAACGGCTGAGGGCGCGTGGGAAACTCAAGGTGGGCGCGTGCTTGCCGTGGTGGCCGGAGCCGCCAACCGCGAAGCCGCAGTCGCGCAAGCACACGCGGCCGCGGATCTCATCGCATTCGATGGCTTGCAACGCCGCCGCGACGTCGGTATCCTCAATTTTGACTGAAAAGCCCCCAAATTATCTTCATGGAACGCACTTTATCCGCTGATGACATCGCCGCCGGAGTCGAACGACTCGCCCGGGAAATCCGTGCCGACCATGCGGGAAAACCGATCGCGCTCGTGGGCATTCGGAGCCGTGGCGACGAGGTCGCAGAGCGGGTTTTGACGCTGCTTTCCGAGGAGGATGACTGGGATTTGTCCTTCGGCGTGCTGGATATTTCGCTGTATCGGGATGATTTTGAGCACCTGCATGAGAATCCTTCGTTGCAGGAAACTGACATTGGATTTCCGGTGGATGGCGCGCACATCATCTTGGTGGACGACGTTTTGTTCACTGGGCGGACGATTCGCGCAGCCTTGGATGCACTTTCAGACTACGGACGCGCCGCAAAAATCCAATTGGCGGTCCTCATCGACCGCGGACACCGGGAAATGCCGATTCAACCGGATTATGTGGGTATCTCGCTCGACACACAGCGCCTGGATCATGTATGGGTTTCACTAGAAGGGATTGATGGTGTGGACCAAGTCCGGATCGTCGAAAAAGAAACACCATGAGCCTTTTGCCGCAGCGCAAGAAATCCGCCGAAGAAATCGCAAAACTTCGTGAAACTCTAGGCATCCCCGGGCAGGTGCCCGTGGAGGATCTTCCGTCCGATGCAAGATTTGATCGAGCGGGCGCGGTCGCTGCGCCGGCGGAATCCGCAGCGCCGGCACCACCTCAGCCGGTGGCGCCGCCTGTGGAAGCCAGCCAACTCGCCCCCTTGCCGAGCACCGCCCCCGTCAAGCAGGTGCGCTCTTTGAAAAAGGCCGAGCGCGTTCCCATGTTGCCGACGGATAGCCCGCTGCCCGCACAGCCTGAGCCAGAAATCCCTGTTTTAGGCCAAAAAATCGTGAAATCCTTGAGGAAATCCGAGCAAGGCCCGCTTTCCCCCGTCCCTGCGCCAGCACCCAAGGCAGATTCCAAGCTGCCTTTCCAGCGCCACAGCGAGGAGGAAATCCGCAGAATCCGGCGGCAGGAAGCCATCGCGCTGCAAGCGTCTGCGCCCAAGCCGCCCTCGCTCGCGGCGCACCTCGCCGTGGTGATTCCAGCCTACGTGCTGCTTCTCGCAGGAACGCTCAATTTCTACTATTACGAGTGGGAAATCCAAGGCACCGCCGCTTGCGTCGCGCTTGCATTGGCTCTCGCTAGCTACATTTTTTTCAAAAAACCGCTCTCACGGCATCACGCAGCGTTCATTTCCGTGTTCGCTTTGTTTGTGATTGTTTTTGGCGCACTCCATTATTTTCCTCAACTCCGGCATGGCTCGTAAAGACCTACTTGATATCGCTTCTCTCGACCGTGAGGAGATCGAACACCTCCTCGAACAATCGATTCCTTTTAAGGAACTTTTCACGCGTTCGGTGAAAAAAGTCCCGGCGCTCAAGGGAAAATCCGTGCTGACACTCTTCTACGAGCCGAGCACGCGCACGCACTCGTCATTCGAAGTCGCCGCCAAACGGCTCTCGGCGGATGTAACGCATTTTGATGTGGCCCAATCATCCATCACCAAGGGCGAGTCGGTGCGCGAGACGGTGGAAACCCTGCAGGCGATGCGGACGGACTACATCATCGTGCGCCACGGTCGGTCCGGACTGCCGGCGATGATCGCGCGCCAGACCAAGGCATCGGTGATCAATGCGGGTGACGGCGCGCATGCCCACCCGACTCAGGCGCTTCTCGACGCCTTCACCATCAAGGAGAAATTTCCCGATCCGACCGGGCGCCGCGTTCTCATCATCGGAGACATCCTGCACTCGCGAGTCGCTCGCTCGACGAGCATGATTTTGAAGAAGCTCGGCGTGGAAGTGGCGTATCTCGGGCCGGGCTCGCTCGTGCCAAAAACTGGGCCTGTCGGCATCCGGCGTTTCACCGACTACCGCGAGGCGATGGCCTGGTCACCGGATTTCGTTTATTTGCTGCGTGTCCAGATGGAGCGGCAAGATGTCCAATTTTTCCCAAGCTTGAGGGAATATCATCGGCTATACGGCGTGACGGAAGCGCGCTTGGAGGAAATCCGCGCGCGCGGCCTCTACCTGATGCACCCCGGGCCGGTGAATCGCGGCGTCGAACTGTGCGATGCAGTGATGGATTACGAGCGCAGCTTGATCAATGATCAGGTTGAAAATGGTATCGCCGTGAGGATGGCGGTCTTGTATTGGCTCAAGCCGGGTGGCTGATTGGCTCGGATTTCCCGAATTTACGGGCGGAAGGATTGCCAAGGCGGCGAGCGGTGTTTTAGGATTTTCCGCGATGGGTGTGACGGAAATCTTACGCGCTGCGACAGGCTGGCTCGAGCTGGGACTGGCGGATGAGGCACTCTATGAGCTTCAGTGCCTTCCAGCGGGAGCACAGACGCAGCGGGCGGCGCTCGAGTTGAAACTGGCCGCGCAAATGGAGCGGGAATCTTGGAATTCCGCCTCGGAAACCGCGCGACTTCTTTGTCTGAAGGAGGAAAATGAACCCGAATATTTTTTGCGTGCGGCGTTTTGCCTGCACGAAACCGGCGACACCCTCGCGGCCTGCAATCAACTTCTCCGCGGACCGAAGAGCTTGTTTGAAATGGCGATTTTCCACTACAATCTCGCCTGCTATCTGTGGACGCTCGGCGAGGGACCGCGCGCGCGCAGTCACTTGAAAACGGCGATCGCCATGGATGAATCGTTCATCGAGGCGGCACGCAAGGACCGCGACCTTAACGGAATTGGCGAAATCTAGCTGCGGCAGTGTGCCGGCGACATCACTCGATGTTTTGCACCTGCTCGCGGATTTTTTCCAGCTCCGTCTTCGCCTCAACGATGACTTGGGCGATGGTGGCATCGTTCGCCTTGGAGCCGATGGTGTTGAATTCACGGAATAATTCCTGACACAGAAAGTCCAAGGCACGGCCGGGCGCGTCGGCGGCGTGAAGGTATTCGAGAAATTTTGCAAAGTGAGAATCCAGCCGGGTAATTTCCTCGCTGATGTCGCAGCGGTCGGCGAAAAGTGCAATTTCCTTGGCCACACGTTCGTCGGCAGGATCCAGCTCAAGACCGGAGTCGCGGAGCCGCTTGGTGAGCAATTCGCGCTGACGGAGCGGGCGAGCGGGCGCGTCATCCGCAATTTTTTGGGCATGGGCGACCAAGGTGCTGAGACGTACGATGAAGTCGGCTTTCAAATCCGCGCCCTCACGAGCGCGCATGGCGGCGAGTTGAGCAAGGGCATGGAGCAGGGCGGGCTCGATGGCGAGCCAGGCGCTCTCGGGATCGATGCTGCCGCTGCCAACAGTCACGATTCCCGGCTGGCGGAGGAAATCCGCAGCGGTCGGCGTGAGTTCGCGGCCAACAATTTCCCCCAACTCGGCAAAGGCGGTGGAAAATGCAAGGGCGAGCGCGGGATCGATACTGAAGCCGGCGCTGGTGGCTTGAGCGCGCTCAAGGGTGATGGAAACTTGGATGCGCCCGCGCGAAAGAACGGCCAAGACGGTTTTACGAATCACCGAGTCGAGCTCCGAGAGTTCGCGAGGCGCTTGGATGACGACTTCCGCTTGTTTCCGGTTGACCGAAGTGATTTCCACCGTCGCCTGCCACGTCTCTGTGCTTGCCGCACCACGCCCGAATCCTGTCATAGAATGCATGGATGAGAAATGGGGAGTGGACCGGATGGATGCAAGGTGAATGAGGATTTGAGATTTGAGATTTGAGATTTGAGAATCTGCGGATGATCCTTCCGGCATGGCGAAGGTGTTGGTGGGACTCTCGGGAGGTGTTGATAGCGCAGTGGCAGCAGCACTGTTGGTGGAGCAGGGGCACGACGTAGCCGCCGGCTACATGAAAAACTGGATCAACGAGGAAGGAATTCCTGGAGATTGCCCGTGGGAACAGGACATCGAGGACGGCCGTGCGGTTGCTAAAACCTTGGGAATCGAATACCGCGTGATTGACCTGATCGACTCCTACCGCGACCGGATTGTGGAGTATTTGATCGAGGGATACCGCTCGGGAATCACGCCCAATCCAGACGTTTGGTGCAACCGCGAGATGAAATTCGGCGTATTTTTGGACTATGCATTGTCGCAGGGATTCGAGCACGTTGCGACAGGTCACTACGCGCGGCGGCGGACTCAAACGGATGGCCGTGCAGCGATTTTGCGCGGCGCGGACCCGAACAAGGATCAAAGCTATTTTCTCTCACTGATGACGCAGCGTCAGGCATCCTACGCGCTTTTTCCGACGGGAGAAATGCTCAAACCCGAGGTGCGTGAGGTGGCGCGACGCTTTCAGTTGCCGGTTGCGGAGAAGAAAGACAGCCAAGGAATTTGCTTTCTGGGGCAGGTGAAAATGAGCGATTTCCTGCGCCATTATGTGGCGGATACCCCCGGTGAGATCGTGGACCCGAGCGGCAAAGTGCTGGGCGAGCACCGGGGGCTGCATCTTTACACCTTGGGCCAGAGAAAGGGTCACGGCGTGGCCTCGCCGCGCGAGGGGATGGCTTATGTGGTCGTGGGCAAGGATGCTGCAAAAAACCGCTTGATCGTGGGTTGGGATCAATTGGATTCCGCCGGTTTGTATGCGAGCGAGTGCAAGGTGGGCAGTCTTTCCGCGCTGAATGAAGCCTTCGACACCAAACGATGGGTGGATGCGCAACCGCGATACCGAGCAAAAGCAGAACCCGCCCTGCTGGAGCCGCTCGCGGATGGCAAGGTCAAGCTGCGCTTTCAACGACCACAACGCGCCATCGTTCCAGGGCAGATTTGCGGGTTTTATGAGGGTGGGCGCTTGCTTGGCGGCGGAGTTTTCGAAACCGCGCTTTGATTGGCCCTTTCAGAATCCAACCCATCTCCCGCAGGAAATGACAATTTTCTGCGGGAGCGAGACACGTTGCGGAATCAACCGCCCGTCCGCGGTGGACGCTTCTTTTTATCTGGCGTGACGTCTCGCATGCCGGCGGTGCCGCCTTGACGCTTCATTTTCTGCATCTCCGCTTGGCGCTCAGCCATGCGCTGGACCCATGATTTCTTCGAACTGACTGGGCGTGCCTTCAACTCCGGCTCGGGAATCTTGTTCATCAACCATGTTTGCCCGATCGAGAAAATGTTTTGCGTCGTCCAATAGAGTGCGAGAGCGGAAGCGAAATTGTAGCAGAAGAAAAAGAACATCAAGGGCATGAGCTTCATGATATTCTGCTGCATTTTATCCCCGGTCATCGGAGTCATCTTGATCTGGAAAAAGCTGGTGATCGCCATGACGATGGGCAGCAAATTGATCGGCACACCCGCGATGTAGCCGAGAGTGTCGGGCTGCGAGAGGTCTTCCACCCAGAGGAATCCTTGGCCACGGAGCTCAACGGCGTATTGAAGCATCCGGTAAAAGCCGAAGAAAATCGGGATTTGGATGAACATCGGAAGACAGCCGCCAAGTGGATTGATACCGAACTTTTTATAAAGCCCCATCATCTCAGTGTTCAGCTTGTTCGGATCGTCCGGGTATTTCTCCTTCAATTTCGCAATCTCCGGTTGGAGTTTGCTCATGCGCTTCATCGTGTGCGTCGATTTCGCGTGGAGTGGCCAGATGACGATGCGGACGGTGATGGTGAGAAAAATGATGGCGAGGCCCCAGGCCCAATTTTTCACCAAGCCATCAAGCAGATTGTGGTAGGTGTTGAGAACGAGGTTGAGCGTGCGCGAAACGATGCTGAACCACCCGTATTGCATGACCTCGCCCCAGCCTAGCCCCCAGTGTTTGTCCATTTTCCGGAGCATGTTATTATGCTTCGGCCCGATGAAGATGAGGTAAGAAAGCGTTTTCGGCTCATTCGGGTTGAGCGTGACGGGCGGAAGTTGGAGCCCGGCGCGCACGGAAGTTACGGATTTGCTGCCGCCGGGAAGCGTGACTTGGCTTGGCTTTGCCCAAACGTCGGTGACGGCTGGCTCAAGCGGGCGCAAGACCGTCGCGAAAAATTGGTTGGTGACCCCGGCGTAGGCCACGGGATTTTGGCTGGCGCTCGTCTGGCTTGGCTTGGCCGTGCTGAACATGCCACCGCTAAAACCAGAGCTATCCTCGAAATGCATCGTGTTGTCCTCATGCCAGAAAAAGCCCGTTTGCTGGGCGACTTCCGCCTGATACGTCGGCGCAGACTCGCCCATGAAAACACTCCATTGGTTCAAATTCACGCTGATCCCAGCGGTGTTCTGAAGCTGAAGTTCGAAATTCAGCAGGTAGGGCGCGCCCGCTTCGTCACCTTCATTGAGACTGAAGGTTTTCTTGGCAACCAAACCCGATGGCAGCTGGGCGATGAAAACCACCTTTTTCCCGGGAATGGAATCCTCCGGCTTGTAGGCGTAGGCGACGTTCTCAAGGTTGGCGTCCCCGCTGGCAAGGCCGCCGATCGGCCCGGTGCCGTAGCGGTTTGCACGAACGCGTGTGGATTTGCTGCCAACGGCGAATTCCGTTTTAAAATCCGCATATTTTACGCCGCCACCAATGTTTGTAAGCGTGAAGGCGATTTTGTCATTCTCGAGGACGAAGGTTTCCTCCTCGGTCGGCGGCGGTGGCGACTCGACGGTGAGCTCGCCGCTAGCGGTCTGTGGGGCGGATGGTTCAGGAGCGAGGCTCTTCTGGAGCGCAGCATCCTGTGCTCGCTTTTGTTCTTCGGCAATCCGGTTTTGCCCGGAGAAATAAAGGTTGGCGGCGAGCAGAGCGCCACAAATGGCGAGAACTGCCCAAGTTTTTCGGTCGTACATGGAGGCGTTTGGAAAAGATTAGTGGTGCGTCGATTTGCCGTGGCAGGAACAAGAATCCGGAACTGCGGTTGACGGAACGGGGTCATAACCGCTGCCACCCCATGGATGACAGCGGAAAATCCGACAAATTCCATACCACGAGCCGCGGAATGGACCGTGCTGCTCGACGGCCTGCAGAAAATAGTTAGAACAACTCGGGGAATATCGACACCCAAGCGCCGGACCCGAGACGGCTTTCAACATGGGATTGAGGATTCGCTGATAAAAGCGGATCAAAAGGCGAATCACAGCGCTGAGGAAACTCTGAATCACAATTTTGTGTCCGGACGAGAAAAAAGGCCAAGCCGTCGTGCCTGCCGCAACCAGTCCGCCTCAAGCTCCTCGAAGCTTGCCTTGGAGGCACCCGGCCGGGCGATCGTAACGAGATAACGGCGAATTTCCACAAATTCAGGAGCGTGTGCTTGGACGAGAGAACGGAATCTGCGACGCAAAAGACTGCGATCATGCGCTTTGCCGCTGCGTTTGGTGGTGATGAATCCCGTGCGGATCCCCGCAAGCGCGAGATCGGGAAGCGTGCTTAAAATGACAAACCGGCCAGCTTTCGCGTGACCGGTGTTTTTCACACGCGCGAAATCCGCGCGCTGTGTCATACTGCATGTCCGCGGAAGTCGCATGGCTGGGATGCTTTTGACTCCCGTGACTGCGCGGATGATGCGGCTCAGTTGCCGTGCTGCGTCGTGTGACGGCTGTATTGAATTTCGACGCCCTTAGGAATAAGGCGCTTGCGGCCTTTTTGACGACGACGGCGAAGAATATCACGGCCGGACTTGGTTGCCATACGGGCCCGGAAGCCGAATTGGTTTTTCCGTGTGCGCTTCGATGGCTGGTAGGTGCGTTTGCTCATGGCGTGTGCCTCAAATAAAGGTTCGTGAACCGTCCGTTGATCGGCTCGGGGGGCGCACTCTAGGTTTCAGCGGCGGCTTGTCAACCCACCAGTGGCAGGAAATTTCAAAAAAACGCCGCGCATCCTAAAATGGAACCTGAAAAGGCGATGATTCCAGCCCACCGCGCCCTCCTCAGACCAAGCCTGTGAATTTTCACAAATTACAGACGTCCGGCAGGCTGGGCCCATCAATCACGTCCATCCCCACCAAGCAGACGTCATCGCTAAAGTCCTCGCTGCCAGCGAATTTCTGCGACTCGCTGACAAGAGCATCCAGCATCCTTTCGCAGGGGAGCTGCATCCGCTGAGACACCGCCTCCATCAAGCGCTCCCTCCCAAATTGCTCACCGGAGGAATTTTCCGCCTCATACAGCCCATCAGTGAAAAGAAGAATAGAGTCGTGAGGACCGAGCGTGGAATGAAACGACGGATAGCTGATTTTATCGAGCATCCCAAGCGGGGGTTTGTGATGGCCATTCACACGCAACCAATCCACCACCCCATCATCACGCCTCAGAATGAGCGCGTTCGGATGACCGGCATTGGCGTAGCTCAATTCATGCGTCGCCAAGTCCGCCACATAGTAAAATGCCGTCGCAAACGCAGTGATCCCCGCCTGCTTGAATGTCTCCGAAAGCTCATGATTGAGCGAGCTGAGGAACTCACCGGGCTGAGTAGCCACCGGTATGAACTGATCGACCAAGCCACGCGCCAAGGTGCCTATAAGCGCGGCACGGACCCCGTGCCCCATCACATCGCAAATGAGAACGCCCGCCTGATTCTCAGACAAGCGCAACACGCTGAAGAAATCACCACTCAAGGCCGCAGCCGGACGATAATAGTGTGCGAAGTGAAGCGAATGTTGGTCGGCAAAAAAGTGCGGATAGTGATGCGGTAGAAGCGCTTGTTGAATTTCCCGCGCCATAGTCAACTCTTCGAGCAATTCCTGATTCTTAAGCTGTAACTCCATAGCATAGCGTTCACGCTCAACTTGCGCATGATAGCGCTCAATCGCATAGCGAATCGAACGCGCCAAAAGATCTCCATTCATCTGGGATTTCGGCAGAAAATCCTGTGCACCACGCTGCACGGACTGCACCGCGATTTCCTCATCACCAAGACCGCTCAGCACGATAATCGGAACTTCAATAGCACCACGATGCATGCGTTCAAAAGTCTCCAAACCCTGCGCATCCGGCAATCCGAGATCGAGAAGAATCACGTCGAAATGCCCGTCCTTCACCTGCTGAATCGCCAAGCTCAAGTAAGCCACTGATGTGATCTTAAACTTCACACCGGCAGCCGCACCGAGATTGGCGCGCACCAGCAACTCGTCCGTCGGACTGTCCTCAACAAGCAACACATG
The DNA here is from genome assembly GCA_041182265.1 of Verrucomicrobiota bacterium. Taxonomy (GTDB): domain Bacteria; phylum Verrucomicrobiota; class Verrucomicrobiia; order Verrucomicrobiales; family Akkermansiaceae; genus Luteolibacter. The sequence goes on along the minus strand of JBEGOB010000533.1, from coordinate 6,962 downwards.
AATCTGCCGATCCAACATAAAGCAGACTATGGCGGTAGTGTGACAACTGCAAACCAGAACTTCTCCAAGGTTGCTATCGCCTCCGTGAAGGAGTCGAAATTCACCGGTTTTGTGATATAACAATTCGCGTGAAGTTTATAGCTTTTCAAAATATCCTCCTCCGCTCGCGAAGTGGTCAGCACAACGACTGGAATCACTTTGAGAGACTCATCACTTTTTATTTCCGCCAAAACTTCTCTTCCATCTTTTTTTGGAAGATTGAGATCCAACAAGATCAAGTCCGGTCGCAATGCGTCCGCGTAAGGCACCTCTCTGCGCAGAAATTTCATCGCTTCCACCCCATCTTCGACAATGTGAAGACGGTTGATCAAGCGCGCGCACTCGAAGGCTTTCTTGGTGAGCAAGGCATCCGTCGGACTGTCCTCAACCAACAAAATTTCAATGGGCCGAATGTTATTTTCCGTGTGATTCATGAGGTGTATTTTCGCTATCAGGAATGGTGAAGTAAACGGTCGTGCCTTTGCCAACTGAGGAATCCACCCATATTTTCCCATTGTGACGCTCCACTATGCGCTTGCAAAGAGCGAGACCAATGCCGGTCCCCGGATATTCCGACCGCGTGTGAAGTCGTTGGAAAATGATGAAAATGCGATCTTTATACTGAGGATCAATGCCGATCCCTTCGTCACGCACGGAAAATAACCAGTCTCCATCGCGACGTGTGGCACCGATGTGAATTTTAGGAACCTCTTTGCCATGAAACTTGAGCGCATTGCTGATGAGGTTTTGAAAAACTTGGGGAAGCTGGGTCGGATCTGCGCTCAAAGTCGGCAGCGGATCGCGCGTGACTACGGCATGGCTCTCTTCAAGCATCGTGGCAAGATTGGCCAGCGCAAGATCAAGCGCGACATTGCAATCCGTTGGCTCGAACGGCTTTCCACCCGTCCCAACTCGGGAAAATGCCAAGAGATCTCCAATCAAAGTTCGCATGCGGGCCGCGCCCTCAACTGCATGCCGAATGAGTTCGTCCGCGTCCGCATCCAGTTTGTTCGCATAGGCTTTCTGTAAGATTTGAATGCACCCAGTGATGGCGCGCAGAGGTTCCTGCAAATCATGTGATGCAACATAAGCGAATTGTTCGAGGGATGCATTGGAGCGTCCTAATTCCTCGATCGCATGCCCAAGTTCCTCCTCCGCATGCTTTTGATCGGTGATGTCGCGGTTGGTTCCGATCATCCGAATGGCACGCCCACCAGCATCACGAACGATCAACGCATTCGCCTTGAGATAATGAATGGACCTATCCGGCCAAATGATGCGGAACTCACTATCAAACTCGCCGGATCGATGGAAAAGCGCCTGAATTTTCTGATCCTCGCGATCCACGTCATCGGGATGAACCGTCGCTTTCCATGCATCGTAAGTCCCTTCAAATTGATTGGGATTCACATGATAGATTTGAAACATTTTTTCATCCCATATCAGCTTGTCTTGAATAGGATCGTAATCCCAAATGCCAATCTTTGTTGCTTGAGTCGCGAGTTGGAGCCTGTTGGACATGAGCTTCAGCTCCTCCTCCACACGTTTTCGTTGCGTCACATCACGCGAAATTCCGAAAGTCCCGATGATTTTCCCATCGCGGTCAAGCAGTGGAATTTTCGTGATTTGCGCCCACTCTTCACGCCCATCCGGCCAAGTGATCTTCTCTTCTTTTTCAATCGCCTGACCGCTTTGAATGATCTGAAGCTCATCCGCGCGTGCGCGCTCAGCGTGCTCTTTTGGGAAGAAGTCAAAGTCGGTCTTCCCAAGAATTTGTGCAGGCTCGCGCAACCCGAATCGCATGAGATGTGCTCGATTGTTACGAATAAAACGACTTTCCAAATCCTTAAAATAAATTCGGTCCGGAACTTTATCCATCAGCGTCTGGAGAAAATACCGCTCTCGATCGAGCTCCGAAAACGTTTGTTCACTTTTGCGGATTTTCCCCATCTCTCTTTCATGTTGAGACTCTAGCTGATTGGTGAGGTAAAATACCCATCCCATCACTGTGATAAAAACGAGAAATCCTGTCACTCCCACCCATGGCAAAGCCCCGGATTTCATGGCAACAAGCCCGGCCATGAACATCCCAAGCATCCCAAGCGCCGTGACAAAGCGTATGCAAGTGCGTGATGCAGCAGGTGTGGAGTTGAGTGCATTCATCGCGCAAACATGAATTTGATTAGGTCTTGAGTCCGACGTTGATCAGGGAAAATAACGCGTCAATCCAAGCACGCGCGCAAAGTTCTCAAGGGTTGCCACAATCGCTCTGAGTGCTCCCCGTGTCAAGAAACGTCGGCCTACCAAATGCTTGGGATGACCTCATTCAAGCGTCTGGAATTTCAAGATGGATGAGCTTCGAAAATTTCACTGGAAGAAAGATCCACGGAAATGCGTAATGGCCGGAATGCGCTTCGCCTGCTTCATCATTTTCAGTCTGACGAATTTCTCTCACGGATCTTCTTCGTTCGATGCGGCGCGTAGCGTGCTGGAAACCCACTGCCTGGAATGCCACACCCAAGGCGAGGCCAAGGGAGATTTAGTGCTCGAAACACGGTCTGCGATGATCCTTGGAGGCGAAGGTGGAACTTCGCTGACACCCGGCGACCCAGCTCATTCCACCCTGCTCTCACGCGTCGTTCTAGCCACGGATGACAGCGAGCGTATGCCGCCCAAAAAGCACGCGGCTCCTTTGAATTCAGAGGAAATCGAAATTCTCCGCACTTGGATCCAAGACGGCGCGCCGTGGCCGGAAGGCGATACTTTAGCACCAAGAGCGAAAACCAGCCTCCCACGCTGGGACGCGCCTCCGGACCCGAACATCGCTTCCATCGAGGCCTTCCCCAAGTCAATCTCGCTCGAAACCGCGGCGGACTTTCATCGAGTCATCATCATCGCCACTTTCCGCGATGGCTCGACTCATGATATCACATCCTTGTCGAAATTCAGCCTAGCGGATGACTCAGTGGCCGGACTCACTGGAAATTCACTGCTCCCACGCAAAGATGGTGCCACCTCCGTCCAAATCCACTATCGAGGACTTTCTGCGAATGTCCCGGTGACCGTAAAAGACGCAACAATTCCGCGCCCGATTTCCTTTCAACTCGACGTCATGCCTGTGCTAACCGCAGCAGGCTGCAACACGGGGTCCTGTCATGGATCCGCACGCGGGCAAGACGGCTTTCATCTCTCACTCTACGGCTACGATCCTGCTGGCGATCATTTCCGGCTCACCACAGAAATGGCGGGACGGCGCATCAACCTCGCCGTTCCAGAAGACTCACTTTTACTCACCAAATCCATCGGCGCAGTGCCGCACACAGGCGGAAATCTTATGAAAGTGGATAGCCCGTTTTACCGCACTCTCGTTGAGTGGATTCGCGCGGGCGCACTGCCGGACCTTGCAGAAATCCCCCAGCCCACACGCATCGAAGTCCATCCCAAGCAAGTTCTCTTCACGGGCAGCGACGTAAACATTCCGTTCACGGTTCGTGCGACTTATTCGGATGGAACCGATCGCGACGTCACCACCCTATCCACTTTTTCAAGTTCAAACGACAATTCAGTTCCGATCGACCCTCGCCATGGCGTGGCGACATCCAAGCACCGCGGCGAGGCATTTTTACTCGCCCGTTTCCACACCTTCACCGAGGGTGCCCAAGCCATCGTGGTCCCTGCGGACGTCGCGTATGAAGCGCCAGATTTCACGCCTTTCAACTACATCGACACCCACGTCGCAGGGAAACTTCAAAAGCTGCGGATCGTGCCGTCACCGCTCACAGATGACGAGGCGTTTCTTCGCAGGGTCTTCCTCGATGTGGTCGGAGTGCCACCGACTCTGGCAGAACGCGAAAAATTTCTATCCGACAAGCGCCCTCAGCGACGGGACTTCCTCGTGGATGAATTGTTGGAGCGGAAGGAATTCACGGAAATGTGGGTGATGAAATGGGCGGAGTTGATGCAGATCCGGACCTTCAATGACGGCCCCAAACAAGTTTCCTACAAGGCGGCACTCGCCTACTATCAATGGCTTCGTGAGAGAATCGCCGGCAATGTCCCCTTCAATGAACTGGTCAAGGAATTGCTCTCAGCCCAAGGCGGAACCTTTTCCAGTCCGGCCACGAACTTTTTCCAGATTGAGCAGGATGTCCTCAAGCTCACCGAGAATGTGGCACAAGTCTTCATGGGCACGCGCATCCAGTGCGCGCAATGCCACAACCACCCATTTGACCGCTGGACGATGGATGACTACTACAGTTTCGCCGCGTTTTTCTCACAGGTGAAACGCAAACCTGCGGAAGATCCACGTGAGAGGGTGGTGTTTGATCAGGGCGGTGAAATGCAAAACCCCGTGACCAAGGAGAACATGATTCCCAAGTTCCTTGGCGGCCCCAAGCCGGATTTAACCGGCAAATCACGCCGCCAAGCCGTCGCAGAATGGCTCGCATCCCCAGACAATCCATGGTTCGCGAAAAATGTGGTCAATATCGTTTGGGCACATTTCAACGGCGTCGGCATCGTCGAGCCCGTGGACGATGTCCGCGTCTCGAACCCACCGTCAAACCCCGAACTGCTCGACGCTCTTGCGGATAAATTTGTCACTTATCAATACGATTTCAAAAAAATAGTTAGAGACATTTGCACTTCACGGACTTACCAACTTTCCACACGCACGAACGAGTCAAACAGCACGGACAATCGCAATTTCTCACACGCGATGATCCGCCGGGTGCGCGCCGAGGTTTTGTTGGATTGTATCTCGCAAGTGACTTCCACGCCGAACAAATTTAAAGGGCTCCCCCTCGGAGCGCGCGCCGTCCAAATCGCTGATGGAAACACGTCGAACTACTTTTTAAGCACCTTCGGACGGGCCACACGCGCCACAGTTTGTTCATGCGAGGTGAAAATGGAGCCCAACCTTTCACAGGCGCTGCACCTGCTCAATGGCGACACGACTCAACAGCGCATCCGCCAAGGCAAATTGGTGGAAATACTGCTCATTCAGAAGAAAAGCCCGCAGGAAATCATCGAAACCCTCTACCTAACAACCCTCAGCCGACCCCCCACTGACGCCGAGCGGGAAAAGCTTCTTGCAGCCGTCGGCGAGAGGAAAGAAGCCCCGATGATTCGTGAAACTCTGGAAGATATCTTCTGGGCTCTCCTCAATTCACGCGAATTTATCTTCAACCATTGATCCGAGGAATCCACAGGGTTCCAGCGATTTCAGACGACACCTTGCTAGATCTCCGCGATTTGTGGAAATGAAGATGTTGCGCTGGCGAGCGATTGCGGCAATTCTGTCGCGGGTTGATTTAACGATAAAAAATGACGGCTTTTCTATTCAGTTGTGACAATGCGACATGCGCGATTCCGGAAGCGTATCGCGAAATTTTCCGGGGCTCCGAAGATACGGTTGGCTCGGCGGAAGGTTGGGAGCCCGGTTCTTTGAACTTGGCGCAGGGGTTTTCCATGCGATTCCGCACGCCGCTTGTGCATGGCGACGTAACGCGACTTTTGATCGACCTCGCCCAAGACGGCGACGACCGTTGGAGCCGTTTTGCCCTCAAACTCCCCGAAGCGACGCGCGCCAAAGTCGCGGATCGTCACGAGCGCCCTTATCGCGCCTCACTCAACCAACGCATCGCCGAAGATCTGCGGCGGCACGCGGGCGTCTTGCACGTCATGCTCCACACGGACCCTAAAACGGATGGCTTGGTCATGCTGGAAACACCTCCGGGTAATACACTTGCAGAGAAATTTGCCAGCGCGTGGCGGACACGTTTGGCAACGGGTGTCGATGTCCGACATGTTTCCGGTGTCGTCCTAAGTCCGTTGGCCCAGGGATTGGCCGCTGCGTATCCAGAGGGACAATACGGGCAAATTCGCCTGTCCATCTCCCAAACTTTTTTCATGGAAGGTCGGCCACTGCGCTGGGAAACCCTCAAAAAGCTGCTGCTAGAGTCTCTCAGCCTTGTCTCAGCAGACATGGAAGCGCTCAGCGTCCAAGAATCCCCTTCGACTGACCTAGGCTAAGGGTGCGCTGCTCTTTCCAATCCACAATTTCAGGTTGTTCAAACACTTCCTGCCGCCGGTCAATTTGATTTTGTGCCCGCTGCGGCGTGTTCACGCCAGCGGCACCGGACTCACGGGCACTCGAAGTTGCGTAATCCGCAGTCGCGTAGGAATCTTGCTTATTCAGAGAACGCGCCGCCTCCTGTGCGCCCTTGGACTCAAGCCTTGAACTTTTTTGAAACCGGCTCCCATCCGTATTTCCCGCGAAAGCCTTACGATCATAGGACTTATTTCCCCACCAAGATTTCTTTTCATAATCCCCTGATTGATAAGCCTTTTTGTTGAAAGATTTCTGCGCGAAATGGGACTGCCCCTTGCTCTCAAACTCGCTGCGACGATCATTTTGCGGAACCCAATTCCCATTAGAATCTTGCTTATAGCCATTGCTCTCGCTCAGCCGTGTCGAAAGATTTCTTGGCGCAGAAGATGGGCGCGATTCTGATTTTTCCGAGGCGCAAGAAGCCAGCAGGACCAAGATCGGAAGGGTGAGAAGTGAGTGGGCTTTCACAATGATGATTCCGGAGTATGAATGCCTCAGCCCAAGGATTCAAGTGGAGGCACAAGTTTTTTCGCGCCCGGCCGCGACCTGATCAGGCGCGTCCTAAAATTCAATCCGACGCAAGCCGGGCAACACCGCCCGCACCACCGAGGATCGATGGAGCAGGCTTTTCAAGCGTCAAAGCGGAATCAAACACGCCGATTCTTGGAAGCGCCGCTGCGATTCCAGTTTTTTGAGACATCGAACGGACTCAAGTTTCGATGAAAACCGAACGGAAGATTGACGCCGCGCGCCACGTAGGCAGCATCACCTCTCACCCCGATTTTCGCCTTCATCACGCTCTTCTGTTCCG
>JBEGOB010000532.1:0-5077 GCA_041182265.1 Verrucomicrobiota bacterium | reverse complement strand
CCAAGCCGCGCATGCAGGATGGCTAGAGTCCACAAAACGATCAGCAAGGCTCCGTTTTCCTTGGGGTCCCAGCCCCAGAAGCGGCCCCAAGAATCGTTCGCCCAAATCCCCCCAAGCACCGTCCCAACCAAGGATAGGAAGAGCGTTAGGCAAATCATCCCATAAACTGCGCGGCTGAAGGCACGGCGGATTTCCCGGTCGCCCTCGTCCAAGCGCAAGCCGCGCATGAGCAGATAGCTGAATGATAGAAAGGCACTCAACAGGCCTGCGGAATAGCCGAGGGTGATGGTGATGACGTGGGTGGTTAGCCAATAGTTAGAATCGAGCACGGCGACCAGCGGGTCCATGTGGTCCTTTGCATCCCCGACCTCATAACGCCGCGCAAGAACGATCAACAAAACTCCAAGAATCGGCGCGACTCCCAAGGCGAAACGTCGCTTGGTCATCCACTCGATGATCAAAGCGATCATCACCGCGGTTGAGCCGATGAAGATGATTGTATCATATAAATTTCCCACGGGCGGCCGCTGCATGATGATGCAGCGCTTGACGATGGCAATGGTGCACAGCACCAAGCCAGTTGCCGTCGCAGCGAGCGTCAGGCCGCTGAAAATCCGCCCTGCCTTGCCTTGGCCGACTGTCCACATGGCGAAGGCGGAAAGCGTGCCAATGATGAAGAACGCAATCGCATTGAGAAACCAATTTTTCCGATAGTAGGAAGCTTCCATGGCGATGTGATCATACTCGCCCCGTGCTTCTGCGCGCTTGGCAAGCGCGTCGCGGAGGGCGGTCAACTGCTTCAAAAACGCTGGTGAATCGCCGACGGAGCGCGCAGTGGATTCCAGCGCTTGAATGTCGGAAATCAGCACCTGCGCATTGCCCGGCGTGTCGCCTAGGGCATTGGCAATCGAGTTTCCCGCGCTTAGCCAGACGGTTTCTTTCGGCTCGGCAGGAGGGAGGATGAAAAGCCCGTATTTCGCGAAGTTCGCTGCGTCGAAGACTTGTTCCAGCAAACTTTGCAAATGAGGGACCAACGGCTTGCCTTGCGCTTGGGCCTGCTTGACCTGCTCGCGGATTTGCTGGGCGGTCATCATCACCGCACTCACATCGGCCCGTTGGTCCGGACCACCGTCTTTGCCAGTTCCTTCAAGTTTTACACCAAATCGCGCAAAGCCAAAGTATCCTAACAAACTCTCGTAGTTTCGGAGGTTGTAGGCCAAGTCGATCGTTTGCGTCTGCACCGGATCGCGCTTGTCTTTCTCGATGCTCTCATACGTCTTCGCGAGCTCGACCAATTTGTCGCGACCGGGCTCGATGTCTTCATAGCTGTAGCGGTCGCGCTTGCCGCGAGTCTTCACCCCGATCGCCTTCAGCACGTCGGAATTATCAATCCGGAAAGTCGGCAGTTTGATCGCGAGTTGCGGGCGGAAGAGCGTGTCCATCAGCCAGCCTGTCGGGTTGATCTTGTGAGTCTTGCCGTCGCTGGACTCGACTTTCATCGAGCGCGCGCCGTGCAAGCTCAGCATCGTGAAGCCGGCGTAGGTGGACAGCGGCTTGATCCGGCCGCCATTTTGGATGGGCAGTGTTTCCGCGATTTGCAGGACGTTTTCTTCCCACGGCTGATAGTTTTCAACCACGCGGACCTCGCCTTTCGGCATATTATCCACGATGAGATTGACGAAAATCGCGACGAGTACGAGCAAAGCAAGCACAGCGGCGATCCAGCGACCGACTTTGGATGAGCGGTTAGACATTGCGGGATTTGCGTGAGTTGGCACCGAGGAAAGAGCCGAGTTTGATGAGGAACGTGAGAAGCATGCCTGCGGAAACGATCCACAAGCTGTATTCCGGCCACTTGTCCGCCGGGTTTTTCACAATTTCAAAAACCGAATACATTTTTTCACCGGGGCCCGCGCCGGGCGGCCCGTAGCTCGCTTGGAAAAACGTCAGGCCTTCGTACCGCATCGGTTCGTTCATCTGAATGGTGACCTTCGCCTCACCCCCGTTTTCAAGGCGGGTGACCTCGCTAACAAACTTGGCGGGGCGCATGGTCCCGGGGTGGAAGTCTGCGGTGAACTTGTCCAGTTGCACCGTGAAGGGCATCGGCCACAAACGCTTGCGCATGTCCACCGTGAAAATCCGGTTTTCATGGCGGTAGGCAAAGGGGTGGAAACTCGCACCCGCTAGAATAAAGGGCGAGGACTTCGATCCATCGCGTCCAAGAATCCGTGCGTAACATCCCGCCGTGTAACGCTCGGCTTCTTCGGCTTTTTTCAGCTTCGGTTTTTCCATCAGGAAATACCCATCTACGATTTCCTGCTGCTGTGCGGGTGCGCGCTCCGTTGCGGAAACCGGCACGGTGTTCTTCATGTAACCCGTCAGTTGGAGGTCAAAGGGCATCTCAGGGATGCGGAAAGTCCGGAGTCTAGCACCTTCGAGATCGTCAATGTCTTTGCCGCGGATCACGTGGATTTTTTCGGCTTTTCCATCAATGATTTCAGCCACCTCGACGACGTATTCAAAGTAGTCTTCCGCTGTGTTGCTCGACTCGCCCTCACCGATCGCCATGTTCCCGCGCTCCGAGAAATGGTGGGCCACTCCACCGCCGAGGAGCATGAAAACAATTCCGAAGTGCGCGATCAAGTTGCCATAGTGCCGCCAACCTTTACGAATGCGGATGATGCCGCCAAGGATCATGTTCACCAGCAGCAAGGCGGACACCCAGTAGCCGCCGGGCAAGGGCAGGGGAACCATCTTGCCGTTCACTTCTGGAATCAGAAAAAGAGCCTTCCAGTGGAAATATTTGGTCAGTGTCGGATAGAGCCCGTTGTCAATTTGCTCGAGCGTGGCAAACCACGTCAGCACACCGAGCAGCAGCAGGGTGATCGTCGCCAAGCCAAAGCCGGATAACACATCGACGGTTCTGCCAAGCCATGATTGAGCGGGCTTGGCAGAGGGTGGAGTTTCGGAGCGTTCCATGATTGGGTGAGAAGCGGTGGGAAATACGGTGAAGATAAGTGGGATTATTCAGCTTTCCGCAGGGATTTGGCGAATTCTGCCAAGAGCGGCTTCGCTGCATCCACCTCGGATTGCGGGCCGACCATTTTCACTGTGAGGATCTCATCCCCCATTTTTGTGACCACGCCGGCCAGCCCGAAGCCCGGCTTCGGTTCTGCGCCCATTCCCGCTGCATACTCGCCGCTGGCCTCCACCCAGACTCCTTGGGTCTCGGCGATGGCGACTGACGGAAGTTTCTCAAGGTCGGCTTGGTCGAGCTTGGCCGCGCCGAATTGTCCGAGCCAGCGGTTGACGTTGTCTAAAACTGAGCCTGCCGAGAGCGAAACCCAGACCTCGCCCATCCCACTCTCACCAAAACGATAGTTGAGAAGCCGGAACTGCGATGCAGGCAGCGCCAGCCACTTGGCGGGCGGCTCACCCTTGACCGGGCTTGGCTTGGCATCGCGGAAGCGCTCGTCACTCGTCGCAAACAACCGGGGCTTCGCATCGCGAGTCGTCGCCGGGCGAGTCTCTGTCACCGTCACTTCTTCTCTCTTGTCACAACTGGAAAAAATCACGGCGCTGGCGATCATCAAGGCGGCACGGCATTTCATATCGCTGCCGATACCCCTGCGATTCCCCCTGCGCAAGTGGAAACGGGAAATCTCTACAGCACGCGTAAAACGCGGATTGTTCGCTCAAGCTTAGGTTGCAAGACGCGTCGTTCCTGTGTTGTCTCTCGGTCATGTCTGACATCAAAATCACACTTCACACCAGCGCTGGCGACATCAATGCCCGGCTTTTCGCCTCTCAAGTCCCGGTCACCACCGCGAATTTCCTCAATCTTGCCAAGCGCGGTTACTATGACGGCGTGGCGTTTCACCGCGTTATTGCGAATTTTATGATCCAAGGTGGCGATCCAACTGGCACGGGTTCGGGTGGTCCTGGATACCGGTTTGCGGATGAAATTGATCGTTCACTCAAGCACTCCAAGCCTGGAATTTTTTCCATGGCCAACGCCGGACCCAACACCAACGGCAGCCAATTTTTCATCACCCACCTTCCGACTCCCCACCTCGATGGCAAGCACGCCGTCTTTGGTGAAGTGATTACAGGCCAAGAAGTTGTGAATAAAATCGCGAAGGGTGATAAGATCAATTCCATCACCATTCACGAAGACACCACCGCGTTGTTTGAGTCGCAGAAGGACAATATCGAGCATTGGAACTCGATCCTCGACCGCTAATTTCGTCGAGTTTCCCAAGTGATTCCGCCCGCCTCCTCCACAACGGGATGAGGCGGGCCTTGGATGGGAATTTCGTGCTTTTCCGACTTGTTCAGAATTTGAAATTGCCAAGCGCAAGTCACCTGCTACAAACACCGCCGTTCTGTGTTACCGCTTTGTTTTTCAAAAGCGCTCCAGACAAATTCCCGTTTCATCTCGGTGAAACGCCGCTGTAGCTCAGGGGTAGAGCAATTCATTCGTAATGAATAGGTCGTCGGTTCAATTCCGACCAGCGGCTCTCTTTGATTTTCAAAGGGTTATGACGAAAAAAAGTCTAGCGGAAATCCCTAGCGAAAACCTTAAACTCACCTTAAAAAATACGGTGGGTGGTTTTGTCTGCTCCCGTCGATGCCTTCGAGGTGATGCCGACGAGGTGGACGAGGTGGTCGAGTGCCTGGTTAAATCGTGATCGGTGACGCGTGGTGGATGATGAGACAAGGCGGATCCAATTTTCACCGCTTGGCGGTTGTGAATAACTTGGGAGCAACTTTTGCGTGATGTAACGTTTCGAGTGTGACGTAGCGTTTCAGTCGTTACCATGTCCCGAGACAAGGCCGGACAAGGCCGGACAAGGAAAAACCGCCCACCCTCGGGAGGTGGACGGCTTGGGATTCTCGGTCGGTCGGAAGATCAATGAGCTAAAAGCTCAACGGCCAATTTCTCGCGCTTGGGCTTACTCGCGGTGACTGGTTCCTCGGAATGATTCAGACCTAATTTCTTTCGGAGACCTAAGCGAGCATCGGGAGCTTTTGTAAGTCCTAGCGTGTTGTTCATTCTTGCGACAAGTTCAGCGTT
>JBEGOB010000531.1:0-2618 GCA_041182265.1 Verrucomicrobiota bacterium | reverse complement strand
TGGATGGAACTTCGTCCTACCGGAGAATGGAGAAGGAACTTCGCAACGTCCAATGGGTTCTGGTTCAGAGTTTTGAAACGTTGATATTGGAGATCGACAGTGGTCGCAGCGAGGTGGCACTTTGCAGTTCGACGGAGGCAGGCAAGTACATCCAACAACGAAAGCGTGGATCTTTCGTCATACCCACGCCCAGCAAGCTGGCGGAGACCAACTTAGCTATACGTAAGTCGACTGACCCACAGCTACGTGAGGCACTCAACGCGATCGTCGACAACCTGGAAAAGCGGGGCGACCTCGACAAGGTCTGGGCGAAGTACGTACCCAAAGGAAAGTGACCCCGGTTTCTCTGGTCGAGATTCGGGCCTCACGAACAAGATGCGGGTTGACGTCGGCTCCGGCCCGGGTCAGTCCCGCGCCAGGGAATGGCCTGGGGCAGTGGCATGTTGGAAGGAAGAATCGTTCTCCCGAGGTCTGCCGTCAGGGGGATGGTGGCAGACATCGGTGAATACGGCTCCGAGGCAGAGAGAGGTCTCTAATGACGCCTGAGGACCAATTTGATGCGTGTATGCGCTGCCGCTGCGATTTCCTTCAACAGGCGAGTGTTCGACCACACCACAACTCAAAGTGGCGTTGGACGAAGTCGTCGGGAACTTAGAAGTGCAGGGGCAACTCGACTCTTCTGGACGAGATATACATCACCAACAAAGTAGAAGGAGCATCGAATGACCCGCCGTAGTTATGAATCCCTTCGCAGTGCGCGCTGGTTCGTTCCCGACGATCTGCGATCGTTCGGCCATCGTTCCCGCCTCCTGCAGATGGGCTACAGCGCTGCAGACTGGAAGCGCAAGCCTGTCATTGCTGTCGTCAACACCTGGTCCGATATCAGCATGTGTCATACGCATTTCAAGCAGCGTGTGGAGGATGTCAAGCGAGGTGTTTTTCAGGCGGGAGGCTTCCCGATAGAGCTTCCAGCCATCTCCCTTTCAGAGACGATGGTCAAGCCGACGACCATGCTCTACCGCAACTTTCTGGCGATGGAGACAGAGGAGCTGATCCGCAGTCATCCCGTGGATGGGGTAGTCTTGATGGGTGGATGCGACAAGACGACCCCGGGGCTTCTCATGGGTGCATTCAGCATCAATATTCCCTGTATCTTTCTGCCTGCAGGGCCCATGCTGCGAGGTAACTGGAAGGGCAAGGTGATTGGATCTGGCACAGACAACTGGAAGTACTGGGACGAACGCCGTGCTGGCCGAATGAGTGAGAAGGAATGGGAGGAAGTCGAGGCAGGAGTTAACCGCAGCCACGGCACCTGCATGACCATGGGAACGGCAGCCACGATGATGGGTTTGGCTGAGGCCATCGGTGTCACCTTACCTGGTGCTTCGTCGATTCCGGCACCCGATGCTGGCCATGTGCGCATGAGTGCGGAGTGTGGCCGTCGTATCGTCGCGATGGTGTGGGAGGATCTGACACCTGCCAAGTTGCTTACGCGCAGAAGTTTCGAAAACGGTGTCGCCTGTGCCATGGCCATGGGCTGCTCGACAAACGCGATCATTCACCTCATCGCCATGTCTAGGCGCGCGGGCTGTCCCATCGATCTGGAGGACTTCGACGCTGCTAGCCGAAGGGTGCCGGTGATCGCAAACATCCGACCAAGTGGCAATGCATACCTCATGGAAGATTTCTACTATGCGGGTGGATTGCCGGCGATGTTGAACCGTATCAGTTCACATTTGGACCTGAGCGCGCAGACGGTAAACGGGAGGACGCTTGGCGAGAATATCTCCTCGGCGCAGGTGTACAACGACGATGTCATTCGCACGGTGGAAGATCCACTCTATCGCGAAGGCGCCCTTGCGGTCTTGCGTGGAAACATTGCGCCGCACGGATGTGTCATCAAGCCGTCTGCCTGCGCTCAGAAGTTCCTACGGCACACGGGACCTGCAATCGTCTTTGATGACTACCCTTCGCTGAAAGCTGCAACGGATGACCCTGACATGGATGTCACCGAGGATCATGTACTGGTTTTGCGAAATGCAGGTCCGCTTGGTGGGCCTGGAATGCCCGAATGGGGCATGCTGCCCATACCTGTCAAGCTCGTGGCGAAAGGTGTCCGTGACATGATCCGACTGTCTGACGCACGCATGAGTGGAACGAGCTACGGCGCCTGCATATTGCACTGCGCACCTGAATCCTATGTTGGTGGACCGCTTGGACTTGTGAAGACCGGCGACTTGATCACAGTTGATGTGGCGGCCAGACGGATTCATCTCGAGGTCGATGCGGAGGAACTCGACCGTCGCAAGGCCTCTTGGACGCCACCGCCACCGCGCTACGAGCGCGGCTACGGCTGGATGTTCAGCCGCCACATCCTGCAGGCTGACCAGGGCTGTGACTTCGACTTTCTTGAAACCGAGTTCGGCGCACCCGTGAGCGAGCCAGTGATCTTCTAGTCTGAACAAGTAGTGTTCCAACGGTGTACGCAAGCTGTTGACTGTTAATTCCAGCGACAAACTGAGCCAGATTCCAATCGAATATTGAGCCACCCGGTTTAAAGGTATTTTTGGCTACTCGATTGTGGATAAGTCTACATCTGATGCATCTCCTTTCTGTGT
>JBEGOB010000530.1:0-7277 GCA_041182265.1 Verrucomicrobiota bacterium | reverse complement strand
ATCCCAACCACGAAAATATCAACCATCGACCAACGCCCGAGCAACTCCGTGAACCAATAAATTTTCGCGAGCATCCCAGGCGACGGGTGCAACTTGCCAGACGCCGCCAAGCACAGCCACGACAGCGCCACAATTTTCAAGAGCGGAATCAAGATCGAGGCCGTGAAAATCACGATCGCGATCGGATACGCGCCGGTTTTCCAAAAGGAAATCATCCCGCCAACGATCGTATTCTCGGTGACATCGCCCAACTCGACCACGGTCATGATGGGCAGCAAATTCGCGGGGATGTAAAGCAATGCTGCGGCGATCATCAGCGCGACCGTGCGTTGGATGCTATTCGGCTTGCGCAAATGGAGCGGTGTGCCGCAGCGCGGGCAGTCGCCTAAGCTCGCTGGGGCAACTTTCCCGCAAGTGTGACAGCCCGCCAACCCTTGATTTGCAGCTCTCGGTAGGTTCCGATTCATGATCTCGCGACCTCCAAGCGATCCCACAATTCATTCCGATCAATGCCAGAAACTGCGGCGGCCATGCACAGCATCAACGCGGCGAAGGCCCAAAACCCCATGCCGAAATGGACATCCGCCACCATATTGAGTTTCAACAAACTCACCAGCACCCCGAGTAAAAACACCTCAATCATGTTCCACGGCTCCGCACGATTCAGCCACTTGGCGACGATCCATGCGCCCGGCGCGGCGCGGCCGAACATCAGCGGGGCGCAGACGTAGATCAAGCCGGACGCCAAGGTCAGCGGAGTTACAATCGTGAACAAGGCGACGGCCAAGCCCAACGCCCAGCTCCCTTGATCGACCAAAGCACGGGCGGCAGCGACCAATCCAAGACTGGTCCGGATGCTCGCCGCATCCATCGTCAAAAACGGGAACCAATGCACCACCACCATCAAAACCAAGCCCGTGAGAGAAAACGCCGTCGCCCGCGCCAGTGAGGCCGGCCGGTTCTGGTAGAGCAGGGCACCGCAACACGTGCAGCGCGCCGCCGTGCCCTCCGGCAGCGGCCGTGCTTCATGCAGCGTATCGCAAAAATGACAAACCACCCGATGCGGACCACCCGGCGGCTTCGGCCACGGCACCATCGACCGCCTTGTTTTGGAAAAAGATCTCTTCATCGTCACCGCCTCGCGACGACACGCTGACCCATTTCTCCCAATCCCTCAACCCCGCATTCCACAAAGTCCCCGGCTTGCAAATAGCGTGGCGGCGTCATCCCCATCGCCACTCCGCCCGGCGTCCCCGTCGCCAAAACATCGCCCGGCAGCAGCGTCATGAAGCGGCTGACGTAACTCACCAGCTGCCTCACTGAACACATCATGTCGCCCGTCCAGCCGTTTTGCCGCAGCTCGCCATTCACCTGACACCAGAGGCGCAGGTGCTGGACATCAGAAACTTCGTCCGCCGTCACCAGCCACGGCCCCATCGGCGCGAAGGTGTCCGCGCTTTTCCCCTTGGTCCACTGGCCGCCCATTTCCTTCTGAAATGCGCGCTCAGAATAATCACAAAACGTCGAATACCCCGCGACGTGTTCCAAGGATTCCAGCTCATCGACATCGCTCGCCGTCTTGCCGATGACCACCGCCAGCTCGACCTCATAGTCCAATTTCGTGGACCCGCGCGGGATGACCACATCGTCATAAGGCCCACTCCACGCGGTGCTTGCCTTCATGAAAATCGTCGGTTCGCTAGGAATCCCCTCCCCGAGTTCCTTGGCGTGCTCCAAGTAGTTTTTCCCGATGCAGACGATCTTCGAAGGCCGCGCAATCGGTGGGCCAAGCCGCATCAGAGGATCAATTTCACCACCGCCCACGCAGCCATCCGCGACCCACTGCGCCAGCGCCTCCAAGCCACCCATGGCGAAAAAACCTTCGTCGTAGTCGGCAAACTCGCCACTGGCATCCACCCGGCGCCCGTCCGGCAAGAGAACTCCCGGCCACTCACGCCCCTGTTCGCCGAAACGGATCAATTTCATACCCCTAGGATAGCAGAAATCCTGCTTTTGAGAAATCCGAAAAATAGCGCACCCTCACGGCGAATACTCCGTGCCACGCCGCTTGCGGTTGCGCTTGGTCCGGCGGCTGCTTTAAGCTCGGAAAATGGACATTCCAATGGATCGACTCGGGCGCAGCTTGCGAGATTTGCGGATTTCCGTCACGGACCGCTGCAATTTCCGATGCCGCTATTGCATGCCCATTGAAGTTTTCGGGCCAACCCACGCATTTCTCCCAAAAGATGAACTTCTGAGCTTCGAGGAAATCGTCACGCTCGTTCACACCCTCGTCCCTCTGGGCATCGAGAAAATCCGCCTCACGGGAGGCGAGCCACTCCTCCGCCGCGGCCTCGCCGATCTCGTCGCCATGCTGGCCGCCATCGAGGGCATCAAAGACATCGCCATCACCACCAACGGCGTGCTCCTCGCCCACCACGCCGAGGAACTCGCCCTCGCTGGGCTCAACCGCGTCACCGTCAGCCTGGATGCCATGGACCCGACGATTTTCGCAAAAATGAATGGCGTCGGAGCCAAGGTCGAGCGGGTCATCGCCGGCATTCAATCCGCCATCGCCTTCGGCCTTCCCGTCAAGGTGAACTCAGTCATCCAACGTGGCGTCAACGAAAGCGAGATTTTGCCACTCGCACGCTGGGCCAAGGCGAGCGGCGTGGATTTGCGCTACATCGAATACATG
Source organism: Verrucomicrobiota bacterium (assembly GCA_041182265.1). GTDB lineage: Bacteria > Verrucomicrobiota > Verrucomicrobiia > Verrucomicrobiales > Akkermansiaceae > Luteolibacter. Next base: position 4,579 of record JBEGOB010000530.1, on the reverse strand, counting down.
GACGTCGGAGAAACCAACGGTTGGAAACTGGACGAAGTGGTCGCGGGCGATGAAATCCTCGCGATTCTGGCCCGCGAGTTCGAGCTCGTCCCACGCATCCCCGCCTACCGCGGCGAGGTCGCCGCTCACTGGCGCATGACAGGCAGCGCGCGGGAAATCGGCCTGATCCGCTCGGTCACCCATGCCTTTTGCCGCGATTGCCAACGGCTCCGACTTTCCGCCGATGGGAAAATTTTCACCTGCCTCTTCGCGTCAGAAGGGCACGATCTGCGAGGGATTTTGCGCAGCGACGCCCCAGCGGAAATTCTCGGATCCACCGTGCGCGCCATCTGGCAAGCGCGCCATGACCGCTACTCCGAAGAGCGCGGCAGCAGCACCCGCCCCAAGTCGGAAATGAGCTACCTCGGCGGCTGAGCCTCTGATGTCAGCCCGACTTGGCGCAATGCGCAATCGCCCTTCTCACGTATTTTGCGGTTGCTCATCAGAAGTCGGTTTTTCAAGCTCATCACGCTTTATGAAAATCAAATCACTCGTATCAGCCGCGCTTCTCTTAAGCGCTGCGTCCTCGCAAGCCGCGCTTGTCGTGACCATTGACATCGCGAATCCGGCAGCGGTCGTCATCACCAGCGTTGCCAACAACTCACTTGTGGCCAAGGATCTGTCCGTGAATTTTTACGGCGGAATTTCCTTCCGGAACTTTTTCACGGCGAACGAGTCTATCCCCCTGTCAAACCCACTGCAACTGACCGGCAACTGGACCGCACTGGGGACCAGCGCCAGTTACAACGAGATGGTCACATTCGCATTCAACAATCCTGATGTTGTTCCCGGCGTGGATCTGAGTATTTATAATGTTAGCGCGCCAAATGTGGACGACCAAAATTTCGTCACAAGCGCAGCTCCCTTCACCGGCAGTTCCACGGTGGACATGTCCGCCTTCACCAAACTCCCTGCCGTTGGAACCACCGGAGACGTCAACGTTGGCTTCCTCGCCTCCCACGGCGGAGTGATCGGAACTTGGCAGGTGGTGCCAGAGCCGTCCACCGCGCTTCTCGGCATGATCGGTGCCTTCGGACTTCTCCGCCGCCGTCGCTAATTCTCACCTGAGATGCGAAGGAGGCGCATCCGCCTCCTTCGCATCTCATCCAAACTGGCCGCTTGAATCCACCGAAAATTTCCCCAGTTCACCCTCCCCAAAGGAAGCAAGCCAAGGTCTGGGTTGCAGATGCATTCTCGACGATTTCCGATCGACTGATTTCGTGAGGCTTCAAGTTTAAACGGCATCAGACCGAACGCGGTTTGATGAGCAACAACACAATCCCACCGACCAGCACGAGGGCACCAAAAATGGGCGGAATAAAGTGAGTCTCTCGCGTCTCGATACGAATTCCGAAAAATTGTATGGTTTCACCTGGTGTCGTGAATGAGATACCTGAATAGGCAAGCACGATCACTCCAAGGACGATCAGAACGATGGCGGCAGTAGTTTTCACATACATGTCAAATAGGTGGGTAGATGTTAAAAACGATCCTGTGACAAACACCCTAAGATTGAATGGTTCACAAAATCACAGGATGCGCCGTCCCTGAATCACTCTAATCAGAATGATCACAATGGCGACAACCAGCAGAATGTGGATGAATCCTCCCAGCGTTGAGCTGGTTACGAGTCCCAGCGCCCACAGGACGATGAGAATAATTGCAATAGTCACTAACATAATCTTAGATCTCTATAGGGTTGATGAATCATAGGAGATTATTGTCTGCTCCCCGCACTCATTGAGCGGAGTTTTTCATGAAGTTGGTTGGTGATATTTCCATAGGCAACACCCTAGATTCGATAGAATCAAACCGCTATGGGGTAAAACCCTACTTGAGTATCATAAACAGCCACGAGCGCGCATATCTCACGCCTAGATTAATGTTCAGTCACCCTGATGAATCTTTGCGAGACGATTGGGAAGAGAACCGCGCGAAGGTGCCGCGATTTCCTCAGTCGGCCCCAGCCTCTGAGTGAAATGCGAGTTGGCTCGCAGATGCGTTTTCGAGGTGCCCTAAAGCTGAGAAAATGCTTGTTGCATAGGCAAGAACTCAGCATGTTTTCGCCACAAATCTCGTAATTTCATGAATCTGACCGACCCGAAAATCAAATTTGCCCCCCATGCGTTTTTAAAGGTGAACGCACGTTTTGCAGCGATAACCGCGATTGCCATGACCGCTTCCACCCACCTCAGTCACGCTCAGGAAGACATGAGCCATCCGAAAATCACCACGGAAGTTCGCAAGGATAACGAAGGCAAGGACGTGCTTTATATGTTCATTGATGGAATCAAGGTGCACGAAACGGACACCAGCAAGCAAGCGCTGCCGCCCGTGGTCGCGCCGGGCGAGCCTGCCGGATTCTTCGCCCCACCTGCGGATGCAGTGGTGCTCTTCGATGGCAGTGAAAAGGCGCTGCATGAAAATTGGACGGACACGAAAGGCGGCCAAAGTGGTTGGAAAGTGGTCGATGGCGCGCTGGAATCAGTGAAAATGGCGGGCTACATTCAAACCAAACAAAGCTTCGGCTCCTGCCAACTGCACGTCGAGTGGGCGGCCCCAGCCAAAGTCGAGGGCGAAGGTCAGGGACGTGGCAACAGCGGCGTATTTCTGATGGGGGTTTACGAAGTGCAGGTGCTCGACAGCTTTGAAAATGTGACCTACGCCGACGGCCAAGCCGGTGCGCTCTACGGCCGCAGCAAGCCCTTGGTCAACGTGTGCCGCAAGCCGGGCGAGTGGCAAAGTTATGATATCATTTTCCATCGCCCACAGTTCGATCAATCAGGCAAGCTCACCCGCCGCGCAACTTTCACGGTGCTTCACAATGGCGTGCTGATCCAAGATCACGTGGTGCTGAGTGGTGGCACCGGTTGGATGGGGCCGCATGCGGCATCTGAGTATAAAGCCCACCCGGACAAGCTCCCGATCGCCTTGCAAGACCACGGAAATCCCGTCCGCTTCCGCAATGTTTGGATTCGTGAGCTGCAAGATTGAGCCCCACGTTTTTCCACCTGAGCGCAGGCCCTGGCTGACGATGCCAGTCCTGCGCGGCGGCAGGTGCGAACGGTGCGCCTAGCACTCATCCGCAGCTCAAAATCTAAATTTCAATCTCTCCGGCGGCGGACCATCAAGCCCGCCATGCAAGACACACCGAGCAGCACGGTGAACGTCGGTTCAGGAACGGCGGAGACCTCGCGCAGCTGAACGGCATTGATCAGCGGGTTGCCCGAGGTGCCCGCGAGTTCGAACATGACCGAGCTACGTTCCGCGGTGAAGGTGCCCACGGCATACTGGCCAAGCCCGCCTGCTGCATCGCTGGTGTTGCTGTCGACCGTGACCTCACCGATATCGGATAGAGCTAGCGTCTCAGTCACCAAGGAGGAGTTTGCGGAATTGTTGCTCCACCATTGCAGGAGGTATTCTTGGCCGGCGGTCAAGCCGTCCAAGGTGAGATAGAAGGATGCCCCCAGATTGGAGGCGGATCCACCACTCCCCAGCAGCGTCTGATAGCTGCCGCTCAAGGTGGCGAAGTTTCCGGTCGCAGCCCCCAGACCGTTCGACGATACCAGCAGGCCGGCAGTTCCGGAGAAGGTGAGCGGGCCGAGATTGAAAGTGTCTCCCGTCATGTCTTCCGGGAAGGCAAACGCTTCGAACAGCACGCCATTGACCGTCGAACTGCTAATCCCGGCGGACCCGATATTGAAGGCGGAAACGAGGCTGCCGTCCGTCCTCACATCGCTGTCGCCGCTGATGGCTTGCGCCGTCCCCCACGCGATGGCATCGAAGCTACCGCCCGCCAGACTGCGATCCGAAAGCAGACCAACTAACCATACGATTCCCGTCGCGAGGATGGCCCGGGAGTGCCGCGTTCGACGACTGGCGCGGCTTGGGAATGATTTGGATTTCATGATTTGAGATTTGAGAGACAGGAGTGATGGGAAATCGCCGGGTTAGAGACGAAGAAATGAAACAAGCCGCCGCCTGCCAGTGACGGGCGACGGCTTGCGTTAGATTCTGATTATTGATCGGTATTCAATGCCGCCTTGAGACGACCGAACAACTTACCGCCAGCTTCATTGCTGCGCGGCAGGGTGATGGTGACGGTGTCCGGCTCAGCTCCATTTTCCACCACGACCACACTGCCAGCACTGGTCGCGCCGATGGCGACTTCCGTCCAGGTGGTCAGGTCGCTGCTGGATTGGAAGCCGAGGGCGACTTCCTGCTCCGAGGCATCGCTGCGGTTAAAGGTGAAGATGAGATTTTCCGCGGTGAGCGTCTCGACGGGCATGATGGTGGCGTCCGAGGCGAGCGGATTCCCACCCAGCGCGAACTCGAGGAGGTTGGAATTGCCGTCGCCATCCGGGTCCTGCGTGGCACCGTCATTGACGCCGGCGGCCAAGTTCTTGCCGGCCGACCAGGTGGTGTAGGGCGAGGTGGCGCCTGCCGATTTGACGAGGAGCAGCTGCTTGTTGACGAAATCCACCCCGAGCTCGTAGCCGCTGGGAAGGACGGGGCTCTCCGAGGAAGCCACCGAGCCGAG
>JBEGOB010000529.1:0-6897 GCA_041182265.1 Verrucomicrobiota bacterium | reverse complement strand
CACTGGATGGTCGCCGAAGACCCATTCATCTGGCACAGCCAGAAATATGGCAACCGCTACTACGCCGTCACTCGCGACGTAGTCGGCACATTCACAGGCTCTTCCGGCGGCATCTGCCTCTTCCAATCCGAGGACGGTCTAACATGGAAACCCGCCGCCCACCCGAAAGTTCTCGAAAAATCCTATGATCTAGCAAACGGATCAAAAAGCACCACTCCCATCGAACGCCCCGCCCTCTTGATCGAAGAAGGCGAACCCACCTACCTCTTCGGTGCCGCCGATGGCTACAAGAAGAACGGAAAAATTAGCTCCAACGTCCAGATTCCACTGATCCCATGAAGCTCACATTCCTATCACTCCTTGCCCTTGGCGCAATCGCCTCCGCCGACCCAGCCGCCGACGCGCAAGCCGCCGCTCTCGACCAGTCATCGCAGAAGCCTGTTAGCTCGAACAAACACCCGGACGCGCAATGGTTTCCCGACGCCGGCCTCGGCCTTTTCATCCATTGGGGCATCGCCTCCGTCGGCGCATCAGGCGATCTCTCATGGGGCATGCTCGCGAACAAGCCATGGAAGGATAAAACCGTCACGCCTAACACATACTACTCCTGGGCCCAGCAATGGAAACCCGACAAGGTTGATTACGACTCACAACTCGCCCAAGCCAAAGCCGCCGGTTTCACCTACGCCGTCATGGTGACCAAGCACCACGACGGCTTCACCCTCTGGCCATCCGCACACGGCGACCTCGGCACCCGCCAACACCTCGGCGGCCGCGACTTCGTCAAGGAATACGTCGCCGCATGCCGCAAACACGGCCTGAAAGTTGGACTCTACTACTCACCACCCGACTGGTGGTTCGACCGCCACTACAAAAGCTTCGCCATGCGTGGACCATCGCTTGGTATGGACCACAAGCCTGTCACGCTCCCGGAAAAGCCTGCGGATCATGACGCCAAGCGCAAGGCACTCGTCACTGGCCAAGTCACTGAACTGCTCTCTAACTACGGGGAAATCGACCTCATCTGGTTCGACGGCGGAAAAGGGGAAATCCCTAACACAGACGTCCGCAGTCTCCAACCCGGCATCGTCATCAACCGTCGCAACGGCGGTGGCGGCGACTATGGCGACAGCGAAGGCAAGCTTCCCGACACGCGCTTCAAGGGATGGTTTGAAACCTGCGAAACCTCCTGGCCCGCCGGTAAATGGTCTTACACTGAAGAATTTGGCTGGGACAGCGCACCCGAAACCGTGGAAAAACTCGTCCGCCTCCGTGCCTGGGGCGGCAACCTGTTAGCCAACGTCGCCCCCAAGTCCGACGGCTCAATTCCCCCACAAGCCCTAGCCGCATGGAGCGAAATGGGCGAGTGGATGAGCCACAGCCGCGAGTCTGTCATCGCCGCAGGGCCGGGCCCATTCCCGGACAGCGTCAACGTCCCGGTCACCACCGGCAAGGGCGTCGCTTACCTGCATTTCCTGCCCTCTTTCACCCAGAAGGCGATTTGGAAAAACGCACCGAAATTTAAAAAAGCCACCCTACTTCGCACCGGCGAGCCCATCCCCATCACCTATCAAAACACGGAACTTCGGATCCAAATCCCCACGGCTTCACGCTCGCTCAATGTGGACGTGGTGAAACTTGAGTAACAAACCACCCCAGCGAATGAAACCAGCTGCCTCAGCCTGCGCAATTTCAAATAATCCATGCGTGTTCCCATCTGGATACAAGCCACACCTGATGCGACTTTAATCGTAAGTCCGCCCCCGTCCGCTTGAGATTCTCCCATTTTGGGTTTTGGGAAAATCTAAGGAATCGGGGGCGGATTTGCTTCAACCCATTTCTCAACCCACTGAATCCCCATGCAATTTTTGACTTTGCCTCGCACGGCGCTCTTTGCGGCTTTCCTCTCCGCCAACTGGCTCACCGCGCACGCAGAGCAGCCTCCCGCCATCACGACGGACCCCGCACTTGCCCGCGACTCGCACATCATCGCCGTCAATCAAGTCGGCTATCTCAAACATGGCTCCAAGCGCTTCACCGCTCCTGTCACTGCGGACGGCACCCCCTTCATCATCCGTCACGCCCATGCACCCGAACCTCTCCACCGAGGTAAAATCCAATCCCAAATCGGCGACTTCACAAATTTCAAAGCCCCCGACACCCGACAGCCGTTTGTCATTGAGATCCAAGGCGGCGATCTTAAAGCCGCGAGCAGCGACCCTTTCCTCATCCGCGAAAACCTCTGGCAAGAGCAATTCTGGCAAGCCTCCGTGGATTTCCTCATCGACGCTCGCAGCGTCACCGGCACCCACCCCAGCGCTTTCGGCGGATGCCCGTGGCGTGACGGAACTTACTACGACGCCATCATCCCCTCGCTCGTTCTCCTCCACGCTGCCGATCCCAAACGCATCGCCGCAATGCCTCGTCAAATCGACTGGGCCGCCGACAAACGCCGCGTGCTCGATCCGAATTTTGTTTTCGATCCGAAAAACCCCGAAAACGAAGGGGTCATGGATGCAGTTAGAGCGTATTACACAGAGCTGGATCCCCCTGCGGCGGATGCTCCGGACGTGGTGAAACTGATCCATTGGGGTGCCGGATTCTATCTAAAAAAGCCGCGCACCAAGGACCCCATGGGCGATCCTGAACCCCGCCAAATCCACTCACAAACCGTCGAGCAAATCGCCTACGTCGTCTGGGCATGGCCACAACTCAAGCAATGGCTGCCAGCCTCATTCTACATCCAGTGCCGCGACTTTTGCTTCGCAAACTGGGAAAAATCCCTAGCAATCGACAAGTGGTGGCACCCTCAGACATACGATGGTCCACCCGAGGGCAACAATCCAATGGCGGGAAGACTCCACCCTTACAAGGGCCGCCACACGCCCGGCCACTCGATCGTTCCCAATCTCCTCATGCATGAAATCGCCATCCGCGAACGACATCCAGACGCCTTGAAGTATCTGGACGCCGCCGCCATGCAGGCGGAATTCATCATCAATAAGCTCGACTGGAATGACCCACGCTCGACCAAAGGACACCGCATGGCGGAACACCGCTGCATTCCCAATCTCGTCTGGCTCCTTCAAAAATACCCTCACCGCGCGCCACCCGGACTCAAGGAGAAGATCCACGCTTGGGCGAAAGTCGCCATCCGCCGCTCCGAAAATCTCTGGGACTTCCGCCGCTATGACGAGGATCAACACTGGACAATCCCCAAACTCAGCGACCTAGGAAACTGGCTTGCCTTTCCCGCCATCGCCACCGCCGCCTCATGGGTCATCGACGACCCAAGCATCCAATCACGCCTGCAAGCCCTCGCCATGTCGCACGCGGACTTTGTCTTCGGCAGGAACCCACGCCTCGCCGCCGCACCCCACATGCCGCAGATGGGATTCCCGGAAATCGAACGCGGTTGGCCCATTGGGCACAAGCTCAACGTCTGCGCAAGACTGGAAACATGCCGCGGCTCGCTCTCCTCCGGTCCGGGCTCTGAGATGTTCCCCTTCAAACCTCAAGGCCCTTTCCGCCATGCGGAAGGTTGGGTGAACTACGGCGCAAGCTGGTGCATCAGCCTCGCCTACCAGCAGTTTGACAAAAATCAAACCACTCCGGCTCACTAACGGTTCATGACGAATCCTGGACAGCTCCGGACTCTCGGCCGCTCGCTCGCACTCCGACTGGTCACGTATCTATCCAGCCTTTTTTTCAGCGTCTCCCCCACTCACGCCGAGCCATCGCCCGATGCTCCACCCGTTCTATCATCCATCCAGCAGGTCCGCGAACTAGCGCCCCATCAAGCAAGCGCCGGACTCCCGGTGAGACTTCGCGGCGTGGTGACATTTTCCATCCCTTCCATCGCCACGCTTTTCATCCACGACGGCTCAGCCGGGATTTTCGTGGAACAAACTCCCGGACCTAACGCCAACGGACCCCAAAAGGGCGATCTCATCGAGGTCTCCGGCATCACCGGCGAGGGTCTCTTCGCCCCTGTCATCAAGGGCCGTAACTCACACGGCGCCACTTGGGAACGCATCAAACACATCGGCCTCCCTGAACCGCGCAAGGTCAATGGCCTCGAACTGTCAGATCCAAGCGCGGACAGCGACTGGATCAGCATTGACGCACGCGTCCTAGAGGTGCTCATGGACGACGATGACTTGATCCTCGCCTGCCTCGCAAATAACCACGAGTTCCGGGTGCTCTTGGAAGGACCTCTGCCTCACGAGTCCGTCCCCTGGGACCTCGCGGAATCACGCATCCGCGTCCGCGGCGTCGTCGCCACCACCTTCAACTCCGGCCGGCAAATGACCAGCCGCTTTCTCCGCACCGCTTCCCTGAATGATATTATTCTGCTAGATAACTCCATCCGACAAGCGGCCGAGCCGAAACTCGTCCGGGCGGATGAATTGCTGCAAGTCGATGGTCCCGGTCCAGACGATCTCATCCGCATCCGCGGCATCGCCGCACTCGCATTGCCCGGACAAGGCATGTTCCTGCAAGTCGATGGCGGCGGCATCTGGGTCCAAACCGCACAGCCTCTCGCCGCTTCACCAGGCACCGTCATCGAGGTGATCGGCTGGCCGCGCCCCGGAGAAATGAAGCCATTCATCCGCGCACGCAGAGCCAATGTGCTCGGCATCACCACACCTCCACAGCCCCGCACTCTCACCGCACGCCAAGCTCTCAACGCCCATCACGATGCAGAATGGGTCCGCGTCAAGGCGGAGTTAATCGACTCATTCCACAGTCCGGAAGGCACCATGCTCGAACTCCGCGACCGGGAAATGATTTTCCGCTGCCTGCTACCGAACTCGCAAAAATCACCCACTCCCGTCTTTCGCCGCGGCTCGACCTTGGAAATCTCAGGCATCGCAAAAATCACCCCTATTGGCAGTTTCATCCTACGCGTCGAGGACACACTCCTGCTGCTCACCCGCTCAAGCGCCGATGTCAAAGTCCTCGCGCCACCGCCTTTCTGGACGGCACGCACGGTTTCTATCTCAGCTGCCGGAATCATCGCCGCCCTCCTAACATTCTATGGCTTCACCCGCGCACGTCGCAGCCGCGAGGAAGAAACGCAGCGCCGTGAGTTCGATGCCGTCCTCGCAGAACGTGGCCGCTTCGCCCGAGAAATCCACGATTCCCTCGCCCAAGGGCTGACTTCAATTTCGCTACAACTCGAGTGCGTCCGCGACCAGATCCCTAAAAATCCCAGCAACGCCTCGGCCCATGTCGAGACCGCACGCAGCCTCGTCCGCGAAAGCCTGCGCGAAGCACGCCGCACCGTTTGGAATCTCCGCCCACTCGCTCTCGGCGAGGCGGATCTTGCCAACTCGATCCATCGCTATGCCACTCAACTGAGCCGCGACGGCGCAGTCTCCACCAGCCAACAAATCGAAGGAACTCCACGCCCACTCCCACCCGACCATGAGGCCGCACTCCTGCGCATCGCGCAGGAAGCTCTCACCAACGCTGCACGCCACTCGGATGCCACGGAAATCAAACACCGCATCCGCTTCGGAAATGGCTGGGTCACCCTCACAATCATGGACAATGGAAAAGGCTTCGACGTCGCAAGCCGCGTCGGCAAAGGCTTCGGCCTCACCGGAATGCACGAACGCGTCTCCGCTCTCGGCGGCAGCCTATCCATCGACAGCCAACCCGGACAGGGAACCGAGGTCTCTGCCACACTTCCCACTTAAATCATGCAAGAACCTATCCGAATCTTATTGGCCGACGACCACCCGTCTCTCCGCGCCGGTCTAGCAACCATCCTGAATGCCGAACCCGGCTTCAGCGTCGTTGCCGAGGCTGGCTCCGGCAGCGAGACGATCCGCAAAGCTGCCAGTTCCTCACCCGACGTGCTGGTCGTGGACATCCGCATGCCTGATGGAGATGGCATTCAAACGATCAAAGAGTTGATGAAAATTAACCCCAAGGTCAAAACCCTCATCCTCACCACCTATGACAACGAGGAGGATGTTTTCAACGGCTTGGAAGCAGGCGCACGCGGCTACATCCTAAAAGACACGACGCGCGAGGAAATCATCGAGGCCGTTCGCAAAGTCCATGCAGGCGAGCGCTTCCTCCCTTCCGCCATCGCAGCGCGTCTCGCGGACCGCATCATACGCCCCTCCCTAACACCCCGCGAACTTGATGTGTTGCGCCTCGTATCACGCGGACGCAGCAACAAGGAAATGGCCGCCGCCATGTTCATTTCAGACGAGACCGTGAAATCCCACATGAAGTCGCTCTTTCAGAAACTCGGCGTCCACGACCGCGCAGAAGCGGTCGGAATCGCCCTCCAACGCGGACTTCTCCGCATCGATTGAACCGACCAAACCCACGAACTCCGTCACCCATGGCATCCCTCGCCATCAGGAAATTCGGATTCTGATTCGCAAGATCAGTCGCCACGGCCACATGATCCCCTACATCGATTCGCGCTGCAAACTTCTCTACCAGAACCTCAAGGACACCAGCGGCAATGGTCCCAAAAAGTGCCCAACTGGCCATGCTCCCTGAGCCACTTCGCCATTGGGCACGAAGACCGCATGCCCAACAATTGATGATCCGTGAAAATCATTTACACAAAATGAGTGGCACTCGCGCTCCTGAGTCGGGAGGAAATTCGCTCCCCTCACGATCAATCGTTCATGGGGAATTCTTGCCAAGTCATCTGAAGCCTCAAAAAAAACGCATCCTCCCCAAACTTTGATTTAGACCCTAAAAAGCGAAAGCCGTTGAATTCTTTCGAATTCAACGGCTTTCATTGGTTGCGGGAAGAGGATTTGAACCTCTGACCTTCAGGTTATGAGCCTGACGAGCTACCTGGCTGCTCCATCCCGCGTTTTAACCATGCGCCTTTCGGCGCGGGGCGGAATAGTTACGGTC
>JBEGOB010000528.1:0-5570 GCA_041182265.1 Verrucomicrobiota bacterium | reverse complement strand
ACCAGAACACGACTACCCCAGAATACCCCATGATTACGCAAAAGCGGTCACGACAGACCAGATGGCGGATCGGGCGGGAAGCCCTGACTTGGTGGGTATTCTTGTATTTTCATGGGATTCTTCGGGTTGCTGAATTTTCCGGGTTGCACAGAATGATAGGTCACGACGGGGGACTTTGTCAGAAATCCGTCGGAAAACCCGTCATTCTGTCCCGGATGTGACGGTGGATTTGAAACCCGACCGACAGGAACCGGCTTCCCGGAAATCCGGTGGCTGGCTTTGCTGGTCAGATTCTTGCTCATCCGTCACACGTCTGCCATATCGCTGTTGCGGATCAAGGGCGGATTCTCGGGCGCTTTTACGGCACGACGAATAGGGCCGTTGCGGCTGCCGGAATGTCCAAGCGTTCTTCGAGACTTTGCCGGATGGTCGCGGCGGTTCTTGGGAGTTTGGCGGTCGAGACCAGTTTTTCGTTCACCACCACGCTGACCGGCTGATCCAGATCCAACAAGGCGTCCGACAGTAGCAGCGTCATCCCTTTCGGTATTTCCCCAGTCAGCCGGATCGTTTGTCCGTCCACGGTCGCCACGATCTTCTGGCCCTCCCTCGCCGCAGTTCTATCCGGGATTTTCAGCCAGTAAAACCGGTCGTGAATGACGTTATCTTGGACCCAGACGATTCTCTTCGGCCAGGGATTTCTCCTGAAATTCGCCATCCAAGGAAGCGCTTCGGCGTCTTTACCGTTCATCCAGTGGCCGAGACCATCGTAAATCCGGGACAGGTGGACGTATCCGCCGGGATCTATCTGTGCCAAGCGATCCAGTTCCGCCGACTTTTCAAGCGCTACCTTGTTCCGATCATACGCGCCGTCGTTGCCGCCCATGAAGATCCCAAATGGAAGATTCCGGAGTCCCTCTAGCGAGGAACCGTTCGGATGACCGGCCATCATGGCCGCAGCCGCAAACCGGTCCGCCATTCTCGGGGCAAGCCGCCACACCCCGTCTCCTCCGGCCGAATAGCCCAGTAGATAGACCTTGTCCGGATTCACCCCACGCACGGCCACATAGTCCTCGATGAGGCGCTGGAACATCGGATCTATGTGCCCCTCATGCCAGAGGTTCCACGTATCCGTCGGTGCGCGGGGTGCCACATAAATCCCCTCCACCGGTTGATAGAGCAGGACTTGGTTCAGCCACTGCTGGTCGTTCACCACCTGCGGGACCGCACCTCCGCCGTGCATCGAAATCCACAGGCTCCGGCCGTCTGCAGGCTCGTTCCCGAAAGTCTTCTCCAACCAGCGCAGGGACTTTCCAGCCACCATGAGCGATACCCCTTCGATCTCTCCCTTCCGCTCCATTGCAAGCCGGGCACGGCGCTCCTTAAACAACATTGCCGCAGCAGCCTCCGAATCATCTTTGGAAAGCGCGATCTGGAACCCGGGGGCATCAACGCTGCGCTCCTCCTGCGGCGTGGCAAGCCATGCCGGGAGTCCCGCGACTGCTGGCGTATCCGCCCCCCCGTCCATCGACATCCCAGCCAAAGCAAGCAACACGAATGCATTCCTCATGCGCCGACTGTGAACCGCGAATCACCGCCCGCCAGTCAAATTCCCTTGAACAGGGGCCTCCACAGATTCCAATGTTACGCGCTGCGGGGAAAGACCCCAGAGACACCGACCCCAGAGACAGCACGCCGGGATGTTTGGTGGGGCGGAGCGACGATCTTCCGAGAGGGAATTGCGCTTTGGATGAACCTGGAAGCACAAGTTAGATTTCGTCAGTTTGTCTGACATCGTGAACGGAAACTGACCCGATTCAGAAGATCAACTGCGCACTTTGCTGTAAACCAGCCCAAACGCGCACCCGTAAATCAAACCGATAACGAGTGGATAAATGAATCCACCCGTACCGAAAAACTTACCCACGATTCCCTTGTCGTTTGAAAGCAGCATTATCGAAAAATTGATCACGAAGTAGGAGAGACCACCTACGAGGGCGGTTATCCCGACGGTGGCCGCTGTTGGCATCTGAGACAACTTCAGAGCAAGAGGTTTCATGGCGAACAACAGAACTGAGGAACAAATCGTGATGACGATCGCGGAGAGAATGAGCATGCTCACATACAACGACAACGTAAACCCCGCCGTTGATGTCGGGTGGATTCCAATTAGAATCCACAGAACTAGAGATCCCAATACTGAGGCTCCAAAAGCCGACACTAGATAAGTTACCCAAAGACTCATTGCTTTTATTCAAGGAACACTGATGTCCATCGGCTCCTTGAGATTGTCAGGACTGATTTCGTCAAACTCGTAAAACTCGGGACCGTAAAAGACCCTGTAAGATGGAAAGCCGTCATGCTTCCCGCTTTTGATCGTCACCTTGTTAGTCGGGATGTCGATCTCAAATTCAAACTCCCAATTGATACTCCCAAGGAACGGATTCGCCAAATTCTTCGCGTAGCCTGACATCGTTACGAACACCTTGCAGTCTCCTCCGCTTTCCTTTTTCCATGCATCTTCAAAGAAATCCGAGAGAGAACCGATCACTCCAAAAGTCTTTCCGCTAAAATTGCCCGAATCAACAATGTCTCCAGTGTCGGTCTCCACCTTCACCCATTGCTTGGTTTTAATCCCTCGAGCAGCAGCGGGAACGAGCCACCCATGAGTTCTCTTGATTTCAGTGACGATCTCAAAATTTACCTCGTATAGCCCGAACGCATCGACGAGGTTGGCAGGGTTATTGGAGACGAACTGATAAAGATTGGAAAGGGCCTGATTTCCAAGTTTCTCCAATGAACTTTGCGGGAGAGTCAGCACAGCAAGGCTACTCAAAAAACTTTCGTCCCCAATCGGATCTCTAGATGGCCAGCGGCCGGTGACGGGGTCGTAGTATCTGTATTGGTAAACAGGCACACCCCCGGTATGTGACACCTTCTCACGTGCCTCTCCGGTACTGGGAATCAACAGATTGAGGATGTTTCTAGGTCTAGGTGGTTCCGGAAAGGGTAGCGATGAAACCGCCTCAGTCCTGTGTGGGAGATCGTCGACGTCAGACGTTCGGGCATTTTTCGCCACGCCATGCATTAGGTCATCGGCGACGGCTGAGAGTGATAAGGAGACGGCGGTCAAAGCTGGTTTGGCAAATAGCGCAGCGGCGGCTTCGGTGGAAGCTGAAATTTCGATTGATGGTGGATTCGGCCGTGCTTCGGTGGCGAGTAACTGCCCATGCGGGTGGGTTCGAGCATGGACTTCGCTGAGTTTTTTGATACTGACGTGGGTGTAGATCTGAGTGGTGTCGAGTCTCGCATGGCCCAACATTTCCTGAATGTAGCGGATATCTGCGCCTCCATCAAGCATGTCGGTTGCGCACGAATGGCGGAACAAGTGGCATGAACCGACCTTCTCGATGCCAGCCTTTTTCATCAGGCCGGAGACCCAGTTTCCAAGATATGCCGGACTAAAGCGAGTGCCATAGCCGCTGAGGAAAAGGCTTGTTTCAACGGGCAGATAAGCGAAGAGGGGACGCGACTCAGCGAGATAGCGGTCCAGCCACCAAGCTGCGCGCTCACCCACGGGAAGCATTCGGCTTTTGCCATTTTTGCCTCGGCGCACGAGGAGGGTGCGGCCGGACGAATCGTAGTCGCCATGGTCGAGATTGGCCATTTCAGTGCGACGTATCCCAGTGGCGTAGAAGAGTTCGAGGATGGTGCGGTCGCGCAGGCCAAAAGTGTCCGAAGGATTAGGCAGAGCGAGTAGGCGGCCGATTTCTTGCGGATTGAGGGATTTTGGGAGGTATCTGGCCTGTTTTCTCGGCAAATCGAGGTCTGCGGCGGGGTTGGCAGGGATGACAGTGGTGCGGCAGAGCCAGGCGAAGAAGCGACGGATGCAGCCGAGACGGGCGATTTGGGTGTTGACGACCAATTGTTGCTTCGTTCGCGGTGATCGGTAGTGATGCAGGTATAGTTGATAGATTTCTAGAGTGGCGCGGGTGAAGCCGTCGGGGGTTGCGATCCCCTGAGTGTGGGCCCATTCAACAAAACCCTTGAGCGCCCACCGGTGGGCATCGATTGAACCCGGTGAGTAAGCGCGGGCAGAGAGGTGCTCGATGAAAGAGGCCACGCAGCCCGCGAGGCTGGCGGGGATGTGTACGGCGGCGACTGATGCGGCAAGACCACCTTTGCGACGGTGACGCATGCCATGAAGGTTGTTGATTCCGGGTTTTCCTGACATGAGGACGGATGATGCGGTAGGCAGTCCTCTTTGGCCAGCGCGGGGTGTTGCGGGTGTGACATCTGATTAACCCGTTTGAGGTAGTGACAGTCGATCGATGGATAGATTTTGATGTAATGTTTATGCGCGCAAAACCCTGCCTGTCAACCAGCTATAACCTGTCTTCCTCCGATAGATCGTCCTTGCGCAGCGCGTTGTGTGGCTTGATGGCGTTGGCAGCAGGGTGCGTGGCGGCGGTGGCACAGCAGACGTGGAGTTCGGTCGACACTGACGCCGACGGGCTTGCCGACGCCTGGGAGAACCATTTTTGGCAATCCCTCACGCAAGGTGCCGCCGGTGATCCGGACGGCGACGGCGTGGACAATCTAACTGAGTTTCAGGCTGGCCTCAGTCCAATATTAGCAGATACCGATGGGGACGGCAGGAACGATTCAATCGGCGTTCCCGGGTTCTTGAACAGCGAGCGCTGGAATGGCGTGACGGAGCCATGGCCAAAGGTATTCTCCAGCCCAGCGTTTCTCTCGGGCCTGCCGCTGAAAGGCTTCGTCGGCCAGTCCGAAAGTCCGCAAAACACAGGAGAATTCTACCTCATGCGCTGGCGGGGCACGCTCGTTGCTCCGGTGGCAGGCGATTACCGGTTCTATATCGCAAGCGACGATCAAAGCCAGTTGTGGCTGGGCGATGCGGGTGGCAGCAAGTTCACCCGAAAGAAAATTGCCAGCGCGCATTCATGGAGCGGCTATCGCGCATGGACCGCAACTCCGTTCCAGGACAGCGGTCTAATTCGTCTTCAGGCCGGAGAGTCTTACTACATCGAGGTAATGATGCGCCAAGGGGTGAGCGCGGACCACCTGTCAGTCGGCTGGGTCCGTCCCGGTCAAACAGCCGTCGAAATCATTCCCGGAAAGCTAGCCGACGGCACTGTTGTGTTGCGCGGCTACGAGCTCGATCCTCTTGATGCTGATGATGATGGCCTGCTAGACAGCTGGGAGCTGGGGGTGGGGCTTAACATCGGAGACAACGGGTCAATTAACTCTGCCGACGGTGGCTATTCAGACTGGGATCAGGACGGGTTGAGTAACTATGAAGAATGGCAGACTCAGGGGAATCCGTTTTCAAAAGGCGGCAACATTGGAGTCTTTCGACGTGATATCTGGACTGGAATCAGCACTTCAGCCGTCACCGCACTGACCTCCCATGCGAACTTCGCCAAGCCGGCACAGATAGCGACGATGATGAATGGTGGGCTCAAACTCGGATCCTACGCCGACAACTACGGTCAACGTCTCCGAGGAATCATCGTGCCGCCCGTTACCGGCAACTACCGCTTCTGGGTGGC